>NZ_JBSFVZ010000023.1:0-58380 GCF_053592575.1 Streptomyces sp. NPDC002640 | reverse complement strand
GGTGGGGTTTCCAAACCCCCCTCGAAAACCACCCGGCCTTACCGGCCCACTGGCCGGGGGGCTTCCCCCCCGGGGCCGGTTCCACCGGGGAAGGTCCGCCCGGCACGGGGGCGGACCTTCCGCGTTCCACCGGCCGCGGCTCCGGCGTCCGCTCAGCGGGCGGCGCACGCCTGCGGCAGCCCGTCCCACTCCTCAGCGGGGAACGGGTGGCCCCAGTGCCTGCGGTACCCGTCCGCTCCCTGCTCGGAGAGCAGCTCTTCGACCATGCTCACGAAGGCGTCGACGAACCCGTCCGCCGGCACCCGGCCGTGACCTTCCCGCGCAGGGGCGGCCGCCGACGCGATCTCGCCGGGGCCGCCGGGGTGTCCAGGAGCCGCCGTTCCGTGGAAGGCTCCGTGGCGGAGGATCCGCCGCGGACCGCCGCGGGAGGGACAGAGGGAACGGAGTTCACCGGATGAGCGGGCGCGAGTTCGACCTGGTGCTGTTCGGCGCCACCGGTTTCGTCGGGGCGCTCACCGCCCGGTACCTGGCCGGCGCCGCCCCCGCCGGTACCCGGATCGCGTTGGCGGGGCGTTCACCGGAGAAGCTGCGCGCCGTCCTGGACGACCTCGGCGACGGCGCCGGCGGCTGGACGACCGTCGTCGCGGACGCGGGCAGCCCCGCCGACCTGGCGGCGATGGCACGGCGGACCACCGTCGTCGTCACCACGGTGGGCCCCTACGCGCGCCACGGCCTGCCCCTGGTGGAGGCCTGTGCCGAGGCGGGGACCCACTACGCGGACCTCACGGGGGAGCCGCTCTTCGTCCGGGACTGCGTCGACCGGTTCCACGACGTCGCCGCCCGGTCCGGTGCGAAGATCGTCCACTCCTGCGGGTTCGACTCGGTCCCCTCCGACCTGAACGCCTACCTCCTCCACCGCCGGCTGCGGGACGACGACGCCGGCCTGATGACCGGCACCACCCTCGTCGCGGCGCTCAAGGGCGGGATGAGCGGCGGCACCGTCGACTCCGGCATCACCCAGCTGGAGACCGTCGCCCGCGACCGGACCCTGGGGCGGGTCCTCGCCGACCCCTACGCCCTCAGCCCCGACCGTGCGCGCGAACCCGGCCTCGGACCCCAGCGGGACCACGCACTGCGCCGGGCCCGGACGGTGGACCCGAGCCTGTCCGGATGGGTGACGACCTTCATCATGGCCTCGCACAACACGAAGATCGTGCGCCGCAGCGCCGCCCTGCTCGACGGGGCCTACGGGCCGGACTTCCGCTACCGCGAGGTCATGTCCACCGGCAGGTCCCGGACGGCGCCGGTCCTGGCGGCCGGGGTCGCCGCGGCGATGGTGGCCTACCAGACGCTGGGACCCCTCGTCGCCCGGGGAGCGGGGCTGAAGGCGCTGCGCCGCATCGCGCCCGCGCCCGGCACCGGGCCGGACGAACAGGCCCGCGCCGACGGGCACTTCACCATGACCACCGTCACCCGCACCACCACCGGGGCCCGCTACCGGGCCCTGTGCGCCGCGCAGGGTGACCCCGGCTACCAGGCCACGGCGGTGATGCTCGGCGAGAGCGGACTCGCCCTCGCCCTCGACGGACCGCGCCTCCCCGCGACCGCCGGCGTCCTGACCCCGGCCACCGCCATGCCCGACGCCCTCACCGGACGCCTGCGCGCCGCCGGATTCACCCTCACGACGGAACGGATCGGCGACTGATCCCACCGGGGCAGCGGTGGCGCCGGGCGCAGCTGAGGACGCCGGCCGCCCCGACCGGGGCACGCCCGGCCGGGGCACGCCCGCCGGCGGCGGCCTGCCTCACTCCTCCGCCGGGCCGGCCCCGCCCGTGAGCAGGTGCCGCAACTCGCCCGGCGTGAAGGAACGTTCCGTCCGCGTGTCCGCGTCCCGCACCGCGGCCAGGAGCGCCAGCACCCGGGTCCGCCAGGGCTGCGCGCCCACCTCCCCGAGCACGTCCAGGGCCCGCTCGAACCTCTCGGCGGCCGCCGCGTGGTCGCCCGCCACCGCGTCCACGCATCCCAGGTCGGTCTCCACCCGGGCGTACAGGAAGCGGTCGGCCAGCTCCTTGGTGATCTCCAGCGCCTGCCGCAGCGTGTGTCCGGCGGCCGCCGCCCGGCCCAGGCTCCACTGGGCCTCGCCCAGCCCGCGCAGCGCGTGGGCCTCACCGACCCGGTCGCCCTCCTTGCGGGCCAGACGCAGCACCTCACGGAAGGACTCGGCGGCCTCCTCCGGTTCCCCCGCCCGCAGCCGCACCTCGGCGAGCCGGTAGACGCCCTGGGTCTCCGCCCGGACCGAACCGGCCCGCCGGCTCAGCTCCACCGCCTCCACGGCGAGCGGCAGCGCCTGCTCGGTCTCGCCGCGGTCCAGCTCGATCTGGGCCAGGTAGCCGAGCAGATGGGCCTGGTTGCGGATGTCGCCGGTTCGGGAGAACCCGTGCAGCGCGGCCCGGCAGGACTCCAGGGCCCGCTCCCAGTCGCCCTGGAACCGCGCGCACATGGCCAGGTTCCGCTCGGCCAGGGCCGCCCCGTGGAGGTCGCCGGTCCCCTTCAGCAGGCGCAGCGCGGCCATGTTCCAGCCCTCGGCCTGCTCGTAGCGCCGCTGGTAGATGGCGAGCGAGCCCAGCAGCCGCAGCATGGTGGCCTCACCGGTCCGGTCACCGGCGCGGCGCGCGGCGGACAGCGCCGCGTCCGCGCAACGCTGCCAGTCCTCCAGGTAGTTGCGGGTCTCGAAGTGCGGCACCGCTGCCTCGGTCAGCGCCCAGGCGTACCGCGCCCGACCGGTGCCGGCCGCGTGCACCACCGTGTCGGTGAGGGGACCGCGTTCGGAGTCGAACCAGTCCAGCGGCGCTGCCAGCAGCTCCTGCGCCCCCTCCCTCAGGTACTCCGGAGCCGGCTCCGCGGGACGGCCGACGGGGAACGCGTTCCCGTTCAGCCGCCGGTGCGCCTCCTCGGCCAGCCACAGCCAGACGCCGAAGACCCGCTCGAGCGCCTCGTCGCACTCCCGCGGCGTCTCGTCGGCCTCCGCGCGCTCACGGGCGAAGAGCTGGAGCAGGTCCTGGAACCGGTAGCGGGCCGCCCGGCCCGGCACCGGCTCGATCACCTCCAGCAACTGCGCGTCCACGAGCTGGTCCAGCAGCTCCTCGGCGTGCCACAGGTCGGTGCCCACCGTGGCCGCGGCCACCCAGGCCGCGAAGTCCGCGGTGCGCATCAGTCCGAGCCGGCGGTACATCCGCGCCGCGTCCGGCGTGAGGTCGCGGTACGTCAGCCGGAAACCGGCCCGCACCCCGCCCTCCTCCGGACTCAGCTCGTCCAGCCGCCGCCGCTGGTCCCGCAGCCGTTCCACCAGCCCCCGCACCGTCAGGCCGGGTTTGGCGGCCAGCCGCGCCCCGGCGATCCGCAGCGCCAGCGGCAGGCAGTCGCACAGCGCGCTCAGCTGCTCCAGGGCCACCGGGTCGCTGCCGAAGCGCTCCGCCCCGGCGATCTTCGTCAGCAGGGTCGTCGCCTCGGTCGGCGCCAGGACGCCCAGTCTGATCCGCAGCGCCGTGTAGTCCCCAGTCAGGTCGTCCAGCGCCTCACGCCCGGTGGCGAGCACGACGCTGCGGCCGCCGCCCGGGAGCAGGGGTCTCAGCTGGGTGAACGACCGCACGTTGTCGAGGACGATGAGTGTCCGGCGGGTGCTGAGCATGCTGCGGAACAGGGCGCCCCGCTCGTCGGCGTCCTCCGGGATGTGCGGGGCGGGCACGCCCAGGGCGCGCAGGAAGCGGTCCAGGACGGCGGCGGGGGAGACCGGTGGGGAGCCCTCGTCGTAGCCGCGCAGGTCGGCGAAGAGCTGGCCGTCGGGGAAGCGGTCGGCGGCCTGGCTCGCCCAGTGGACCGCCAGCGCCGTCTTGCCGACCCCGCCGACGCCGGCGATCGTCGCCACCGCGGGCGCGTGCGGCCGGTACGGCTCCTTCAACAGCCGGTCCAGGGCGCCGAGTTCCTCCTGCCGCCCGGTGAACCGCCGGACGTCCGCGGGAAGCTGGGCCGGTGCCGCCTCGACCCCGCCCACCGGGCCCACCGAGGCCGCCGGGCCGTCCGGCGCCACGGTGGGCGGCCGGGTCAGTTCCGGCGAGTCCCGCAGGATCAGGTCGTGCAACTGCTGGAGTCCGGGGCCGGGATCGATGCCCAGTTCGTCGTTGAGCAGCCGCCGGCCCCGGCGGAAGGCCTCCAGCGCCTCGGCGCGCTGCCCGGAGCGGTACAGCGCCAGCATCAGATGCTCGCGCGACTGCTCGCGGAGCGGATGCCGGGCGACCAGCTCGCCCAGTTCCCCGGTCAGGACCCGGTGGCGCCCCAGCTCCAGCATCAGCCCGGCGCGCTCCTCCATGAGGTCGAGCCGTAACTGCTCCAGCCGCGCGGCCTCCGCCTCGATGCGTTCGCCCGGCAGTTCGTCCAGGGCCGGGCCGCGCCACTTGCTCAGGGCCTCCTCCAGCAGCCGGCAGGCCTCGTCCGCCCGCCCGTGCCGTGCGGCGTCCCGCCCGCGTTCGGCCTGCCGCAGGAACTCCACGACGTCGATGCGGTGGTCGCCGCTCACCAGCACGTACCCCGGCGGAGAGGTGCGGACCAGGTCGGTCTCGCCGGCCTCCTTGAAGGTCTTGCGCAGGGTCGCGACGCAGATGGCGATCTGGTTGCGCGCGGTCGCCGGAGGGTCGTCCGGCCAGACGGCGTCCACGAGGGTGTCGACGGACACGGTCCGGTCCGCGGACAGCAGCAGCATCGCCAGCACCGTGGACTGCCGCCTGCCCTTGATGCGCAGGGAGTTCCCGTCGGCCTGGACGACCAAGGGCCCCAGCATGCGGAAGACGAACTGATTCAACGGTCCCCCCCACGACCTGAGTCAGGGCGGCCACGCTACAACAACGAACCGGCCACGATGAGGGGGCGGACTGTCACTCCTTGTCATCGACGGCGATTTCCCGCCTCGGCGCGAACGCCGCCGCGGCCCCTCCCGCGGGGAACGCGCAGCGACACGCGCCGCCACCCGCCCCGGCCGGTGGGTCCCACGCCGCCTTTCGGCCACATTGCCATCGGTCGCCGCACCGGACGTCCGCGACCACGCAGGCCGTCCGGACCCCGCCAACCGGAAGCCTGACCGCCGGAAACGCGGCTCCCGGAGTCCCCGGCCCGCCCGTCGTCCCGGGGCCCCGGCACACGGCGGAGCAAGCGGTTTCCGGCCGCGTCCGCCTACCCAGCCGCGTCCGCCGGCTCCGGGCGGGGCGCCGTCCCGGCCGTGGCGAGCCCGGTACGCACGCCACGGCCGGGACACCTTCGCTCGAGGTGTCCCGGCCGTGGGCGTGAGGGCCCTGCCCAGGTCTCATGAGTCGGAGTCCTTCCCGTCCTCCGCGGCGTCCTCGTCCTCGACGCCCTTCAGGGGCTCGCCGGCGCCGGTGCCGCCGCCGCTGTAACCCTCGGTGGCGCTCGCCGTGCCGGGGACGACGCGCTCCTGCGCCTCCTGCTCCAGCCCGGAGTGCGCGCCGGGACCCCGGTCCGGCGTCCCGGCCTCCCGCTCCTCGGCGTCGTTCCGCTCTTCGTCGGGGCTCTCGGATCCCGCCATGTTCGCTCCCATCCTCGAGATTCCGGGCGCCCGCCCGACTCCCGGCCGGGCGGGCTCGGCGCAGCAGGCGGGTACCCGCCGCGCCTGCCCGAAAACGGGGAACGCCGAGCTCAGAAGGGTCGAGGGGACGCCGGCCCCGCGAGCCCGGACCCGCTCAGCCGACGCAGCCGATGTGGGCCAGCGCCTGCTTGAGGAGGACGCCGTGGCCGCCCGGCATCTCGTTCTGCACCAGTGGCGACGCGGCCTCCTGAGGGCTGAACCAGACCAGGTCCAGGGCGTCCTGCCGGGGTCTGCAGTCGCCGGCGACGGGGACGACGTACGCGAGCGACACCGCGTGCTGCCGCGGGTCGTGGAACGGCGTGACGCCCTGGGTGGGGAAGTACTCCGCGACGGTGAACGGCTGCAGCGAGGCCGGCACCCGGGGGAGGGCCACCGGGCCGAGGTCCTTCTCGAGGTGCCGCAGGAGCGCGTCCCGGACCCGTTCGTGATGGAGGACGCGGCCGGAGACCAGGGAGCGGGTCACCGCTCCGTCCGGGCCGATGCGCAGCAGCAGCCCGACGCTGGTGACCTCCCCGCTGTCGTCGACGCGCACGGGCACCGCCTCGACGTACAGGATCGGCATCCGGGCGCGTGCGAGTTCGAGTTCGTCGGTGGTCAGCCAACCGGGCGTGGTTTCGGTCATGTCAGACACGCTGGCGATCATACTTTCCTTGGTCCGTCCAGGGGGATGGCACAGCCGAGGAACCCCGCACGAGGGGCCGGAACTCAGTGCAAACAAAATTGTTGACAATGCGGTCGGGCGGGCTCTACGGTCGACTCGCACTCAGGGAGGGCACATGGAGCCGAGCGCTCGGCCGGGCACCGGCGAACAGGCCAAGCAGCGTGCCGCGAAGCTGCTGCGGGACGCGATCCTGCGCGGTGACATGGTCCCGGCCCAGCGGCTGGTGGAGAACGAGCTCGCCGAGCAGTTCGGTGTCACCCGCGCGAGCATTCGGGCCGCCCTCATCGATCTGGCGGCCGAGGGACTGGTCGAACGGATCCGCAACCGCGGGTCTCGGGTGCGGGTGGTGAGCGTCGAGGAGGCGGTCGCCATCACCGAGTGCCGCATGGTCCTGGAAGGACTGTGCGCGGCCAAGGCGGCCCTCGCGGCCACCGAGGAACAGCTCGACCGGCTCCGCCGGCTGGGCGCCGACATGTCCGAGGCGGTGGCCCAGGGCGAGGCGATGACCTACTCGCAGCTCAACCGCGAGCTGCACTCCCTGCTCAGGGAGTACTCCGGGCAGAGCGTCGCCCACGAGCTCCTGGAGCGCCTGAACGGCCAACTGGTGCGCCACCGCTTCCAGTTGGCGCTGCGGCCGGGGCGGCCGCAGCAGTCCCTGCCCGAGCACCTGGCCATCATCGACGCGGTGACGGCCAGGGACCCCGAGGCGGCCGACCAGGCCGTCCGCGCCCATCTCACGAGTGTGATCGCCGCGCTGCGCGAGTGATCGCCCCGGCGGGAGGGCGTCCGCAACCTGTCCAAGGAGGCTGGACCATGACCCGCCGGTACGACGAGGTCCGCTGCATGCTGATGCGCGGCGGCACCTCGAAGGGCGCCTACTTCCTCGCGGCGGACCTGCCGGCGGATCCCGCCGAGCGGGACGACCTGTTGCTGCGGGTGATGGGCAGCCCGGACCCCCGGCAGATCGACGGGCTCGGCGGCGGTCATCCGCTCGCCAGCAAGGTTGCCGTGGTCGCGCCCTCCACCGACCCCGCCGCGGACGTCGACTACCTCTTCCTCCAGGTCGCGGTGGACGCCGCCGAGGTCTCCGACCGCCAGAACTGCGGGAACCTGCTGGCCGGGGTGGGCCCCTTCGCCGTCGAGCGCGGCCTGGTCCCGGCGGGGGAGGGCGGAGGGGAGGGCACCACCGCCGTCCGCATCCGCATGGTGAACAGCGGCGACCACGCCGTCGCCCGGGTGCCCACCCCCGGCGGCCGGGTCTCCTACGCCGGCGACGCGGAGATATCCGGCGTGCCCGGCGCCGCCGCCCCCGTCGTCGTCGACTTCCCGCCCGGCGCCGGTCCGCTGCTGCCGACCGGGCAGGTCCGCGACGAGATCGCCGGCGTTCGCGCCACCTGCGTCGACAACGGCATGCCGACGGTCCTGATGGCCGCGGCCGACCTGGGCCTCACCGGCTACGAGAGCCCCGCCGAACTCGAGGCCGACCGGGAACTCGCCGCGCGGCTGCGCGAGATCCGGCTGGCCGCCGGCCACCTGATGGGCCTCGGCGACGTCGAGCACACCACCGTGCCCAAGCTGACGCTGCTGGCCCCGCCCCGCTCCGACCAGGGGGCCGTCACCACCCGCACCTTCATCCCCGTGCGCTGCCACACCTCCATCGGCGTCCTGGGCGCCGCCGGCGTGGCCGCCGGGATCCGGCTCGCGGGATCCGTCGGCGAGGGCATCGCCCGCCTCCCGGACCAGGGCGACCGGGTGCGCATCGAACACCCCACCGGCTTCTTCGACCTCGAGTCCGCCGTCGACCAGGGCACCCACGGCTCCCCGCCGGCCGCCCGCCGCACCGCGGTGGTCCGCACCGCCCGCAAGATCTTCGACGGCACGGTCTTCCCCCGCCCCGCCGGAACCGCGGCCACCCCCGCACGTCACGCGTAAGGAGACGGACCATGACTCCGCCGCTGGGAGACATCGCCCACCTCGGGCACGTCGAACTGCTCACCCCCGACGTCGAACGCAGCGCCCGGTTCTTCACCGAGATCCTCGGACTCACCGAGAACGGCCGCTCCGGCGACTCCGTCTACCTGCGCACCTTCGACGACTACGAGCACCACAGCCTCGTGCTGACCGCGGCCGACAAGCCCGGCGTGCGGCGCACCTCGCTGCGCGGCTCCAGCGAGGAGGCCCTCCGGCGCCGGGTCGCGGCGACCCAGGAGGCCGGCCTGGACGGCCGGTGGGTCGAGGACGAGCCGGGCATCGGCCCGATGTACGTCACCACCGACCGGGACGACCACGAGCTGGCCCTGTACTACGAGACCGAGTGGTACCAGGCGCCGCCGGAACTGAGGCCCGGGCTGAAGAACCAGCCGCAGGCCAAGCCCCGCCAGGGCGTGGGCGTGCGGCGGCTGGACCACGTCAACTTCCTGGCCCGGGACGTCGCCGCCAACGCCGACCACGTCCAGCACGTGCTCGGGGCCCGGCCGACCGAGCAGATCCAGCTCGACGACGGCACCATCGGCGCGAAGTGGCTGACCTTCACCGACAAGTCGTACGACCTCGTCCACACCTCCGACCGGACCGGGTCCACCGGGCGGCTGCACCACATCGCCTTCGCCACCGACACCCGTGAGGACATCCTCCGGGCGGCCGACCTGTGCCTCGACAACGACGTGTTCATCGAGACCGGCCCGCACAAGCACGCCATCCAGCAGACGTTCTTCCTCTACGTCTACGAGCCCGGCGGCAACCGGATCGAGCTGTGCAACCCGCTCACCCGGCTGGTGCTCGCCCCCGACTGGCCGCTGATCACCTGGACCGAGGCGGAGCGCGCCAAGGGCCAGGCATGGGGCCTCAGGACCATCGAGTCCTTCCACACCCACGGCACCCCGCCGGTGGACTGAGACAACGGCAGGCGGACGCCTCACCGCGCCCACCCGCCAGGACGCGGGCACGGGCACCGGCACGGGCACGCGCAAAGGAAGGGGGAGGGGCGCGCGGCACGGGGTACGTGGAGGGGCGTGCGCCGCGGCGCTTCGGCGATCTTCCCCCTCCGCCCCCTGTCGGGAGAGGATCGTCCGAGGTCCCCGGACCGCACCGGACCGTCGTACCGGACCGTCGCACCGGGCCGTCAGGAAGGAGAGCCGATGCCCGAGGAAACGATCGGCGTCGTGGGCGCCGGAATCGTCGGCCTCGCCACCGCGCGGGAGATCGCCGCGCGCCGCCCCGGCACCCGGGTCGTGGTGCTGGACAAGGAGCGGCGGATCGCCGTCCACCAGACCGGCCACAACTCCGGCGTGGTGCACGCCGGGATCTACTACCGCCCCGGAAGCCTCAAGGCCACCCTGTGCACCCGCGGCGTGGCCCTGCTCCGGGAGTACTGCCAGGACCGCGGTCTGCCCTACGACGAGTGCGGCAAGCTGGTCGTGGCCGTCACCCCCGAGGAGGTCCCGCGGCTGGAGGCGCTGTACGCCAACGCCCTGGAGAACCGGGTGCCCGGCGTCCGGCAGATCCCCGGGGCGGCGATCCGCGAGGTCGAGCCGCACGCCGCCGGGCTCGCCGCGATCCACTCCCCGCGCACCGCGATCACCGACTACACGGCCGTCGCCCGCTCCTTCGCCCAGGACGTCGAGAACGCCGGGGGCGAGATCCGCCTCGGTTTCCCCGTAGGCCGGATCCGCGAGGGCGCCGACGGCACCGTGGAGGTGATCTCCCAGGACGGCAAGTCGCTGGTCCACGTCGACCGCCTGGTGATCTGCGCGGGCCTGCAGAGCGACCGGGTGGCGCGGCTCGCCGGCGACGGGGCCGACCCGCGCATCGTCCCCTTCCGCGGCGAGTACATGACCATCCGGCCGGAGAAGGCCGGCCTGGTGCGCGGCCTGGTCTATCCGGTGCCGGACCCGCGCTACCCGTTCCTCGGAGTCCACTTCACCCGGCGGGTCGACGGCTCCGTGGAGGTCGGCCCCAACGCCGTCCTCGCCTTCGCCCGCGAGGGCTACCGACTCACCGACGTCGATCCGCGGGAGCTCGCCCGGGTCGCCGCCTTCCCCGGCACCTGGCGGCTGGCCCGGAAGCACTGGCGCACCGGCGCCCGCGAGATGCGGGGGTCCCTGTCGGTCCGGGCCTACATGAAGGCCGCCGAGGCGTACGTCCCCGGCGTCGGAGCGGGCGACGTGGTGCGGGCGGGAGCGGGGGTACGGGCCCAGGCGCTGGGTCGTGACGGGTCGCTGGTCGACGACTTCGTCGTCCACCACCTCGGCCCGGTCACCGCGGTGCGCAATGCGCCCTCGCCCGCGGCGACGTCGTCCATGGCCATCGCCGAGCACATCGCCGACGCCGTCCTGGACCGCGCCCCCTCCGCCTGACCCGGGGCACCGCCGTCCGGCCCGGGGCCGCCGCCCGGGCCGGTGCCGCCGCCCGGGCCGGCTCCGGTGCCGCCCGCCTTGCCGACTCGGGTTGCCGCCTGTTCGGTTGGGGGTTGCGGCCCGCTTCGTCGGCTCGGGCTGTCGCCTGTCCGGCTGGGGTTGCGGCCCGCTTCGTCGGCTAGTGCTGCCGCCTGTCCAACTCGGGCCGCCGCCCGACGCGTCCGCTCCGGTGCCGCGCGCCTCACCCACTCCGGCGCCGCGTACGCCGTGGGGCGGCGGTCCCGGCCGGCAGTCGGCGGGGCTCCGGGGCGCGGCGCAGGTCCTGGGCCGGGGCGGCGGCGTCAACGGGCGGTGGCCCCGTTCAGCCGGACGGGGCCACCGCACGCCGCACGTCCTGGAGCACCGTGCGCGCGGCGATGGGCCCGCCGGGCCCCTCCCAGGCCGACCCGTCCACCACCGTCACCCGGTCCCGCCGCTCCGCCTCGGAGAGGGAGGCCAGCGCCGGACGGTCCCGCGCCGAGGAGAACGCCTGCACCGCCTCCTCCCGCCCGCCGCCGCGTACCCCGAAGAACACCCAGTCGCCGTCCGTGCCCCTGCCGGGGGCGCGGCCCAGGCCCAGCGATTCCAGCGTGGAGCGCACATGGTCGGCCGCCGCCGGCCGCACCAGCTCGTCGCCCGACCACCGCACCACGCCCACCGCCCGGCGGGTGCCCTCCAGCCGCGGCCCCACCACCCGTGCCGTCTCCGCGAGTTCGGCGCCGTACTGGCCCAGCACCTGCTGGGCGACCGAGGCCATGTTGAGGGCGTCCGCCGTCGCGGTGAACGCCTGCTTCCAGCCGTACCGGCCCGTCGAGGTCACCACCGTCGGGGCCACGGCCTGCAGCGCCGCCAGGCTGTCCACCGCGCGGGTGGACTCGTCGACCAGGATCAGGTCCGGCTGCAGCTCCTTCAACCGCCCCGTCCGGACCACCCCCTCCTCGGCCACCACCCGCGCCGGCACGGCCCGGTCCGCCAGGTAGGACGGCGGCCGGCCCCCGTCCTCGGCGAACACCGCCGTCCCGTACGGCTCCACGCCGAGCGCGAGCGCGGCGTCCAAGGTCGACCGGCTGAGCGTCACCACCCGCTGCGCGCCCAGCGGCACCTCAACCGTCCGCCCGTGCGCGTCCACGATCCGGCGGGTGCCCACCGGCCCCGTGATCTCCGAGTCCTCCGCCCCCTCCGCGGGGCCCAGATCCTCACCGGTGCAGCCCGAGAGCAGCAGCGCCGCACAGGCGGCGACGGCCAGGGGCAGGCGCACGGCCCGGCGCGTGGGCCGGTGGCGGACGGACGGCATCGGCATACGGGCGCTCCTCGCGACGACGGTGATCGGAACGCTACCGGGAGTCGGGCGCCCGGTTCGAGACGACGCGTGTCGGCGCCGCCCGCGCCCCCGTGCCGCACCTGGCCCGACGGCACCGCTCCGGCCGAAGATCGTTCCCCGTACCATCGGTCTCCGCATGGACACGATGACGCTCTGGAACATCAGCCCCTGGGGCTTCGCCGCGCTCGCCGCCGCGACCCTGCTCGTCGGCTTCTCCAAGACCTCGGTCAGCGGCGCCAACACGGTCAGCCTGGCGGTGTTCGCCGCCGTGCTCCCGGCGCGCGAGTCCGTCGGCGTGCTGCTCCCCGTGCTGATCGCGGGCGACGTGCTGGCGGTGGTGACCTACCGTCGGCACGCCCACTGGCCCACCCTCTGGCGGCTGTTCCCCGCCGTGGCGGTGGGCGTCGTCCTCGGCACCCTCTTCCTGATGTGGGCTGACGACGGCGCGGTCCGCGTCTCCATCGGCCTGACGCTGCTGCTGATGACCGGCCTCACCGTGTGGCGGACCCGTCGCGCCGGCCGGGCGGACGACCCCGACGCCGTCGTCACCCGGGCCGGACGGATCAAGGCCCGCTCCTACGGAGTGCTGGGAGGCTTCACCACCATGGTCGCCAACGCGGGCGGCCCGGTCATGTCGATGTACCTGCTCTCCGCCGGCTTCCGGAAGTTCGGCTTCCTGGGCACCTCGGCGTTCTTCTTCCTGATCGTCAACGTCGCCAAGGTCCCCTTCAGCGTGGGCCTGGGACTCATCGACACCAAGGCGCTGCTGCTGGACGCCGCCCTCGTCCTCTTCGTGATCCCCGGCGCGCTGCTCGGCCGCTGGGCGGTCGACCGCATCAACCAGCGGCTGTTCGAGCAACTCGTCATCGCCGCCACCGTCCTGGGAGCCCTCCAACTGCTCCTGCGGTGACGGCTCCCGCCTGGCGGAGCGGGAGGAGCGGGACGGGCGGAACGCGCGGCACCGGGAACGCGCCGCGGGGCCCTACCTGCTCAGTGGCTACGCAGGTGCGGGGCGTGGGCGCGGGGGTCCAGGGGCTCCCGCGCCTCCTCCACGTCGTCCGCCAGGGCGCGGGCCCACGCGACCACCGCCGTCAGGTCCATGCCGTGGACACCGTCCCGCTCCGCCCCACGGCACCACTCCTCCACATGACCGGCCCCGCGCCGCAGCAGCCGGGCGCCGCCGGTGAGGTTGCCGCGGGCCGCGTGGGTCAGGCCCACCGCCGTCTGGGCCAGCCCCCGCCAGAGCCGGCGTTCCTCCTCGGGGCCCGACTTCCAGGCGTCCTCGAACACCTCGTGCGCGTGGAACGGCCGGCCGGCGTCCAGCAGCGCCTGCGCCTCGGCCACCGTGCCGGCGGGCGTGCGGACCACCCCCTCCGGCTGACGGTCCACGCCCTCGGCCCCGTACGGCAGCGGACGCCCCAGCCCGTCCCGCGGCCGGGCGTTGCGCGCCCGCCCCTCCTCGTCGCGGTCCCGGCGGCCCCCACGGGCGCCGCCGGCCGTACCGTTTCCGGATGCACTGCTCATCCGCCCATTGTCCCGCCCGGGCCCCCGGGCGCGTCGATCAGGCCTCCGACGTGCGGTAAAGTACTCCTCACGTGATCACGCGGCACCGCTGCGGGAGAGCGGATCGGGACGTGGCGCAGCTTGGTAGCGCACTTGACTGGGGGTCAAGGGGTCGCAGGTTCAAATCCTGTCGTCCCGACTGGAGACAGTCGCAGGTCAGGGCCGGTTTCGGAGCTATCCGAGACCGGCCCTCGACCGTTCTCGGGGACCGGTTGGGGACGGGCGTCCTTGGCCGCGTCGAGGGCGGATCTCCTCGCTGACGGGAACCCTCCGGGCCCGCTTGCGCGTGGTCTGGCCTCGTACTCCAGACCCACTCGGTGGTGTCGATGTCTCCGACGCGGCAGCCCGAGACGTCGCCGATGCGCGCGGCGGTGCACGCGGTGAAGGCGACCGCATCGCCCGAGCCGCGGAGCTTGAGCTGGTCGCGGGGCGCGGCCACGCGTGCGTCGGCCGGAGCGACGCGCTTCTCCCAGTCGGGCAGAGCCGGCGGGTGCGGGTCGAGGTGCTTGTCAACGGGGGTCGAGCGTCTTCGACACCGTACTCGGCAAGCCCCTGTCCGACGGGTCGCTCGGAGACGCCACCATAACAGAGGTGGTAGTACGGAATCGCCCCTGGCCGCCGCAAGAGGGTTCAATGCCCAGGTGGTGAACTGGGCACAGATGCGCGACTGCTGGTTCGACGTTGATCGCGTTCCAGAGCTGTTGGAGCGGGTGGAGCGCCAGGACGACGCGGAAGCGTGGCAGGAGCTGGGATGGCGGCTCGTGCTTGAGCACGACCTGGTGTCGCCCGCCGGCTTCGCTGCCCTGCCGCGCCTGGTGTGCCTTGCGCCACGCAACGCGGAGGCACGCCGCCTGGCCGGGAGGATCTTGGAGCGGGCGGCCGGGCGGCACGACTGTGACGATCTGCTGGCGGACTGCGCCGGCGCGATCGCGGAGTTCGGTGCGGTGCTGGACCGGCACCTGCGGTCGAGGCCGGATGACTACCTTGCGTCCTTCCGTGCCCTGCTGGCCGTCAAGGAGGAGTACCACTGGGCGAACGCCCTGGAGGGCTTCGAGGACGACATCCATCATGTGGACTGTCCCCATTGCGGCGTGGAAGTGACGATCGCCATCGGCGACTTCGGGTGCTATACGGAGGTGTGGGACGGGGGTGAGCGGATGCGACGGGACCTGTGGCCGGCGGACGCCGAGGAGCTCACCGGAACAGGCCGGTGGATGCATGACACCACGATCCGTGATGGACAGGAGGTGCTCGCCAACGGGATCGCCCACCTCTTCGGTGAAGCAGAATGCCCGTGCTGTGCCGGCGTCTTCACCGTTGCGGACGAGTACACGGCCGCCAACCGTCCGGTCGTGTGACAGGTCATGACCAAGCCGCAGAGCGGACCGATCTGCCCCTGTCCGTCGGTATCCCAGGTGCCAACATCCACGACAGCCCGCCGCGGCCCTCGTCGGCGAAGGCCCGCAAAGCTCCACACCGACAAAGGCTACGACTACCGTCACCTATGGCCAATGGCTGACACAGCGAGGAATCCGGCACTGCATCGCCCGCAAGGGCGTCAAGACATCACAGCAACTCGGTAGACGTCGCTCGACCATCGAACGGGCCATGTCCTGGCTCACCGGCTGCCGCCGACTCCACCACCGCTCCCAACGCAAGACCGAGCACTTCCTAGCCTTCCCCAGCCTCGCCTGCACCCTCATCTGCTACCGCCGACTCGCCAAATGAGAGGATGGTGTTCGAACCCAAGCGGCCAGGGTGGGACACGAGGCAAGGGTCGCCGACGAAGCCCGATCGTTGGCCCGTCGACAGGCCATCGGAGTGCGGGCTATGTGCGTTCGGCGGCTGGCCTGACGGTCCGCCTCGGCGGGGCCCCGGAATGCCCAGAACTCCCCGTGCTGTACGCGGACACGTGGCGGCGCTCGCGCCGTGGCAGACATCGCTCCTCACTGTCATGGGGTGAGCTGCGCCAGGGACTCATGCCGACACGAACAGACCGCAGCGGGGCTTCCTCCCCCACCCCGACGGAGGTGGGGAAGGTCGGCCCTCAGGGGGTGTAGCCAATCCAGTTGTGGGCGACGTTGCCTGCCTGGCAGGACCACTGGGTGGCGACGGCGTTGTCATCCACGCTGCCGCCGTAGATGGTCATGCAAAGATTGCTGCCGCCGTTGCGGAGGACGGCTCCGCCGGCGGTCCCCGTTTCCCTGGTCCAGCTCTGCGCGGCGCTGCCGTTGCACGTCCACTCGTTCAGCACGGCGCCGTTGGAGGTACTGCCGCCGTACACGGTCAGACACTTCTTGCTGTGGAAGTGGCGGATGGTGTTCCCGACCCAGTACCAACTCTCGGCCGTGTTGTCCTGGCAGGTCCACTGGACGACGTCAGCGCCGTCGTTGAGGCTGCCGCCGTAAGGGAGCAGGCATTTACCGCTGTTGACGTTCCGGAACCGGACGGGCGTGACGGAGGACGGAGTCGGGTCGAAGTCGAAGACGAGACGCTGGGGCAGGACCTCGCCGGCCTGCTCGACCTCGTTCACTCCGTGGATACGCCCGGTGGACGAGTCGTAGTCGAGGTTCTGCGTCATGTCTGGGACGGCCGTCACGACGCTCGGATAACCGCCGGGTGCGCCCTTGTGGACACATGCGGACTCCCGGTATCCGGTCTGGAAACTGCCGGGGCAGAGCCCGCTGACGTAGAAGGTGCCCTGGATGTTGATGACGCCCTGCATGCTCCTGATCGGCGAGAGCCACGCGCCCAGGGCGGAGACACCGTTCTTCGGCAGGCCGGTGGAGAGGTCGAACGGCCACCGGACTATTCGGCCGGGATGGGCGCTGGACTTGGTGACCCACTCGGAGGACAGGAGGGCGTCGTTGGTGCGGTCAAGGCTGAGCGAGGTCAGGCACGGCTCGTTGTCCGTCTGGGTTCCGCAGTTGTCGGTGTCGCCGATCGGTGTGGTCGAATAGCGGTAGGCCCGCGGCAGGAAGTAGTCGAGCCCCTTGGGTTTGTTGAGCCCGCTCGTGACCATGAGGTCCTCCAGGCGGAAGACTTCGAGATGCTGCCCGCTACCCACAAGCAGGTTGTTCTTGTACCAGACCACACTGTCGCCGTGTGTGCCGTTTGACGGGGTGACCGTACCGTCCGCGGCCAGCCTGCCCAGAAAGACGTCGAAGTATCGCGGAGGCGCGGAACCACGGTCGATGAATCGCAGCTTCGCGTAGTTCCCGTAGGGGTAGGCAGTGTCGACGCTGGGGTTGTTCGACGCGTCCCGCTCGGCACCGTGCCAGGAGACGACCTGCCACTTCCGGCCGCCCCACACCCCGTCCGTTGTCTCGGTGTGGGGCAAGGAGATCCCCTGGGGAGCCTTGCGGTCCGAGCCGCTGTCGTCGACGGAGTTGTTCCAGCAGAAGCCGTTGGCGCCGGCACCGGGATGGAACGGCTCGGGGAAGCACAGGCCGCTCTTGGCATACCCACCGGTCGCGGCGAGGGACGACAGGTTGATCTTGGTCAGGTTTCCGTTCACGGCATCACCGGCCGGGATGTCGCTGGTGTTGTCGTCCCGCAGGCTGAGCTTGAAGCTGCTTACATCGGAAACGGGCTCGAACCAAGACTGGGCCTGCGCGGTCTCCGTAGCGAGGGTGGTGCCGGTCAGCATCAATACGCCCACGCCGGCGACGCGCGCCACGCGTCCGGCACCTCGGCGCAGGCTGGATAGAATGTCGCGTTGCATGGCGCCGAGAATGTCATGCGCCCAACATCGGTCGACGGCGGGGCGCTCCTGAGCGGAGCACCCTGTTCCGAAAGATTGCGGCACCGGCTAACAATTCATCTCATTGGGCGAGTCGGCGGTAGCAGATGGGGGTGCAGGCGAGGCTGGTGAAGGCGAGGAAGTGATTGGCCTAGCGTCGGTAGCGGCGGTGGAGCCAGCCGCAGCCGACGAGCCAGACCATGGTCCGTTCGGTTCGATGGTCCAGCGATGTCTCGGGCGCGGCCGGAGGAGCGTGAAGCGCACGACGACGGAGATGGCGGGCACGGTCTGCTGCTCGTGGCAGTGCTGGCCGCCGACTGGGGGCACGGACGAGCGCCGCTGGGGCAAGATCGTGTGGGCGGACCTGGAGGGGCGCGGGTGACCACGGGAGAGACGCCCGGACGCAGTGCGGCCCGCGCCCACCTGTTGCAGTTGCTCGAACTCTTCGGCACCGACGGATGCCTGCGGATCAGTACGGCCACCGCTGAACCTGGCGCGCCCGCCGCCGGTGGAGAGTCCGAGGACGACGAGCAGAACTGACCGCCCCAGGCGACGGCAACGCCTCGGCCGGTGAACTCCACCGAGCCGGGGCTTCGTCGTCTCACGGCCCGCTGGGCTGGAAGAGGCCGCGGCCGAGGGTCTCGTGAAAGCCGCGAAAGCGCCGGTGGGAAGCCCGCCACTCATGATGTGATGCTGCTGTCATGACTGATCACCGCGAGGTCGCCATCGTCCGCCGGCATGGCCGGACCGCTTCGGTCGGAGACGGCCTTTCCGCGCTGCTGGCCGCCTACCACCTCCAGACGGAGGCCGAGAAGGGCGAGTCGGTGGTCGGCGTGGACGACCTGCCGGACCGCTATCGGGCAGAGGTCGAGGCCCCGCGGACGGCGTTGGCCGACGACGTCGTTCTGGTGGCTCTGCGTGAGGACGCCGCCGTGGGGTGCCTGGTGCTGACCTCCCCGAACGACGGACGGTCGGAGATCAAGAGGCTCTGGACCGACCCGGAAGCCCGCGGCCAAGGCATCGCGTCGGCCCTGCTCGACGCCGCGCTCCGTCACGCCGCGGACAGCGGTGTCCACACCGTCCGGCTCTCGGTCTGGGAATGGCGGACCGGTGCCATCACCCTCTACGAACGGCTCGGCTTCACCGTCACGCAGTCCTGGGACGAGCGAGAGCAGTTGGTATGCATGCAGCGCACCTTGTGACCGGCCGAGCAGGCCGCCGACGAACCGTGCCCGCTCCGCAATGGGGGAGGAGGACAGGTGCACCGGCCAGGGCGGCGCGATGAGCACGCGAGGGGTGGCATGGCGGTCAGCCGAGACATCTCACGGGGCGGCCGTCGTCCAGACGGATACGACTGCGACCACCTGCGGCGATGGCTCCGCGCGGGGAAGCCCACGCAAGGGCATCGAGTCCGCACAGCGGTTGGGTCGACATCCGTGTCGCCAAAGCCCTCGTCGGATACCAGCGGATAGTCCCCGCGAGCCGATCAGCTCGGGGGGATCCCCAGGTCGATCGGCGGCAATCCCCATGGTTCCAGGATGCCGGTGCAGTACTCCGCGATGAACTGGACCGCACCGCCACCGTAGTGCCACCAGGCCCCGCCGCGTGAAGCAACCGTGACGACCCAGTCCTCCGGCGTCGACCCTGTCGTTCTCCACATGAACTTGTCGCAGTCGCACGACTCGCCCCAAGGCAGCAGGCCACCGGGAGCGGGGTGGGCCGACAAGCCGAGTCGGGGTTCCAACCAGGCATCAGACAGCACTTCGAGGGTGGCAAGGATGCCCTGCAGAAAGCGGCCTTCCTGGCCTCGCTCAGGGATCCGGACCAGAAGGAAGCCGCCGATGTCGAAGGCCGGGTACCACTCGGCGAGGTGCTTGAAATCAGAGGGAAGCCTGGTACCCAGGCCTTGCTCGAGGCCGGCCCAGTCGATGACGGCGCGCGTCGGTCGACGCAGGGCGGTCAAGCCGGGGACAGCACGCTCCAACAGCGTGAGGGCCTCCTCAGGATCGGTTATGCGGCGGTGCGGCGTCTGCGTGCTGACCAGTTCTGCGTCCACGAACCGCAGCGTGCCACACGCATCCGACGTTCCCGACAGGCCTGCTCGCCAGGCATCCGCAGCAACCAGAACCATCAGATGATGCTCAGATGGTGAACTGGACGGAGATGCGCGACTGCTTCGGGGATGTCGATCGCGTTCCTGTGCTTCTGGAACGGGTGGAAGTCGAGGCCGAGGACGACGCCGAAGCGTGGGATGAGCTGGAATACCGACTGGTCCTCGAACACGACCTCGTGTTCCCCGCCGGCTTCGCCGCCCTGCCCCGCCTGGTGTGTCTCGCGCCGCGAAGCGCGCGGGCGCGTGGACTGGCCGGGGCGGTCCTGCGATGCGCGCCTCGACACCACCGCTGCGGCGATCTGCTCGAGGAACACGCCGAGGTGATCGCCGAGTTCCGCACCGTGTTGGACCGGCACCTGCGGTCCCGGCCGGAGGACTACCTCGCGACCTTCCGCGATGCGCTCGCGGCGCGGGAGGAGTACCACTGGAGCGCCGTCCTGGGTGACTTCACGGACGACTCTACCACCTGCCCTGCCCCCACTGCGCCGTGGAGGTGACGATCGCCATCGGGGACCACGGGCGCTGTTCCGCGATCCGGGACTGGCACCTGGGCGACGTGGACCGCCGTGACCTCCGGCCGGCGTCTCCCGACGCACTCTCCGGCACCGGCCGGTGGATGCACGAGACCGCCGTCCGCGACGGGCACGAGGCCCTCGCCGACGGTGTCGCCCACCTCTTCGGCCGGGCCGAGTGCCCGCGGTGTGCCGGCGTCTTAGGCATCGCGGACGAGTACACGGCCGCCAACCGCCCCGTTCTGCGATAGGCACGGTCGAGCGAGGGCTCGTTCCACCTGGCCGGTCACTTGTCGGTGGTGGGGGCTAGCGTGATCCACGAACCAACGAGCGAATGCATGAACGAACGAGCGATGGAGCCGGCCCGTCGTGGCCGGTGGGGGAGGGCGTGCGATGACTGTGCGCGAGCAACTGGCCGCCGAGGACCTGTTCGAGATGCCCGCCGCCTGGCGCCGGGCCGTCCCGGCACCGCTGCGGCGGGGAGGGACGGCGCGTCCGTCGGAAGACGCGCCGGCGCGGATCTCGCGGCAGCTCAGCGACGAGGCGCCGTGGATCGGGCGGATGCTCAGCGCCCCCGAGAGCGACCCCGGTCTGGTCGCGGCCGCCCGGGCCTATGTGGCCGGGGACCACAACCCGCTCGGTGCCGCCGTCTTCACCCGGGTCGCCTTCCACTACCAGTTGCAGGCTCTCTTCGTGGACTTCTGGGTGCTGCAGCACGGACTGCCGTTCGCCGCCCGGACGCTGGTGGAGATGACCGCCGTCGAGGCCCACTACCGGCAGGCCGGCCAGGTGCGCAGTCAGCCCGAACTGCGGCGCACGGCACCCGACGCCCCCAACCTCTCCTGGCTGCGCGGTGAGATGGCCGACCGGCTCCGCCTGCTGATCGCCGCCGCCGACGAGGAGACGTACCGGCAGACGAGGGAGGAGCTCGCCTCCTGCGGCGACACCGCCGCCCGCCGCATCCTGGCCGCCCACCTGATGCCCGACGAGCGCGAGTGGATCGACGCGTGCTGCGTCGCCCCGCTGCCCGCCGACGCCGAACTGCGGCTGATGCTGCTCTCCCTGGTGTACCGCCCCGACCAGCTCGACTGCTTCGAGGGGCAGGTCGGACTGCACTGGAACGGCTGGACGGCGCAGCTGGTCGCCGGTCTCGCCGACCGCGTCGGCCCGGTCTTCGCTCCGCTGCTGGCCGAGCGGTTCGGCAGGTGGCACGACGCGGAGCGCTACCGCACGACGGCGGGCTGGCTCCTCGAACTGCCCACCGACGAGGCCTTCGCGCTGCTGCTCCGGCACGCCGACGACCGCGCCGTCCGCCCCACCCTCCTCGAGGCCATGCGGCGCTACCCCCTGCGCGCCCTGCGGCTGCTGTCCGCCGCGGTGGCCGCCGCCGGCAAGGACGACGCCGCCCTGCTCCAGCAGTTGCTGACCTCGCACGTCGTCTCCCACGCCGCCCTCGTCCGGGAGGCGCTGCCCGACCTCGCGGAGGACACCGCCGCCCTGGTGACCCCGCTGCTGGAGGGGGTGCCGGGCCGTGTCGCCGACGCGCCGGCCGAGGCGCTGCCCGACGTGCTGGTCTCGCCGCCGTGGCTGCGGGAGCGCAAGCGCGCCAAGCCCCGGGTGGCCGAGCCGGGCGCCGGTCCCGAGCCGGAGGTCCAGTGGGCGAAGGGGGAGCAGGAGGCGTGGGCGGCGGCCAACTCCCAGCAGGCCGCCTGGGTCGCCCGCTGGCGCTCCGACTACGCGTGGACGAGCGAGATCGAGGCGCTCCGCAGGGGCGAGTCCCCGCACCGGGTGTGGGACGCCCACCTCTTCGTGGTCTGCCCCGAGGACGTCGTCCGGCCGCTGCTGTCCGCCTTCGACCCCGAGGACCTCTGGGACGGCGAGACCTGCCTGAAGCCCGTGGCCGCCCGCCACGGCCTGCACGCCCTGCCCATGCTGCTGCGAGTCTCCGCCCGGCACCCCGCCACCCTCGGAGCGCTGCTCCTGCCCTACCGCAGCGTCGACGTGGCCCGCCGGATGGCGGACTGGCTGACCCGGCTCAAGTCAACGGCCGCCGTCGCCCGGGCCTGGCTCCAGCGGCACGGCGCGGCCGCCGCCCCGCTGCTCGCGCCCGACGCCGTCGGCCCCGCGGGCAAGGCCCGCACCGCCGCCGAGCACGCTCTGCGCCTGCTCGCCGGACAGCTCGGTACCGAGGCCGTCGTGGGCCGGGTCGCCGCCGTGCACGGCGAGGAGGCGGCGGGCGTCGTCGCGGAAGGCCTCGCCGCCGACCCGCTGCTGAACGCCCTCCCGGCCAGGATGCCCGCGCCCTGCGCGTGGGCCGACCCCGCGCTGCTCCCGCAGGTCCTGCTCGCCGACGGCGGCGGCGCCCTGCCCGCGGACGCCGTCCGGCACGCCGTCACCATGCTGCAGCTCTCCAGGCCCGGCGACCCCTACCCGGGCGTCGCCGTCCTCCAGGAGCACTGCGAGGCCCGCTCCCTCGCCGAGTTCGGATGGGCGCTCTTCGAGGCCTGGAGGTTCAACGGCATGCCGTCGCAGGACACCTGGGCCCTCCACACCCTCGGCGTGCTCGGCGACGACGACACCGTGCGCCGCCTCACCCCCGTCATCCGCGCCTGGCCCGGCGAGAGCGCCCACCACCGCGCCGTCGAGGGCCTCGGAGTCCTCGCCGCCATCGGCACCGACGTCGCCCTCGCGCACCTGCACGGCATCTCCCAGCGCGTGCCCTTCAAGGCGCTCAAGAAGCGCGCCCAGGAGAAGATCGAGGAGGTCGCCGAGGGCCTCGGGCTCACCGGCGAGCAGCTCGCCGACCGCCTCGTCCCCGACCTCGGACTCTCCGCCGACGGCAGCACCGTCATCGACTACGGCCCGCGCCGCTTCACCGTCGGCTTCGACGAACAGCTGCGCCCCTACGTCCTCGACGGCGACGGCAAGCGCCGCAAGGCACTGCCCGCGCCCGGCGTCAAGGACGACCCGGAACTCGCGCCCGCCGAACGCAAGCGGTTCGCCACCCTGAAGAAGGAGGTCCGCACCCTCGCCTCCGACCAGGTGCGCCGCCTGGAGGCCGCCATGGTCTCGGGCCGGTCCTGGACCGCCGCCGAGTTCCGTGAACTGCTCGTCGCCCATCCCCTGGTGTGGCACCTGGTGCGCCGCCTCGTCTGGCTCGCCGACCACGACGGCGCCACCACCGCCTTCCGCGTCGCCGAGGACCGCACCTTCGCCGACGTCCACGACGACGAGTGGACCCTCCCCGACGGCGCCGACGTCCGCCTCGCCCACCCCCTCCACCTGGGCGCCGACCTGGCGGAGTGGGCCGAGCTGTTCGCCGACTACGAGATCCTCCAGCCGTTCCCGCAGCTCGGCAGGCCCGTGCACACCCTGACCGAGGAGGAGGCCGGCGGCCACCGGCTGACCCGCTTCGAGGGCGTCACCGTGCCGGTCGGCAAGCTGCTCGGCCTCACCAAGCGCGGCTGGGAGCGCGGCAACCCCGAGGACAACGGCGTGGAGCGCTGGATCTCCAAGCGCCTCCCCGGCGACCGCTTCCTGGTGATCCAGCTCGAGGAGGGCATCGCCGTCGGCATGGTGGACGAGTTCCCCGACCAGCCGCTCGGCGAGATCTGGCTGGACGACGTCCCCGGGGACTACCGCCCGCTCGACCCCCACACGCTGCGCCTCGGAGACGTCGACGCCGTCACCGCCTCCGAGTTCCTCGCCGACCTCACCCAGCTCACCGAGAAGTGACGCCCCCACCATGACCGAGGACATCACGGCGGCCGCCGAGGCCGCCTCCGACCCCGCCGGAGCACGGCTCCAGCGCCCGCCCGCCGAGGTGCGGTACGCCGACGAACTGGCCGCGCTGCGGGAACAGGACACCGGACCGCGCCCGCCCGGCTGGAAGCTCGGCCTGCGGGCCGCCCGCCGCTTCGTCTGCGGCGACCCGGAGACCGGCATCAGCCCCAAGTTCGCCGGCAGCCCCTCCCTGGTGGAGCGCGCCCTGGTCACCCTGGCCACCAACCGCGGCCTGATGCTGGTGGGCGAGCCCGGCACTGCCAAGTCCCTGCTCTCCGAGCTGATCGCCGCCGCCGTCAGCGGCAGCTCCACCCTTACCGTGCAGGGCGGCGCGGCCACCACCGAGGACCAGATCAAGTACTCGTGGAACTACGCCCTGCTGGTCGCCGAGGGCCCCTCCCGGCGCTCCCTGGTGCCCGCCCCCATGCTCAAGGGCATGACGGAGGGCAGGATCGTCCGCTTCGAGGAGATCACCCGCTGCCCGCTCGAGGTCCAGGACTCCCTGCTCTCGCTGCTGTCGGAACGGGTGATCGCGATACCCGAACTCGACGGCCCCGACGGCATGGTCTTCGCCCGCCAGGGCTTCAATGTGATCGCCACCGCCAACACCCGTGACCGCGGTGTCAACGAGATGAGCGCGGCCCTCAAACGCCGCTTCACCTTCGAGACCGTCTTCCCCATCGCGGACTTCGACACCGAACTCGACCTGGTCGAGGCGGAGGCCACCGCCCTGCTCCACGCGTCAGGGGTGGAGGCGCCGCCGGACCGGGGCGTCCTGGAGGTGCTCGTCGGAGCCTTCCGGGAGCTCCGGGGCGCCGAGGACCGCGGGCGGGGCTCGGCCGTGATGAGCACCGCGGAAGCCGTCTCCGTCGCCCACGCCGTCGGCGTGCGCGGCTGGTTCCTGCGGGGCGAGGCCGGGGACGAGACCGACGTGGTCGCCTGCCTCGCCGGAACCGCCGCCAAGGACAGTCCCGAGGACCTCGTCCGGCTGCGCCGCTTCCTCGACCAGGCCGGCCGGCGACGAGGGGACCACTGGCAGGCTCTGCACGAGGCACGCCACCTGCTCGCGGACGGCTGACCCGGGCATGAGCACCGTCACCTGCCCCGGCACGAGCACCGTCACCTACCTCGGCGTGCGGCACCACTCGCCCGCCTGCGCCCGGCTGGTCCGGCGCACCGTCCGCGCGCTCAGACCCGCGTACGTCCTGGTGGAGGGACCGGCCGACATGAACGCCCGGCTGGACGAGCTGCTGCTCGGACACCGGCTCCCGGTCGCCGTGTTCAGCCACTACCGGGACGCCGGACGGGTCGCCACCAGCTGGGCCCCGCTGTGCGACCACTCCCCGGAGTGGTGCGCGCTCACCGAGGGCAGGGCCGCCGGGGCCGAGGTCCGCTTCATCGACCTGCCCGCCTGGCACCCCGCCTTCACCGAACGCCCGGGCGGCGCGGCCAACCGTTACGCCGACGCCGAGGCCCGCCACGCCGAGGCCACCGGGCGGCTCCGCGCCCACTACGCGGTCGACACGGTGGACGCCCTGTGGGACCGGCTGTTCGAGGTGGCGGACGACCCGGCGGAGGCCGCCCCGCCGGGGACCGCGGACCCGCTCGACGACCCGCTGGCCCGTCGCCTGGACGCCTACTTCGACCTGGTGCGCGGCGACGCCCGCGCCGACGACGGCGACCGGGCCCGCGAGGCCTACATGGCCTCCTGGGTCCGCGCCGCCGCGGCGCACGCCGGGGACCGGCCCGTCCTGGTCGTCACCGGCGGCTTCCACCAGCCCGCCCTGCGCGCCCTCGTCCGCCACGACGACGCCCCCGCCGACTGGCCCGAGGTCCCCGGGCCGCCCGCCGACGCGGTCGCCGGCAGCTTCCTGGTGCCGTACTCCTTCCGGCTGATGGACGCCTTCGGCGGCTACCAGTCCGGCATGCCGTCCCCCGCCTACTACCAGCGGCTCTGGGAGGAGGGACCCGAGGAGGCCGCGCGAGGGCTGCTGCGCGACGTGGTCGGACGACTGCGGGATCGCGGGCTGCCCGTCTCCACCGCCGACCTCGTCGCCGCCCGCACCCTCACCGAGGGCCTCGCCGCCCTGCGCGGCCACCCCCACCCGGCCCGCGTCGACGTGCTCGACGGCCTGGCGGGCGCCCTGATCGGCGAGGACCTCGGGCGGCCGCTGCCCTGGAACGCCCTGGGAGCCCTGACCCTCGACGACCACCCCGTGGTCGTCGAGATGACGGTGGCCTGCACCGGCGACCGCACCGGAAGCCTCCACCCCGACACCCCGCTGCCGCCCCTGGTGCACGCCGTCGACGAGGAGGAGCGGCGCCTCGGCCTCACCGCCGACGGCCCCCTCACGCTGGACCTCGCCACCACCGAGGGCCTGGAACGCAGCCGCTTCCTGCACCGCCTCAGGGTGCTCGGCATCCCCGGACACACCCGTGCCGTCGGCCCCGGGCACGGCACCGACCCCGTCTTCCGGGAACGCTGGGACGCCGTCCCGCGGACCGGCCGCGAGGCCGCGCTGATCGAGGCCGGAGCGTACGGCGCCCTGCCCGACGAGGCCGCCGCCGCGCGCCTCACCGAACAGGTCCGCGTCGCCGGCACGGACGTCGCCGCCCTCTCCGGCCTGCTCTTCGACGCCGTGCTCTGCGGCGTCACCGGCCTCTCGCACGACCTGCTGGGCACCCTCGCCGGCAGCGTCCGCGGCGCGAGCGAGCCCGGTGCGCTCGGCGGGACGCTCACCACGGCCCTCGGGCTGTGGCGGCACGACCGCGTCTTCGGCGTCGCCCGGACACCGCTGCTCGCGGCGGTGCTCGACGGGGCCGTGGACCGGCTGTTCCAGCTCGTCGAGGGACCCACCGGCGGCACCGGCGTGGACCGTCCCCGGCTGCGCGCCCTCGCGGCGGCGCGCGACACCCTCCGGTACGCGCCGGAGGTGCTCACCCTCACGCCGCGGTACGCCGCCGAGGCCGCCGCACGCATCGCCGAGGACCCCCGCGCGCCCGCCGACCTGCGCGGCGCCGCACTCGGCCTGCGCCGCTCGCTCGACGGCGGCGACGGCGACAGCAGCGGTGACGGCAGCGCCTGCAGCGGCGGCAGCGGCAGCATGGGCGGCAGCGGCAGCAAGGGCGACAGCGGCACCGCCGCACTGGCCCGGAGCTTCGCCACCGCCGGGACCGACACCCTCGGCGACTGGCTGGCCGGGCTGTTCGCCCTGGCCCGCGAGGAGGTCCTCGGCCCGGAACGGGACCAGCGCGATCCCCTGCTCGACGTCCTCGACGACGTGGTCACCGCCCTCACCGACCAGGACTTCCTGACCGGCCTGCCCGCCCTGCGCCAGGCCTTCGCCCACTTCCCGCCCCGCGAACGCGAGCGCCTCGCCCAGCACCTCCTCGACCGCCGCCGCCTGCGCGGCTCCGCCCGCTCCCTGCTGCGCGTCACCGCCGACCCGCTGCTGCGGGCCCGCGCCGCCGCGCTGGAGGAGCGGGTCGCGCTCGTGCTCGACCGGTACGCCCTCGGAGCGCCCCGATGACCGCGACCCCGCCCACGCCGTCCACGCCGTCCACCCCGCCCACGCGCGACCCCGGGCTCGAGCGGTGGCGGCTGATCCTCGGTGCCCCCGCCGAGGCGTGCACCGGCCCCCTGGATGGCGAGGCCGCCGCCCAGGACGCCGCGCTGGACTGGCTCTACGGCCGCGACCAGGACCTCGGCCGCCGAGGTGTCCGCCGCGGCCCCACCACCACCCGCGAGGGCGGCCACGGCCCCTCGGCGGTGACGGCCGTGGACTGGCTCGACGACGTGCACCGCCTCTTCCCCAAGGAGACGGTGGAACGCCTCGAGCGCGACGCGGTCGAGCAGTACGGCGTCGACGAGATCGTCACCGACCCCGAGGTCCTCTCCCGGGTGGAGCCCAGCCAGAGCCTGCTCCGCGCGGTCCTGCGCACCAAGCACCTGATGAACCCCCAGGTGCTTGCTGCCGCCCGGCGCATCGTGGAGGCCGTGGTCGAGGAACTGACCCGGCGGCTGCGGCCGGAGATCCGCCGCTCCCTCACCGGCTCCCGCAACCGCCGGCCCAGCCGGATCCCGCTGGCCCGCGACTTCGACCTCAAGGGCACCCTGCGGGCCAATCTCGCCCACTACCAGCCGGAGCACCGGCGCGTCCTGATCGAGCGGCCCCGCTTCCACTCCCGCAGCCGCCGCCACCTGGAGCAGTGGCAACTGATCCTGCTGGTCGACCAGTCGGGCTCCATGGTCGGCTCGGTCATCCACTCCGCGGTGACCGCGGCCTGCCTCTGGGGGCTGCCCGGACTGCGGACCCACCTGGTCGCCTTCGACACCCAGGTCGTCGACCTCACCGCCGACGTGCCCGACCCGGTGGAACTCCTGATGGGGGTGCAGCTCGGCGGCGGCACCGACATCGCCCGCGCCGTGCACTACGCGGCCGGACTGGTGGACAACCCGCGCCGCACCGTCGTCGCCCTGGTCACCGACTTCTACGAGGGCGGTGACCCCTACCGCCTGGTGCGCACCGTGCGGGACATGGCCGCCCAGGGCGTCACCGTGCTCGGCCTCGCCGCGCTGGACGAGGAGGCCGAGCCGGCCTACGACCGGGAGCTGGCCGCCCGGCTGGCCGAGGCGGGCGCCCACGTCGGGGCGATGACCCCGGGACGGCTGGCCGAATTCGTCGCCGAGAAGGTGGGCCGCGGATGACCAGGACGGACCTGCTGGCCCTCACCCCCGACCTGCTCGCCGCGCTCTCCAGCCGCGGCCTGGTCAAGCGGGCCCTCAAGGACCTCGACGCGGGCTCCGGTCCCACGGTCGAGTCCGGCGCCGACGGCACCGTCCGGGGGCGCTACCCCGACGGCACCGAGAGCGAACTACCGCCGCGGCAGGGGCTGGAGAGCGCCGTCTGCTCCTGCGCGGCGACCGGGGTGTGCCGCCACCGGGTGGGGCTGGTGCTCGCCTACGCGCGGGAGGCCGAGGGCGGCAGCTCGCGGGAGCGGGAGTTCACCGACTGGTCGCCTGGCGCCGTCGACGACGCCGCGCTGGAGACGGCCCTCGGGCGGCCCGTCCCGGTGGCGGCCCGGCAGGCCCGGCAGCGCGGGTACGCGGCCGTGGTCCACCGGGCCCGCCCCGACGCGCCCACGCCGGCCGTCGAACTCGCCGCCTGCACCGTCCGCTTCCCGGTGCCCCACGAGGTGAGCCTCGCCCTCACCGACGCCGTCCCCGAACTGCGCGACGAGGCGATCGCCCTCGCCGTGTGGGCCTTCCGCGAGGCCGACGCCCGCGGCACCGACCGCCTCACCGTCGGCGGCCCGGGCCGGCCCGGCCGCACGGCCACGGCGGAAAACCCCACCGCGACCGACAACCCCACCTCGCCGCCACGCCCCACCGCCCCGGACAACCCGGCCTCGCCGGACAACCCCACCGCCCCGGACAGCCGCACGGCTCCGCGAGGCCGCACGGCTCCGCGAGGCCGCACTGCCCCGCAAGGCATCACCGCCCCCGACAGGCCCGCCTCGCCGGCACGCCCCGCCGCCCCGGAGCGCCCCACGGCCCAGGCACGCCCCACTTCCCCCGACAACCCCGCTGCCCCGGAACGCTCCACCGCCCCGGAGACGTCCGCCCCACAGCATCCCCCCGCGCCCCCGAGGACCCCGCACCGGCGGGCCGGGAGCCCGGCCCCCGCCGGTCGCCCCGCCGAGGACCGCTCGCACCGGATACGGGTCGCCGCGCTGGACCTCGCCGAGGAACTGCTGCTGGACGGCGTCCCCGCCGCCGGACCGGTGCTGGACGGCACGCTGCGCCGGGCGCAGGAGGACCTGACGCGCGATGGGCAGCACTGGCCCGCCGCCGTGGTCGCCGCGATCCGCGACCAGCTCACCGCCTACGCCGACCGCGCCGCCCGCCACGACGCCGACGCGTACGCCCTGCTGCTCGCCGAACTGCACGCCCGCCACCGAGCGGCGGCCACCGACCCGGCCGGCGTGCTCGGCACCGGCGAGGCCGCCCGCACCCCGCTGCGCCTGGTCCGGCTGACCGCCCTCGGCTGCCGCGTCGGCGGCTCGCACGGCGAACGGACCGCGGCGATCCACCTGGCCCACCCCTCCGCGGGCGTCGTCCTCACGCTGCGCCGCCGCTGGGAGGCGGACGACGACGGGCCCCCGCTCACCGGGGAGCGGCTGGGCGCCCGGCGCCTGCTGGGCACCACCCTCCGCACCCTGGCCGCGTCCAACGTCGTCAGCGAGAACACCACGCGCACCGCCGGGCGGGCCGTCGAGATCTCCCGGGGCCGCGTCGCCGCCGCCACCGTCACCCCGGTCGGGTCCGCCTGGCAGGACCTCCCCCCGGGTCTGCGGATCGACGACCTCGCCGCCCAACTGCCCGCCCCGGAAGTGCGGCTGCCGGGCCTGATCCGGCCGAGAGTGGAGGCGGAGTCGGTGCGGGTGCTCACCGTCGGCGAGGTCGGGCCGGTCCGTTACGACCCCGCCCGCCAGCGGCTGGAGGCCGTCCTCCGGGACCCCGCCGGCCACGAGGCCCTGCTGAGCGCCCACCACAACCCGTACTGCCCTGGCGCCCTAGACGCGCTGGCCGTCGCCCTGCGGAGCGGCCAGGTCCTCCAGGTCAGCGGCTTCCTGCGGCACGAGGCGGGCGGCATCGTGATCGACCCGCTCGCCGTGCGGACCCCGGAGGGTGTCCTGGTGCCCGACCTGGCCCCGGGGGAGGGGGACGGGGCCCTGCCCGTGGCTCCCGCCCCTTCGCCGGACCCGCTGACCGCCGCCACCGACGAGGCGCTGGCCGCACTCGCCCAGGCCGCCCACCGGGGTCTGCGTCACCTGGCGGGGACCGCCCGGGCGGACCTGGACCGGGCATGCGGCGGCCTGCGGCGCGCCGGTCTGCGGGCCGCCGCCGACGCCCTTGCCGGTCTGCAGGAGACCCTGCGCGCCCACGGCCCGGCCGCGGCCGTCCCCGCCTGGACCGACGCCACCATCCGCCTCGCCGTCACCCGGGAACTCCACCGGCGCTCCGGAGACGCCGGCTGAGCGCACCGCCCGGTGAGGCCGCGACCTCACCGGAGGGTGCACCCGGCGGACCGCGGCCTCACCGGAGGGCGATCGCCGTCCAGGACACCGGCGGCAGCTCCACCGACAGCACCCCGTCGGAGACCGCCGCGCTCGCGTTCACGGAAGGCGCCACCCGCTCCGGATCGGCCAGGGTGTTCTTCGCGTAGACGTCCGCGTCGGCGAGGGTGAGCGCCTCGACGACCCGCGAGGACCCCAGGCCGCGCACGTCGACCGTCACCCGCGCGGGCTCCCGCAGGTCCCGGTTGACCAGGAACACCGCCGCCCGGTCCTCGTCGACGGTCGCGACCGCGTCCACCAGGGACGCCTCCCCGTGGCGGGCCGTGAGGTACGACGGCGCGTCGATCACGGGCCGGATCACCTCACCGGAGGCGAGCCTGCTCGTGATCGCGAACGGGAAGAACGTCGTCTGCCGCCAGGCCGGTCCCCCCGGCTCGGTCATGATGGGGGCGATCACGTTCACGAGCTGCGCGAGCGACGCCGAGGTGACCCGGTCGGTGCGCTTCAGCAGGGTCATCAGCAGGTTCCCGACCACCACGGCGTCGGCGACCGTGTAGACGTCCTCCAGCTGGCGCGGGGCGAAGCGCCACTCGTCGTTGACCTCGTCGGACTCCTGGTGCTCCTTGAGGTACCAGACGTTCCACTCGTCGAAGGAGATGCCGATCCTCTTCCTGGAGCGCTTCTTGTGCCCCACGTGGTCGGCGGTCGCCACGACGGTGTCGATGAAGTGCTCCATGTCCAGCGCGGAGGCCAGGAACGAGCCGAGATCGCCGTCGTGGACCTGGTAGTAGGCGTGGCACGAGACGTGGTCGACGTGCTCGTAGCTGTGCTCCAGGACCGTGCGCTCCCAGTCGCCGAAGGTCGGCATCCCGGAGCCGGAGGAGCCGCAGACGACCAGCTCCAGGTCCTTGTCGGCCATCCGCATGGCGGCGGCGGTCCGGGCGGCGAGCTTGCCGTAGTCGTCCGCGGTCATGAAGCCGGTCTGCCAGGGCCCGTCCATCTCGTTGCCGAGGCACCACATGCGCACGTTGTGCGGCTCGGGCGTGCCGTTGGCGATGCGCAGGTCCGAGAGGGCCGTCCCGGAGGGGTGGTTGGCGTACTCGAGGAGGTCCAGGGCGGGCAGGATGCCGCGGGTGGCGATGTTGACGGCCAGCATCAGCTCGGAGCCGGTGAGCGCCAGCCAGCGGGCGAACTCGTCCAGCCCCACCTGGTTGGGCTCCAGCGAGTGCCAGGCCAGGTCGCGGCGGACCGGGCGCTTGTCCCGCGGGCCGACCGAGTCCTCCCAGCGGAAGCCGGAGACGAAGTTGCCGCCCGGGTAGCGGATCGTCGTGGTGCCGAGCTCGCGGACGAGTTCGACGACGTCCCGCCGGAAACCGTTCTCGTCGGCGGTGGGATGCTCCGGCTCGTAGATCCCGGTGTACACGCACCGGCCGAGGTGCTCGACGAACGAACCGAAGGTGCGGCGGCGGACGGGGCCGACCACGGCCCTCCGGTCGAGCTCGATGTGGGCGCGGGGCAAGGCGCTGGTCCTTTCGGTGGGGCGGGGCGGGCCGGAGGCCCCGGCGGGGCGACACGGCGGGGGAGCGGGCCTGCCCCCGCCGTGGACACGACGGGGGCAGGCAGGAGGGCGGTGCGCGGGGGAGAGGCCCCCGGGGCTCAGCCCTTCACGGCGCCGGTGAGACCGCCGACGATCTTCTTCTCGAAGATGGAGAAGAAGATGAGCGCCGGCAGCATCGCGAGCGAGGTGAACGCGAGGATCTTCGCGGTGTCCTGGGAGTACTGCGAGGCGGACAGCGCCTGCACGCCGAGCGGCAGGGTGTAGTTCGCCTGCGAGTTCAGCACGTACAGCGGCAGCAGGTAGTTGTTCCAGCTGCCCAGGAAGCCGAGGATGCTGACCGTCACCACGCCGGGCGTCGACAGGGGGATCACCATCCGGAAGAAGAACCCGAGCCGGCTCGTCCCGTCGATCGCGGCGGCCTCCTCGAGCTCCTTGGGGATGGCCTTCAGGAACGGCACCAGGATGATGACGGTCGTCGGCAGGCCGAACGCGATCTGCGGGATGATGATGCCGAGCAGGTTGTCGATCAGACCCAGGTTCTTGATCATGATGTACAGCGGCGTGATCGCGATGACCAGCGGGAACATCAGACCCGCGGCGAACAGCGAGTACATCGCGCCCTTGAACCTGAAGTCGTAGCGCGCGATCACGAAGCTGACCATCAGGCCGAGCACCACGATGCCCACCGTGCTCGCCAGACCGACGGCGATCGAGTTGGCGAACTGGCCCCAGAACGTCTGCGTCGCCAGGACGTCGGTGTAGTTGCCGAAGGACCACGGGCTCGGCAGCCCCGACGGGTCGGTGGTGAACTGCGAGTTGGTGCGGAACCCGCCGAGCACGATGAACAGCACCGGGGCGATGCACGCCCCGATCAGGAGCAGCGCGACGATGTAGGTGAAGGGGTTGCCCCACTTCTGCCGGGCTCCGTCGCCGCCGCGGCCGGGGCGCCTGCGCCGTGCGATCCCCGTGAGGTTCGCGGACTTGGCGGTCGTCGCGCTCATCGGGAGCCTCCGTCGGTCAGGGCGCCCTGCAGGTCACGGCGCAGGACGAAGCGCTGGTAGAGCAGCGCCACGAACATCGAGATCACGAACATGACGACCGCGATGGCACTGCCGTAGCCGAAGTTCGCCGCGTTGCGGCCCTCGGCGACCATGTAGATCGCCATCGTCGAGGTGCCCGCGGTGCCCGCGATGTACGGGCCCCAGATGATGAAGACGAGGTCGAACAGCTGCAGCGAGCCGATGATCGACAGGAAGCCCCAGATGCGGATCGTCGGGCCCAGCAGCGGCAGCGTGATGCGGCGCTGGATCTGCCAGTAGGAGGCGCCGTCGATCTCCGCGGCCTCGAAGAGCTCGTCGGGTATGGACTGCAGGCCGGCGAGCATCAGGATCACCGCGAACCCGATGTACTTCCAGGTGATGATCGTCATCAGCGTCCACAGCGCCAGATCCGGGTCGGACAGCCAGTCCTGCTGCCAGGACTCCAGCCCCAGCTTGCCCAGGAGGTCGTTGACCGCGCCGTTGGACTGGAGCATCAGGCCCCAGCCGGTACCGACGATGATCTCGGAGATGACGTACGGCACGAAGATCAGGATGCGGATCACCGAACGCCCGCGGATCTTCTGGTTGAGCAGCAGGGCGAGGCCGATCGCCAGGGGCCCCTGGACCACCAGGGAGAGCACCACGATCAGCAGGTTGTGCGTGAGGACCTCGTGGAAGGCGGGGTCGGTGAGGATCAGCTTGTAGTTGTCAAGACCCACCCAGTCGGTCGGGTCTCCGTAGCCCTTCCACCGGTAGAAGCCGTAGTAGGCGGCCAGGGCCACCGGGAAGATCACGAACGCCAAGAAGATGAGGATCGCCGGTCCGGAGAGAATCGCGATCTCGAGTCGCATCCGGGCACGGCCACCGCGGCGGCGTCGAGCCGCTCGCGGTGAAGCCGGGGAGGCGGACTTGGCCGCGTCCCCGGCTTCGGGCGTGCCCTGCGACCGACGGCCGGTGGCCGCGTCAGTGCCCAGGGTGTCGCTCATGGTTCCTTACTCAGCCCTTCGCGGCGGCCGCGTTGGTGTTCTTGACGATGTCCTCGGCGGTGCCCTTGCCGGCCATCAGGTTCACGACGGCGGTGTTCATGGCGTTGCCGACGTTCTGGCCGTACTCGGTGTCGAGGAACATCATGGAGTAGGCCGCCTTGTTGAAGGCCTCCAGCGCCGAGACGTTGTAGTCGTCGGTGACGACGCCCTGGGCCTCCTTGTTCACCGGGATGGTGCTGAAGCCCTTGGCGTACTTCTCCTGCTGCTCCTTCGTGGCGAGCCAGCGCAGGAACTCGAAGGCCTCCTTCGGAGCGTCCTTCGCGACCGAGTAGCCGTCGCTGCCGCCCATCATGGCGCTGGGGTCACCCTGGCCGCCGTCCACCGCCGGGAAGGGGAACCAGCCCAGGTCGGGGAGGGGCTTCTTGTCCGGGGTGAGGCCCGCGATCACACCCGGGTTCCAGTTGCCCATGAGCTCCATGCCCGCCTTGTGGTTCGCGAGCATGCCCGCCGACGAACCGGCACCCTGCTGGGCGGGAGTGGTCAGGTAACCCTTCTGGAAGGGCTCCACCTTGAGGAACTTCTCCAGGTCCTTGCCGGCCTTGGTCCAGCACGGGTCGTCGAACTTGAGGTCGGCGGCGGCCTTGCTCATGGCGTCCTGGCTGCAGTTGCGCAGGGCGAAGTTGTAGTACCAGTGCGCCGCCGGCCACGCGTCCTTGGCGCCGACCGCGATCGGGGCGACGTCGATCTTCTTCAGCTTGGCGACGGCGTCCTCGAGCTCGCTCATCGTCTTCGGGGGCGCGGCGATGCCGGCCTTCTTGAAGAGGTCCTTGCTGTAGTAGATGCCCTCGGGGTTCGTGGACAGCGGGACCGCGTACACCTTGCCGTCGATCGTGGCGCCGGCGACCGCCGCGCCCGCGTTCGCCTTGTCCTGCTCGGTGAAGGGCAGTTCCTTGAGCTGGCCGGCCTCGACCATGGCCCGCATCTTGCCGCCGCCGCGCTGCAGGAAGATGTCCGGAGCGGAGTTGGAGTTGAGCGCGGTCTGCAGCTTGCCGTCGAAGTCCTCGTTCTGGACCGTCTGCAGCTCGATCGTGATCTTCGGGTTCTCCGCCATGTACTCCTTGACGGCGGACTCCCAGAACTCCTGGCCCGGGCCGGGGGAGGCGTTCTCCCACACGGTCAGCGTGACCTCACCGTTGGCCGAGTCGCTGGTGTCCTCGCCGTTGCCGGCGCAGCCCGTGGCGACGAGAGCGATGCCCAAGCCGAACGCCACAGCCGCCGCACCGCGTATTTTCCTCGTCATCGTGGAACTCCCTGATCTGATTCTTGACACAATGGCTGCGATAGGTGTGCGCAAAGTAATGGCCTGCCGGGCGCCGTAATCGCGCGATGGCTTGATCCGGTGCTCAGTCAGACAGCGGCCGCGACAACAATGAGGGTCCTCGGGCACGTGGCCAATACGCGTGATCACTGCCAACTCGTGCTTCCGGCTGCGGGCATGCGGTTGTGAACGTGCCAGGTGGACTGTATGACCGTACGAAGTCGTCTCGGTTACTGGGGGTTGCGAACGCACGAGAGTATGCGCTCGCCGCAGAGCGGCAGTCAATGACTCGTTTTCGAAAGTTTGTCGAAACTTATCTGCAGCAGCCTGCGAGGACCGTCGAAATATTTCGACGCCGTCCGTCGCTCACGCCCGCCCGGACGCCACCGCCCCGTGCGATCCGGCCACCTGCGGCCCCGCGTCCTGCCCCGTCCCGGGCCGCGCCCGCCGAGACCCCGGGGCGCCCGGCCGCCTTGGGGCACCGCGCCTCCCGCCCGGCCGGCTCCCGAGGCGCCGGTGCCGGATCCGCGAGGGCTCGTCGCCGCGGCCCGTGGCCGCCGCGCGGCCCGTGGCGGGACATATCGGCGGCGCCGGCGGCGGTCCGGGCCCGCGAAGGGCGTTCGGGCCGATCGCACGCGCCGAAGCCGATCGCACGCGCCGAAGTCGATCGCACGCGCCGAACGGGGTGCGGACCGGGTGCGGGCCGGGCACGGACGGGGTGCGGGCCGGGGGCGGACGGGTGCCAGTCGCCGGAAGTGACGGCGGCCCGACCCCGCCGGCCGCGCCGCGGCGCGCCGTCGCGGTCCCGTGACGGCGACCGGGCTTCCGTTTGGTCCGTGCGATCGGTACGGTGCCACGGCCCGGGGCGGGCCGTATACGAAAGAATTCCGATCGGTGGCGCGACGCCGCCCCGTCCGGCCGCCATGCGGTCCCCACCTGGTGCCACCGGGGCCGTTGTGCCCGGCGGGGGTGGCGGCGGGTCGCGGGGACGCTCCACGGTGCGTCGAACAGGGTCGACGGACGTTCGTTCCGATCGCAAGAAGCGCACGCCGCGTTCCGTGCCGATTCCGCTTTTCCGGCCCGGAGTGCCGAATGAGTGAGAATGTCCGACCCGTCGCCGGATTCACTTATTGATCGCCTTCTCACCCCGCCGGGACACCTGTATTCGAAGGGCGAACGCAGGGGGTTGACAGTGTTCAAACGCCGTGCGAACCATGGGAGCGCTCCCACTGGTATCGGCACCACCTCGTCACCTTCCCGTCCCCACGAGCCGAGAGGCCCCCCGGAAAGGATCGCGCCGCATGCGCCTCCTCAGGAGACACCGACCCCGCCTGCGCGGCCCCGCGACCGCGCTGGCCGCCTTATTGGCGTTACCCCTGACCCTGACCGACCTGTCCGCCGCGCCCGCCCAGGCCGCCGCGGTGCAGTGCAGCGTGGACTACAAGACCAACGACTGGGGCTCCGGCTTCACCGCGGAGCTCACCCTCACCAACCGGGGCACCGAGGCCCTGGACGGCTGGCGGCTCACCTACGACTACGCCGGCAACCAGCGCCTGAGCAACGGCTGGAACGGCGTCTGGTCGCAGTCCGGCAAGACCGTGACCGTCACCAATCCGACCTGGAGCCGGACCCTCGCGGCCGGCGCCGCCGTCACCGCCGGAGCCCAGTTCTCCTACAGCGGGACCAACGCCGCCCCGACCTCCTTCGCCGTCAACGGCACCACCTGCACCGGCGCCCACCAGCCCCCGGTCGCCGTGCTGACCAGCCCCGAACCCGGCGCCACCTACAGCGTGGGCGCCGAGGTGCCGCTGGCGGCCACCGCGGCCGCGGCCGACAGCGCGACCGTCAGCAAGGTCGAGTTCTACAGCGACACCGCGCTGCTGGGCACCGACACCACCGCGCCGTTCGAACTGAGGACGAGCAGCCTCGCCGCCGGCGACCACTCGCTCTACGCCCGCGCCTACGACTCGCGGGGCGCCACCGGCGAGTCCTCCCCGGTCGGCATCCGGATCGTCTCCGGCCCCGCCGTCACCGCCAACCCGAGCCAGATCGGCGTCCAGCAGGGCCAGACGGGCAGCTACGAGGTCAGCCTCTCCCGGCAGCCCTCGGCCAACGTCACGGTCACCACGGCACGCGAGTCCGGCAACACCGGCCTGACGGTCACCGGCGGCGCCAGCCTCACCTTCACCCCGCAGAACTGGAACGTCCCGCAGAAGGTGACGGTCTCCGCCGCGGCCTCCGGGTCCGGCTCCGCCGTCTTCGCCTCCTCGGCGAACGGCCACTCCGCCGCCAAGGTGACGGTGACCCAGCTCGACGCGGGCGGGGACTACGACGCGCGCTTCCTCGAGCTCTACGGGAAGATCACCGACCCCGCCAACGGCTACTTCTCGCCCGAGGGCATCCCCTACCACTCGGTGGAGACGCTGATCGTCGAGGCGCCCGACCACGGCCACGAGACGACCTCCGAGGCGTACAGCTACCTGATCTGGCTCCAGGCGCAGTACGGCAGGGTCACCGGTGACTGGACGCGCTTCAACAAGGCGTGGGAGACCATGGAGAAGTTCATGATCCCCACCAAGGCCGACCAGCCCACCAACTCGTTCTACAAGCCCGGCGAGCCGGCCACCTACGCTCCCGAGCACGACCTGCCCTCGCAGTACCCGGCGAAGCTGGACCCGGCCGCCAAGTCCGGCGCCGACCCCATCGCCGCCGAGCTGAAGAGCGCCTACGGCACGGACGACATCTACGGCATGCACTGGATCCAGGACGTCGACAACGTCTACGGATTCGGCAACGAGCCCGGCAAGTGCAACGCCGGACCGACCGCCACCGGGCCGTCCTACATCAACACCTTCCAGCGCGGTCCGCAGGAGTCGGTCTGGGAGACCGTCACCCACCCGACCTGCGACAACTTCACCTACGGCGGCCGGAACGGCTACCTGGACCTGTTCACCGGGGACTCCTCCTACGCCAAGCAGTGGAAGTTCACCAACGCCCCCGACGCCGACGCCCGCGCCGTCCAGGCCGCCTACTGGGCCGACGTGTGGGCCAAGGAGCAGGGCAAGGGCTCCGAGGTCTCCGCGACCGTCACCAAGGCCGCCAAGATGGGCGACTACCTGCGGTACGCGCTCTTCGACAAGTACTTCAAGAAGGTCGGCAACTGCGTCGGACCGGCCGCCTGCCCCGCCGGAAGCGGCAAGAACAGCGCCCACTACCTGCTGAGCTGGTACTACGCCTGGGGCGGCGCCACCGACACCTCGGCCGGCTGGTCCTGGCGCATCGGCTCCAGCCACGCGCACGGCGGTTACCAGAACCCGATGGCCGCCTGGGCGCTCAGCAACCACGCCCCGCTGGCGCCCAAGTCCTCCACCGGCAAGTCCGACTGGGCCACCAGCCTGACCCGGCAGGTCGAGTTCTACCGCTGGCTCCAGTCGAGCGAGGGAGCCATCGCGGGCGGCGCCACCAACAGCTGGCAGGGCCGCTACGCCCAGCCGCCGTCCGGGACGCCCACCTTCTACGGCATGTACTACGACGAGAAGCCGGTCTACCACGACCCGCCGTCCAACCAGTGGTTCGGCTTCCAGGCCTGGTCCATGGAGCGCGTCGCCGAGTACTACCACGAGAGCGGCGACGCCAAGGCCGGCGAGGTCGTGAAGAAGTGGGTCGACTGGGCGATCTCCAAGACGACCGTCAACCCCGACGGCACCTTCCGGTTCCCGTCCACCCTCCAGTGGTCCGGGGCGCCGGACACCTGGAACGCCGCCTCGCCCGGCGCCAACGCCAACCTGCACGTCACCGTCGCCGACTACACCAACGACGTCGGGGTGGCGGGCGCGTACGCCAAGGTCCTGACCTACTACGCGGCCAAGTCCGGCGACGCCAAGGCCAAGGCCACCGCCAAGGCGCTCCTCGACGGCATGTGGGAGCACCACCAGGACGGGCTCGGCATCTCCGTCCCGGAGACCCGCAGCGACTACAACCGCTTCGACGACCCGGTCTACGTGCCTTCCGGCTGGACCGGCAAGATGCCCAACGGCGACACCGTCGACTCCTCGTCGACCTTCGCCTCGATCCGCGGCTTCTACCAGGACGACCCGGCCTGGTCGAAGATCGAGGCCTACCTGAAGGGCGGCTCCGCGCCGGTCTTCACCTACCACCGGTTCTGGGCGCAGGCGGACATCGCCACCGCGCTCGGCGCCTACGCCGAACTGCTCGAGTAGCACGGCGGGACGTACGCGTGGCCGCCCCGGGACGATCCGTTCCGGGGCGGCTGCGTGTCACGACCCGGGCCGCCGGGCCGCGTTGAGCCGCGCCGCCCGGCGCGTCAGGTGGTCCCGTTCGGCCGCGGACGGCGCGCGGGCCGCTGCCTCGACGTACAGCCGGGCGGCGGTGACCGCATCCCCGTCGCGCTCGTGGAGGTGGGCCGCGACCGCGGTGTGGCGGGGGAGCGAGGGGTCCAGCGCGGCCAGCGCCGCCAGGCCGGCGCGCGGTCCGTCGGCCTCGCCCACCGCCACCGCGCGGTTCAGCCGGGCCACCGGGCTGTCCGTCAGTCGCACCAGCTCGTCGTACCACTCGACGATCTGCGTCCAGTCGGTCTCCTCGGCGCGGCGCGCGTCGGCGTGCAGCGCCGCCACCGCCGCCTGCGCCTGGAACTCGCCCAGCCGGTCCCGCGCCAGGGCCTTCCGCAGGATGCCGATGCCCTCGGCGATCGCCGCACGGTCCCACCGGCCGCGGTCCTGCTCGGCGAGCGGCACCAGGCTGCCGTCCGGCGCCGTCCGGGAGGCCCGGCGGGCGTGGTGCAGCAGCATCAGCGCGAGCAGCCCCGACACCTCCGGATGGTCGACCACGGCGGCGAGCCGCCGGGTGAGCCGGATCGCCTCGGCGGCCAGGTCCACGTCGCCGGAGTACCCCTCGTTGAAGACCAGGTAGAGCGTGCGCAGCACGGTGGCGACGTCGCCGGGCCGGTCCAGGCGCACCCGCGAGACCGTGCGCTTGGCCCGGCTGATCCGCTGGGCCATCGTCGCCTCCGGCACCAGGTAGGCCCGGGCGATCTGCCGGGTGGTGAGCCCGCCGACGGCCCGCAGCGTGAGCGCGACCGCCGACGACGGCGTCAGCGACGGGTGCGCGCACAGGAAGTAGAGCCACAGCGTGTCGTCCGCCGCGGGCACGGGCCCCGGCGGCGGCTCCTCCTCCACCAGGTCCTCGCGCCGCCGCCGGGCCGCGTCCGCCCGCCAGGCGTCCAGGTACCGCCGCCACGCCACGGTGACCAGCCAGCCCTTGGGATCCCGCGGGGGTTCCCCGGGCCAGACCCGGACCGCCTCGAGCAGGGCGTCCTGGACGGCGTCCTCGGCCGCCGCGAAGTCGGCCCCGCGGCGGACGAGGACGGCCAGCACGCCCGGTGTGAGGGCCCGGAGCAGGGCCTCGTCCATGGGCGCGGTCACTCCGAGACGGTGTCCGGCATGGTCAGGAAGGGGCGCAGCTCCAGCCACTCGTGGATCGGCTTGCCGCCGGCCCCGGGAGCGGCCGACAGTTCACCGGCCAGCTCCACGGCCCGGTCGTAGCCGTCCACGTCGATCACCATCCAGCCGGCGATCAGGTCCTTCGTCTCGGCGAACGGACCATCGGTGACCGGGGGACGCCCCTCGCCGTCGTAGCGGACGAACGTCCCCTCGGGGGCGAGCGCCTGCCCGTCGACGTACTCCCCGGTCTCCTCCAGCCGCGCCGCGAAGTCGTTCATGTACCGCAGGTGCGCCGAGATCTCCTCCGGCGTCCACCGGTCCATCGGAACGTCGTTCACCGCCTGCGGAGCGCCCCGGTAGTGCTTGAGCAGCAGGTACTTGGCCATGGTGTCCTCCTCGGTGCCGACGCGTCCATTGTGGGCGCGTCCACCCCGGGGACGGAGCCGATCACGCGATCTCGACACGCGCCGGGAAACTTTTTCCGGTGATCCTGCCGCCTCCGCCGCAGGAGGCGGGAAATCACAGGTCACAGCCGACGACGGCGCGTACCGGACCGCGGTCACGGGACCTGGACGCGCTCCGTTCGGGTCAGCCCGGGGAGTCATGAACCGGCGGGGGCGGGAGACTCGGGACAGAGACTGCCGCCCCGCCCCGGAGGTCGCCCCATGGTCCGCACCGTCGTCGCAGGACTCGACGGGTCGCCCGAGAGCCGTGCCGCGGTGGACTGGGCCGCCCGCGAGGCCCGGATGCGGGAGGTGCCGCTGCGGATCCTGCACGTGCACGAGCCGACCCCGCCACGGCTGGCCCAGGCGCCCTTCCTCGCCGAGGAGACCCGGCAGGACTGGGGCCGCGAGGTCCCGCCGCGGGTCGCCGACGAGGTGCGCCGCGAGCAGCCCGGCCTGGAGGTCACCGTGGAGGGCGCCGAGGGCCACGCGCCCGTGATGCTGCTCGGACGGACCGGGCCGGAGGGGCTGCTCGTCCTCGGCTCCCGGGCCCTCGGCGGCATCAGCGGCTTCCTGGCCGGATCCGTCGGCCTCAACGTCGTCGCCCACACCGAGCACCCGGTGGTCCTGGTGCGGGCCGGCGAGAGCGCCGTCGACGAACACCTCGCCGCCCCGGCCGACGGCCCGCGCGCCGACGGCACCCCCTACCGGCCCGTCGTGGTCGGCGTCGACCCCGAGGGCACCGACGACAGCGTCCTCGCGTTCGCCTACGAGGCCGCCGCGCGCCGCTCCGCCCCGCTGCGCGTCCTGCAGGGCTACAGCCTGCCCGCGTTCTTCGAATGGGCCGGCTCCGTGGAGGGCGAGGCCCTCGGCGAGATGGACCGGCAGCAGGCCGAGCTGCTGGAGCAGAAGCTCGTCCCCTGGCGCGCCCGGCACCCCGACGTCGAGGTCCACCCGGAGTCGCGGCGCGGAAACGCCTCCGCCCTGCTCGCCGAGGCGTCCCGGAACGCCTCGCTGCTGGTCATCGGCCACCGCATCCGCAAGCACACCCTCGGACTCCGCGTCGGCCCCGTCGCCCACGCCGTGATCCACCACGCGGCCGCCCCGGTGGCCGTGGTGCCCCACCAGTGAGCCCCCGCTCCCGGTACCGCCCGACGCCCGACGGACCCGACGACCGATGGAGTCGCCCGATGACCACGGCCCCGCACCAGGACGCACTGCCCGACGAGGAACTGCGCGCCCTGCTCGCCCACTGGCGCGCCGCCAACTACCTCTCGGCGGGGCAGATCTACCTGATGTCCAACCCCCTGCTCCGGGAGCCGCTGCGCCCCGAGCACGTCAAGCCGCGGCTGCTCGGCCACTGGGGCACCTCCCCGGGCCTCAACCTGGTGTACACGCACGTCAACCGGGTGATCCGCAAGCGCGACCTGGACGCGCTGGTGATCTGGGGACCGGGGCACGGCGGACCCTCGGTCGTCGCCAACTCGTGGCTGGAAGGCAGCTACAGCGACACCTACCCCGACATCTCCCCCGACGCGGAAGGCATGGAGAAGCTGTTCCGGCAGTTCTCCTTCCCCGGCGGGGTCCCCAGCCACGTCGCCCCCGAGACGCCCGGCTCCATCCACGAGGGCGGCGAACTCGGCTACTCCCTCGCCCACGCCTACGGCGCCGCCTTCGACAACCCGGACCTGCTGGTCGCCTGCGTGATCGGCGACGGGGAGGCGGAGACCGGCCCGCTCGCCGCCTCCTGGCACTCCAACAAGTTCCTCGACCCCGTCAACGACGGCGCGGTGCTGCCGATCCTCCACCTCAACGGTTACAAGATCGCCAACCCCACCGTCCTCTCCCGCCTGCCCGAGCACGAACTCGACGAACTGCTGCGCGGCTACGGCCACGACCCGGTCCACGTCACCGGCTCCGACCCCGAGCAGGTCCACCGCACCATGGCCGCCGCCTTCGACCAGGTCCTCGACCGCATCGCGGTGATCCAGCGCACCGCCCGCGACGAGGGCGTCACCGACCGCCCCCGCTGGCCGATGATCGTGCTGCGCACCCCCAAGGGCTGGACCGGCCCCGCCGAGGTCGACGGCGTCGCCGTCGAGGGCACCTGGCGCGCCCACCAGGTGCCGCTGGCCGGGGTGCGCGACAACCCCGCCCACCTGGCGCAGCTGGAGCAGTGGCTGCGCTCCTACCGGCCGGAGGAACTCTTCGACGACACCGGCGCGCCCGTCCCCGAGGTGATGGCCTGCGTGCCGGAGGGCGCGAAACGGCTCGGCTCCAGCCCCTTCGCCAACGGCGGCGTGCTCACCCGGCAACTGCCCGTCCCGCCGCTGGAGGACTTCGCGGTCCCCGTCGAGCGCCCCGGCGCCGGCCCCCACGAACCCACCCGGGTGCTGGGCTCCCTGCTCGAAGCGATCATGAAGAACACCGCGGCACGGCGCGACTTCCGCGTCGTCGGCCCCGACGAGACCGACTCCAACCGGCTCTCCGCCGTCTTCGGCGCCACCGGCAAGGCGTGGCAGGCCGACACCCTCCCCGGCGACGTCAACCTCGACCGGCACGGCCGGGTCCTGGAGATCCTCTCCGAGCACCTGTGCCAGGGCTGGCTCGAGGGCTACAACCTCACCGGCCGGCACGGCCTGTTCTCCTGCTACGAGGCCTTCGTCCACATCGTCGACTCCATGGTCAACCAGCACATCAAGTGGCTGAAGACCTCCCGCGCCCTGTCCTGGCGGGCCCCGGTGCCCTCCCTGAACTACCTGCTGACCTCGCACGTCTGGCGGCAGGACCACAACGGCTTCTCCCACCAGGACCCAGGCTTCGTCGACCACGTCCTCAACAAGAGCCCCGACGTGGTCCGCGTCTACCTGCCCCCGGACGCCAACACCCTGCTGTCGGTCGCCGACCACGCCCTGCGCAGCAAGGACTACGTCAACGTCATCGTGGCCGGCAAGCAGCCCTGCTTCGACTGGCTCTCCATGGACGAGGCCCGGGTGCACTGCGCCCGCGGCGCCGGCATCTGGGACTGGGCGGGCAACGAGCAGGGCCGGGAGCCCGACGTGGTGCTGGCCTGCGCCGGCGACGTCCCCACCCAGGAGGTCCTGGCCGCCGCCAAACTGCTGCGGCAGCACCTGCCGGACCTCGCCGTCCGGGTCGTCAACGTGGTCGACATGACCCGGCTGCTGCCCAAGGAGGAGCACCCGCACGGCCTCGCCGAGGCCGAGTTCGACGGACTGTTCACCGCCGACAAGCCGGTGATCTTCGCCTACCACGGCTACCCGTGGCTGATCCACCGGCTCGCCTACCGCCGCCGCGGCCACGCCAACATCCACGTCCGCGGCTACAAGGAGGCCGGCACCACCACCACACCGTTCGACATGGTCGTCCAGAACGACCTCGACCGGTACCGGCTGGTCATGGACGTGATCGACCGGGTGCCCGGCCTCGCCGTGAAGGCGGCCACCGTCCGCCAGGCCATGGCGGACGCCCGGGCCCGCCACCACCTCCACATCCGCGCCACCGGCGTGGACCTGCCGGAGGTCGCGGACTGGTCCTGGAACGACTGACCGGCCGACCGCACCGCTGCCGCGAGGAGACGCCATGGGCGAGTGGACCTGGGAGTACGAGGGGTACGACCCGGCGCAGGAGAAGCTGCGCGAATCCCTGTGCACCCTCGGCAACGGGTACTTCGCCACCCGGGGCGCCCTCCCCGAGTGCGCCCGCGACCGGGTCCACTACCCCGGCACCTACGCGGCGGGCTGCTACAACCGCCTCGTCTCCGACATCGCCGGACGGCACGTCGACAACGAGGACGTCGTCAACCTGCCCAACTGGCTCCCGCTGCGCTTCCGCACCGAGACCGGCCACTGGTTCACCCCCGACACCCACACCGTCGAGGAGTACCGCCAGCGCCTCGACCTGCGCCGCGGGCTGCTGGAACGCACCCTCCGCTACCTGGACGCCGACGGCCGCGCGGTCCGGGTCCGCCAGCTGCGCGTCGTCCACATGGCCGACCCGCACCTGGCGCTGCTGCGCACCGAGCTCACCCCCGAGGGCTGGTCGGGGGCGCTCGAGGTGGAGTCCGCGCTCGACGCCGGCGTCACCAACGGCAACGTCGACCGCTACAAGGACCTCGCCTCCCGCCACCTCACCCACATCCAGCCGGGCGTCACCGAGGAGGGCGTCGCCTGGGTGCGGTGCCGCACCACCACCTCCGACATCCGCGTCGCCCTCGCCGCGCGCACCGAGGTCGACGCCCCCGCCGAGACCGTCACCGAGCAGGGGGACACCTCCGTGGCCCGGCTGATGCGCTTCGCCGTGGCCGACGGGCACACCGTCACCGTCGACAAGACGGTCGCCCTGCACACCTCCCGCGACCCCGCCATCAGCGACCCGCTGCACGCCGCCCTCGACCGCGTCGGCCGGGCCGGCGGCTTCGAGACGCTGCTCGACACCCACCACGTGGCCTGGTCCCAGCTCTGGCGCGGCGCCGAACTCGACGTCCCCGGCGAGGCCGGACCGATCCTGCGGGTCCACCTCTTCCACCTGCTGCAGGTGCTCTCCCCGCACACCGCCGGACTCGACGTCGGCGTGCCCGCGCGCGGCCTGCACGGCGAGGCCTACCGCGGCCACGTCTTCTGGGACGAGCTGTTCGTGCTGCCCTTCCTCAACCTGCACTTCCCCGAGGTCTCCCGCGCCCTGCTCACCTACCGCCACCGCCGCCTGGAACGCGCCCGCTTCAACGCCACCGACGCCGGGTACCGCGGCGCCCTCTACCCCTGGCAGAGCGGCAGCGACGGCCGGGAGGAGACCCAGCGGCTCCACCTCAACCCCCGGTCCGGCCGCTGGCTGCCCGACCACAGCCACCTCCAGTACCACGTCGGCTCGGCCGTCGCCTACAACGTCTGGCGCTACGCCGAGGCCACCGGCGACACCGGCTTCCTGCACGGCCAGGGCGCCGAGATGCTCCTGCAGATCGCCCGCTTCTGGGCGGACTACGCCGGCTTCGACAAGGACCTCGGGCGCTACCGCATCCGCGGCGTGGTCGGCCCCGACGAGTACCACGAGGCCTACCCCGACGCCGAGCGCCCCGGCCTCGACGACAACGCGTACACCAACGTCACCGCCTCCTGGGTGATCGCCCGCGCCCTGGACGTCCTCGGCGAGCTGCCCGAACCCCTGCGCCGCGACATCCTGGAACGCACCGGCCTCGACGACGCCGAGCTCGCCCACTGGGACGACGTCTCACGCCGGCTCCACGTGCCCTTCCACTCCGGGGTCATCAGCCAGTTCTCCGGCTACGGCGAGCTCAAGGAACTCGACTGGCACGGCTACCGCGCCCGCTACGGCGACATCCGCCGGCTGGACCGGATCCTGGAGGCGGAGGGCGACACCGTCAACCGCTACCAGGCGTCCAAGCAGGCCGACGTCCTGATGCTCGGCCACCTCTTCCCGCCGGGCGAGCTGCGCGCCCAGTTCCGGCGCCTCGGCCACGACCTCGACGACGAGACCTGGCTGCGCACCGTCGACCACTACCTGGCCCGCACCAGCCACGGTTCGACCCTCAGCAGCCTGGTGCACGGCTGGGTGCTGGCCCGCGCCCGCCGGGCCCAGGCGTGGGAGTTCGTGCAGGAGGCGCTGGCCGGGGACATCGCCGACGTGCAGGGCGGCACGACGGGGGAGGGGATCCACCTCGGCGCCATGGCCGGCACCCTCGACCTTGTGCAGCGCTGCCTGCCCGGACTGGAGACGGGCGCGGGCGCGCTGCGGTTCGACCCGGTGCCGCTGCCCCAGATGTCCGAGTACCGGTTCTGCCTGCGCTACCGGGGCCACTGGGGGGTCAAGGTCCGGCTGCGCCCGGGCGAGCTCGAGATCTCCGTCGCCGCGGCGGCCCTGGAACCGGTCACCGTGCACCTGGGGGACTGGACGGAGTCGCTGGCCCCCGGCGAGACCCGGACCGTCCCCCTGCCGGAGCGGCTGGGGACCGCACCGGGGTGAGCGCACCGCTGCGGGCCGCGCCGTGCGGTACGGCGCCCGTGCACGACCACTCCCGCGCATACGGTAAGCTTGATCCGCGCGATCACGCAGGGCGACCGCCCGCGTGGGAACCGCATCGGGACGTGGCGCAGCTTGGTAGCGCACTTGACTGGGGGTCAAGGGGTCGCAGGTTCAAATCCTGTCGTCCCGACTGGAGACAGTCGCAGGTCAGGGCCGGTTTCGGAATCATCCGAAACCGGCCCTTGATCGTTCTCGTCCGCGATCGTTCTCGTCCGCCGGGCGCAGCCGCAGAGTGACGCGGCGGCTGCGCTCCGGCACGACGAGACCGACGAGACCGGCGCGGCCGAGCGCCGAGAGCCGCCCGGCCCGGCCGGTTCAGGTGGACCACACGACCCTGTTCCCGTTCATGATGACGACCTTGCCGTCCGACCGCAGAACCAGCTTCGCGCCGTTGTTGCCGTGCGTCTTGCTCGCCCATACCGGCTGGTTGGGGTTGTAGACCACGAGGTTGCCGTCCGCCTGGAAGACGGCCCTGTGGTTCTGGCCGAACATCATGGACGCCCACACGGCCTTGCCGCTGCGGTTGTCGTAGACGACCAGGTTGCCGTCCTTCTGCAGGACCATCCGTATCCGGTTGGTGGTCCATGCCTGGCCGACCTGCAGTGTGCTGGGCGCCGTGACGGTCTCGGTCGTCCACTCCGGCTCCGGGGCCTCCTCCTTCTCCTTCGCCTTCGGCTCGTCGCCGCCGGCCTCCGGCTCCCGCTTCGGCTTCTGCTCCTGCTTCGGCGAGGGCGCCGGCGCTTCCGCCGCGGGCCGGACCGGGGCCTCGGCCTTCTTCTCGTTCTTCTCCTTCTTCTCCCGGCTCGGAGAGGGACTGGGCTTCTCGGTGACGTACTCCTCCGGGGTGCCGCCGGCGGGCTTCTCGTCCAGCAGGGTGCCGGAGTCGTTGGCGGTCAGCTCGCGGGCGGTGTCGTGCTTGTCGTCCCTGTCGTTCGCGCCTCCGACGAGCAGCAGCGGCACGGCCACCAGGACGGCGCCCGCGATCGCGGCCGCCGCCAGGACCGGCTTCTTCGGACGCCCGCCGTTCGCGCCTCCGTCAGCCGTCCCGTCCGGCGGCGTCGCACCGCTGTCGGCCGCCGTCGCGGTGGCGGGCTCCGCCGGTGCCGGCTCCTCGGCCCCGGTGACGGCCGGACCGACGGCTGCCCGGGAGGGCGGCGAAGCCGGCTCGCCGGACGTCTCCGGCCCGGTCGGCGCGCTCGCGGTCACCGCCGTCGCGGACGCCGGCTTCCGGCCCCGCGTCCTTTTGGCCGCTGTGGCGGTGCCGTCCTCCGCCTCGGCGGGGGACGCCTGGGACGACGCCTCGCCCGTTCTCCGCGCCGGATTCGCGGCCCCCTCGGGATCGCCGGCCGGCTCCCCACGCCCCGCCGGGGTCAGCGTGCCGGAGGGCGGTTCGGAGGCGGCGGGCAGCGGTACGGCCACCCGCACGCGCGGAGTGGCGCCGGCCTCCGAGGGGTCGCGCCCGTCCGATGCGGGGTGTTGACGAACCATGCTGTCACTTCTCCTCATTGATGGGCGGTCGGACGCCGTCGGTCCCATGGGCCGGGCGCGGCGGTCACGACGGGATATGGAGCAAGGGATGCGGGGGCGCGGTGGTACTGGTGGCGACCGGGACGGTCACCTCCGGGACCACTTCTGATTGGGCGCGCCGAAGCACGACCACAGGTGCGCCGGGCTTCCGTCGGCGGTTCGGTTCTCGAGGATGTCCACGCACTTGCCGGCGATCCCGGCCACCAGGTCCCCGACAGCGTTCAGGCGGAACTGCTGGGCCGGGTTGCCGCTGCAGTCGGCGACCTGGATCACCGTGCCGTTCTCCTGGGCGCCCCAGGCCACGTCCATGCACCGGCCCTGAGCGCGGATGGTGCCGTCCGACCGGAAGGTCCAGCGCTGCCCCGCGGAACCGTTGCAGGTCTGCAGCGTCAACTGGGTGCCATCGGCGCCGGATCCGGCGCTCAGGCACTTACCCGAGGCCTTGCTCACCAGGGTGTCACCGGCCACGGGAGCGGCATCCGGCTTGGTGTCCGCGGCGGGCTCGTCCTCCTTCTCCGCCTCCTCGGCGGAGTCGGCGGCCGCAGCCCGCGTGTCCTTGCCGGACTTCTCGGCCGCGTCGTCCGTGCTGCCCGGCTTCTTCTCCTTCTTGTCCGTGTCCGTGTCCGCGGCCTCGCTCGTGTCCGAGGGGGAGGGGGTGGGCTCGGACGACGGCGAGGGCGAAGGGGACTGGGCGGCGTACTGGCCGGACCGCCGCGACCCCTCCTCCAGGACCGTGCCGTCGGTGGAGTCGACCACGACGGCCGCGGCGGACCGGTCCCGGTCGCCGGACCCCGACAGCAGGAACGGCACGGAGACGAGTACGGCTCCGGCGATCGCCGCGGCGGCCAGCACCGGCTTCTTCGGGCGCCCGGGCGCCGCCTCCGTCCTGACCACCGTGTCGCCGTCCGGCGGGACCGAGCTCGACGCCGCGTGAGTGCCCTGCTCGTCGGCCGGCGCGGCCGCGCCCGGAGCCGGGGCCGACTCCCGGACCGGTGGGTCGGCCGTGACGTCGGCGTCGGGCCGCGTGCGGGAGTCCGTGTCCGTGTCCGTGTCCGCGGCGGAGGCGGCGGGGGTGGGTGCGGACGCGGGTGCGGGTGCGGGGACCATGCCGACTCCGGTGCCGGTGCTGTCGGTGTCCTCGGAGGGCACGGCAGCGCGCGCGGAGGCCGGTTTCAGTTCCGTCGTGGGACCGGCGGCCGGTCCGGGCAGCGCGAAGGCCTGGCGCACCTTCGGCACGCCGGGCTCCGCCGCGGCCGACGACGCACTGCCGGTCGGCACCGTGCGCGGGGCGGACGTCCGCCGCACATCAGAACCGGGAGGTGGTGTCGGTCCGTCTTCTCGCTTCGGCACAAGTACTCCGTTCAGGCGTCTCAGTGGTCGGGGGAACCCACGGGTCCGGCACAGCGGGAGGGCCAGTCGAACGACACGGCTGCGGGACCGTGCCGGTCCAGTGCCTCGCCGAGGCGACCGAGCACGGCCCGGTCCTGGTCGTCCAGTTGCGCCGTGCCGACGGGGGAGGAGAGCTGGGCGGCCGGCAGTTCCCGCAGCAGAACGAGGGGCGAGGAACCGCCGGTCCGTACGTCGAGCACGCGGAACGCCGTGCCGGGCGCGAAGACCACCTCGTCGTGCGGGGCGGCGGAGCCGGTGGCGGCGGACAACTGCCGTACCCGGCGACCGGTCACCGACCAGACGGCGTACCGGGCGTTCGCGGGGGCGGGGCCACGGCCGTCGCCCGGCAGCGCGCTCACCGGTGCCGCGTCGCGCAGGACGGTGCCGGGGACCGGTGTCCGGTCCTGGGTTCCGCCGTCCGGCCCGGCACCGCGCAGCACCGGGCCGCGGAAGGACGGCAGCCGCCGCAGGGCCGAGGTGACGCAGGCGCCGTAAGGCCTCAGCAGCGGGTCGCCGGCGCGCAGGCACCGGTCGAGTTCCTCGTGGCCGAGCCCGCCGTCCGGCGCACCGGTCCGCAGGTAGAGCAGCAGCGCGATCAGGTCGGCGCGCGCGGCCTCCTGCTCGTGTCCGCGCAACGCGGGCATGCGGGTGAACATGCGCGTCACGACGGCCGCCTGACGGTCCCACACCGCGTCGGCGAGCGACCGGAACGCGGCCCGCTCCGCGTCCGTGCTCCGGTGCCCGGGCAGGAAGGGCACGGGAGGCAACGGCCGTGAGGGCGTCGGCGGCGGTACGGGCGCGGCTCCCGCGGCCGTCGGCGTGGGCGGCGTCGACGGCTCGGCGGAACGGGGAGCGCGCTCGGCGGGGGCCGGTGAGGGGTTATCCGAGGAAGGGGTGCGGGTGGCGGCCGGGGAAGGGGTGCTGGTGAGCACCGGCCGGCTCGGGGGAGCCGGCAGAGGGGCTTCCTCGTCGTGTCCGGTGTTCCGACCGCCACCGCTCGCGGGCGCGTCGGGGTCCTGATGGGCCGACGACGGCTCCGGGTGTGGCGCGCGCGCCGGGGTGGCGGAGCGGGAGGGCCGGGCCGGGGACCGGGAGGGCTCGGCGCCGGTCGCTCCCACGGACCGGCCGGACGGAGCACGGTGACCGGCCGAGGCATCGGGCGCCGCTGCTTCGGCGGCTGTTCCCGGCACCGGGGAGGGTACGCCCGCCTGGGCCCCGTCGGCCGTGGAGGGCGTCCTCGTCGTGGTGGGCAGGGAACGCGGAGGGGCGGGCGGTTCCTCCGGCGTGGGGGCGCCGTCCGTGCCGGTATCCGTGCCGTTCGTGCAGGTTTCCGTGTCCGGCCGTGGGCCCGGAGCGGGCGCCGGTCCGGGTGCGGCCGGGGCCTGCGCGGCGTGGGTACCGGGAGGCGAGGAGACGTTTCTGCTCGCCGGAGCGGGAGTGCCGGGGCCCGCCGCAGCGGGCGTCGCACCGGACGCGTTCCCGCCGACGGCAGGCCGCGGCCCGGCGAGTGCCGCCGCCGCACCGGCTGCCGTACCCGGGGCAGAGCCCACCGTCGTCCGCGGACCTGGAGCCGAACCCGGACCCGTGCCCGAACCGGAACCCACGGCCGGACCTCGACCCGCGCCCGGACCTCGACCCGCGCCCGAAACCGCCGCCCCCGCAGCGCCGTTGCCCGCCGTGCCCGTACCGGCGTTCGCCGCCGGTCTCGGCCGCGCTGCCCCGTGCGCGGGCGCGGGGCGGACCGCGGGGTCGTGCGGTGCCCCCGCAGGGAGGGGTGCGGCCGGTGCGGTCCGGCCGAACGACGCGAAACGCAGGCTGCGGACCTGGTACTGGGCGGCCAGGCGGCGCAGTTCGAGGCCGCCGTCCACGGCGGTGCCGTGCACATGGACGCGGCTCCGCGCCGACAGGCCGGGCGGCAGCGCGTCGAGCAGTCTCTCCAGCACCGGCCACAGCGACCGGTCGAGCGCGTCGCCGGGTCCGCCCACCTCGATCTCCGGGCCCTGGGGATCCACGGGCCGGGCCGCGAAGGAGGGCGGCTCCTTGTCCGTGCCGTTGATCCACAGGCCCGCCCGGGTCGCGGTGACCTGCCACCGGTCGGACAGCCGCACCACGCCGCGCCGGGCGTCGCCCCGGCCGGGCAACGGCGGGCTCCAGCGCAGCAGTCGGGGTGAGGACGCGCCGGGCGCGCAGATCACGGAGTCGACGAACGGCTGCCAGCGCGGGGCTCCGTCGGCGCCCACGGTCATCGAGCGCACGGTGTTCCCGTCGCGGCCGAACGACTCGGCGAGCAGCGGCAGCCCGCTGTAGACGACGACGTCGGCGTCGACCAGTTCGGCGGTGTCCTGCCCGACGCGCAGCACGTCCCGGCGGCCGCCCGGCGCGAACCGGAGGACCGTGCGGGCGGCGGCGGGCAGCGCCGTCACCAGGTCCGCCACGTCACCGGAGGTGACGTCCTCCCCGTCCGGCACCCCGACGACGACGAGGATGCCGTTCCGGTCGACCGGCACGGCGTAGCACAGGTCGCCCGGGCGCGGGGCGCGGGCGCCCTCGGGGCGGACGAGCACGCCGGCCGGTATCTGCTCGACGACACAGCCGTTGCGGGTGCGGGACGGCAGGGAGCCCGGGGCGGGCTGCCAGCCGGGTGCGGGCTGACGGGGGCCCAGCGGGACGGGCGGCACACCGGGGGAGAAGCGCCACCAGCCGGGTTCCCGGCCACCGCCCGGCTCGCCGTCGGCCGGCCCGTCGTGGACGAAGAGCCCGCCGCCCGGCACGCCGAGGACCGTTCCGTCCGGGGCGATCACGTCGATCTCCCAGGCGTCGGCTATCCGGCGGGCGACGGAGGGCCCGCCGGGGCGGTCGTCGCCCGCGCGGGTCATCGCCAGCCGGATGGTGCCGACGCCGTCGCCGCACAGGGTGTCGATGAGGGCACCGAGCCGTGCCCAGAGGGCGGCGGCCGTGTTCCCGCCCGCGCCGGCGACGACGGTCACCGTGTCGTCGTCGTCGGCCTCGAGGGCCCGGGTGAGGTCCGCGATGTCGGCGGGCCCCAGCAGTTCGTCGGAGGGCCGCCTCAGCAGCAGAAGGCGGCCGTACTCCTCGACCACGAGACCGGGCCTGGGCGATTCGGCCCGCGGCGTCGGCCGGGCGGTGTCGGACGGGCGTGAAGCGGCCCGGCGGCGACCCCAGCGCATCAGCGGTGGCCCCCCTCGGCGGCCGGGGCCGGGGAACAAGCGGCCGACATCAATTCATACGCCACGAACATAGCAGGTGAATTCCTGGGTGATATGTGTGAACGGGTACGTTCCAGCGATATCGGACCCGTGTGCCGGCCCACCGTAACACCGCGCCAATTCCCCTCCGCGCGGTGCTCCGCACCCGGCAAGTCCCCTCTGCAGCAGGTCATTTGCAGGACCACGCCCTGGCGCGGCCCCATGCGGCGGGATTTCACCGCATGGGCCTGTCGCATGAGGAGCCGACTTCTCCTGATCATACTGGGACACTCTCTCCACGCGTCATGACGGCTTCTCCGGGACGAAATACCGTATGCCGTCGAAAAGCAGTCGTACGGTGCCGTGCCGGCCGACACCGAAGGTGCGCGGGCGTCCGTCCGGGGTGATGACGACGATCTCGACACCGAGAGCGGTCGCGGCCGTGGCGACCGCCCGCTCCCAGGTTTCCCCGGCGGGTTCGCCGGCTCCGGTGTCCCGGGCCAGCAGCCAGCGCAGGTGCTGCGCCGGGGTGAGACCGAGGTCCCGCACCGGCAACGAGCCGCCCAGCAGGATCGCCTGGGCCCGCTGCCCGGAGGTCAGGGTGACGTCCAGGCCGTCCAGCTCGTCGACGGGCACGGACTGCTCCCCGTCGACGGGCAACCCGCCGTGCGCAGCGAACACGTCCACCAGGGCGTCCACGAGCGTCATTCCCTCGCCGGACGCCTGCGCCGGACCGCCGGTGTCCTCGCCGGCCGGCCCGGTGTCCTCGCCCGTCGGTCCGGTGGTCGGGGCCGCCTGGCCCGTCTGCTCGGCGAGGTGGGCGACGGTCAACTCCGCACCCGTGGGCAGCAGGACACGGGCGCGCTCCGCCGCCTGCCACAGGCGCGCGAGCGCCCGGGCCGGATCCGCCTCGCCGATCCCGGCCGACCGGGCCAGGGCCAGGAGCGCCCGGTCGTCGGCCCGGGCGAGGAACGGGGCGGGTGCCGCGAGCCGGTCCAGCTCCGCGCCCAGCTCGCGTTCGTCGTCCCCGACGCCGTCCAGGTCGTACAGGGCCGTGAGCCGCTGGTCGGACAGCCGCTCCGCGCCGTCGGGGGACCCGATCTCGCGGCCCAGCTCGACGGTGAGGCCGAGGTTCCGCCGGGCCGCGACGTCACGCAGGTAGGCCGCCATGCTCTCCGCCTGCGCCCGGGTGGTGAACCGCTGGGCGGAGCCGAACAGGTCACCCCAGTTGAGCACGATCCGGTCGACGTCCGTCCAGGTCAGCTCGCCGTGGATCTGGGTCTCGAAGTACCGGCCCACGGCCGCGTAACCGAGCTCCGCCACGTCCCGGCGCATCTCCGGGTCGTAGCGGAACCGGGTGGCCTCGGCCAGGGCCAGCCGCACCCGCCGCTCCTCGCCGTACGCGAGGAGCGGGTAGACGTGGGCGTTGTCGGTGTACGACAGGACGCCCCGCTCGGCCGGGTCGGCGCTGTCCCCGGGGGTGTGGGTGACCCTGCCGCGCACCGAGTCCTTCCAGTGGACGACGGCACTGCCGTAGGAGTACGTGCCGCCCTTCTGCGACGGCGAGACGAGCGCCGCGTACTTGGGCAGTTCGTCGGGGTCCGGCGGGTCGAAATCGCCGCCGGCGGGACCGGTTCCGGGCGCACCGGCCACGCGGCGCAGCGCGGCCGCGTACCCCTGAAGCTCCTCGACCCAGCCGCGTCCGGCGCGGCTGGGGGTGCCCCCGGTGGAGCCGGTGGCCCAGAAGCCGCGGAAACCGGTGTCGGAGGTGACGGCCTCGGCCCTGGTGGGGACGGTGCCGTCGGGACGCGGAGCAGCACCCTCGGGGCGCCCCGCGAGGTCGACGTTGGAGGCGATCGGCAGCCATCGTACGTGGTCGTGCGCGGCCTGGGCGACGGTGGCGATGAGCTCCGGGTCGTCCACGGGGTACCGGGTGCGGAACGAGTCGTTGAACCGGCCGATCCGCTCCAGGAAGGCCGCGCGGTCACGCTCGTGGAACATCTCCCCGCGCTGTTCGGCGGCGAGCAGCGCCCACGACTGACTGGGGGTCAGTCTCTCCCAGCCGTCCCGGTGAAGCGGGTCGCCCGGGGTCCGCAGGGCGTGCAGCAGCTCCAGGTCCTGGGCGTCGGGGACCATGTGACGGTCGACCCGGACCGCGTCCCCCGCGTCCACCGCGTACTCCGAGGCGTGCACGGTCAGCTGCTGGCGGTGCCGGGTGCCGGGAAGCGGGCGGCTGATCGCCTGCTTGGCCAGCTCCCGCCGGTCCAGTGCCTGCGGCATGGCGAGCTCACCGGCGGCTTCGGCGCCGGTGACCACGGCCGAGGTCGGCGCGGCCGGCGGCCGGGGAGGCGGTGCGACGGTGCCCGCGGGCGCCGCGTGCACGGCGGCCGCCTCGCGGCGGCGCAGCGGGGCCAGACGTTCGGCGACGACCGCGTCGATGAGCGCGCGCCGCGCCTGCCGTGCGGCGTCCGCGGCGTCCCTGGCCGCCCGTTCCACCTCCTGCGGCGTGACCTCGCGCACGCCGGTCACCAGTCGCCCGAACTCCTTCTCGTTGCCGTGCCCGATGCCGACGTTGTGGTGGGTGTGCGCCGCCAGGACGTCGGCCACGTCCCGCTCGGTGCGGAAGTTGGCGGCGGCGCCGGTGCGCAGCCGTTCCTGGTGGACGAGTGCGGAGTCCCGTATCTGATAGGCGCCCGCCTGCTGATTGGGTGTGCCGTGATCGCCGATGAAGTTCCAGTAGCCGTCCCACGGCAGGGTGAACTCCAGTACCCGCTCGTCGTCGGAAGCGGCGTTCGCGTTGCTGAACACGCTCGTGTGCGACAGCGAGGTCGTGAAGAACTTCCGGTACTCCACGCTCCGGTTGTACGCCATCGCCGCCGTGATCGCCGCCCGAGGGTCCCGGGCACCCAGGAACTGTGCCGCCTCCGCCGCCGACATCTTCCGGTACAGCCGCATGGGCGCCCCGGCCTGCCGGTCGATCGGCGTCGGGGACGCGGACTGCTCCTCCCGGATCCGGACCAGCCGGTCGTGGAACGGCCGCATCTGCTCGCGCATCGAGTCGTGGGCGGCGAGGGTGTCGACCACCAGGTCCTGGCTGTACGCGAAGACGTAGTAGCCGCTGTCGAAGTCGGCCGCGGAGCCATCGGTCTCGAAGAACTCCGCGTACGCCTGGAAGTACGCCTCCATCACATCGGCGGTGACCCGCTTCGCGGGGCCCGACGGCGCGGCGTGCAGGTCCGCCGGAGCCTCCGACTCCCCGTGCGGGTCGGCCTGCGGACCGGGGAGGGCGACGGCCGGTTCCGCCACCGCGTCGCTCTCGCCGATGCCGGTCATGAAGTCGCGGAAGGCTTCGTAGCGGGCGTTGTCGGTGGTGGTGGCGGTGACGGGGTTGGCGGTGGCGGGGTGCGGGGGTTGTGGGTCGGTGCCGTAGAGGCGTTCGAGGAGGGGGAGGAGGTCGGGTTCGTTGGCGCGGACCCAGGCGGCGCCGTTGTTGCGGGGGCGGCCGGTGGTGGTGTCGTGGCCGTGGTTGGTGCCGAGGTAGGCGTTGCTGAGCTGGGCGAAGTACTCGTATTCGTCGGTGGAGGAGTAGTTGTCGGCGTCCGCGCCCTGGAGGTCGCGCCGGATGCCGTCGGGCCAGGGGGCGTCCGGTCCGGCGGCCAGCCGTGCCTGGAAGACGCGGTTGATGAGGTGGCGGTCGGTGTCGGTGAGGGCGGTGGTGTGGAGGAGGTGGGCGATTTCGTGGGTGGCGGAGGAGTAGCCCTCGGGCTGGTGGGGGACGGGGCCGACGGTGGTGTTCTCGCCGAGGAGGTTCTCCTCGGCGACGGCGGCGACGGGTCCGCTCTGGGCGCCGCGCAGGTCGTCCAGGCCGCGGCCGTCGGGTCCGTGCAGGCCGGTGAAGGAGCTGACCGAGCCGAGTGGTACGTCCTGGGGGAGGACGACGACCGTGGCGCCGGAGGCGAGCAGGCGGGTGAGGGTGTCGGGGTCGCGCAGCATGCGGGCGACCTGGGCGTAGGCCTCCCAGCGGGCGGAGACCGGCCGGGCGGACTCACCCGGCACCACGACCAGCAGCCGCGCACCGAACTGCGCGAACTCGTCCACCGAGAGCCGGTCCCGTAGCGACGCGACGAACTCGTCCTGAGCGGCCAGCCACCGCCGGTGGCCCACGGGCAGCGAGGACAGCTCGTCGAGGAGCGCGGGCACCGGCAGCGCCGACAGGGCCGCCACGAGCGCCTCGGCGCCCTCGGGGCGTACCGACTCCGGCAGGTCCACGGCGGGTTCGGAGCCGGGACCGGCGAACGCGAGCCCGGACGGATCCGAGCCGGACGGCTCGCCCTGCAGGCCACGTTCCCGTGCCGCCGCCAGCTTTCGGTCCACGAGGTCGGAGGCCAGCTGCCGTAGCTCGGTGCGGATGTCGTCCTCCGCGGCCGCCGCGGCCGTGTCGACTTCACCGGCCGGCACGATCCGTCGGCCGGTCACCAGTTGGGCGAAGGCTCTCGCGTTGCCGTGGCCGATGCCGATGTTGTGATGGGTGCGCCCCGTCACGACGTCCGTGACGTCCTGCGGGTCGTGGAAGTT
>NZ_JBSFVZ010000022.1:125328-148804 GCF_053592575.1 Streptomyces sp. NPDC002640 | reverse complement strand
TCAGCGTCCTGTTCGCCATGCTCCGCGACGGAACCTTCTACGAACCGAGAAGCCCCCGCACCGCTTGACGAAAGACATAGAGGCACCCCCCCCCGGCCGGGCGGGCGGTGGCGGCGCGACCACAAGGCAGGGCGAGGCCCTCGGACATCAGCCGGACAGCGCCGGTCGGCGAAAGCCGGGCAACGCTGTTCGGCGCCGTTCGGCGGAGGCCCGGCGACCGTGCACGGTGCCGGTCGGCAAAGGCCCGGCGGGGCCGGCCCTCGCCTGGTAGCGAGGGCTCGGCAAGGCCGCTCGGTGCCGGTCGGGTGAGGCGGCTCACCCCGGCCGGGCAAACGCTGGTCGGCGCCGGTCGGCGAAGGCAGGGCAACGCCGCGCCGCGCTCGGTGCCGGGCCCGTGCGGCGGCTCACCCGACGGCCGGGCGACACCGGGCGGCACGGGCCCGGCGAGCCGGTGCGGCACAGGCCCGGGCGTACCGGCCGGGCGAGGCGGCGGCTCAGCCCCGGCCGGGCAGGCCTCCGCGGTGGTGTCACTCCACGACGTGGCGGCCCTCCGGGCGGGCGGAGCAGCTGGCGCGGAAGGCGCAGTGGTCGCACTGCCGCCCGGCAGCGGGGGTGAACCTCTCGTCCAGCACCTTGCCCGCCGCCGTGGCGAGCAGGTCCCCCACCCACGCACCGCCCTCCGGCGACTGGGCCTGGACCTTGGGCTGCGCGTCCCCGCCCTCCTTCTTGGGCGCGGCCTGCCGCAGGTGGACCAGTTCCGCTCCCCCGGGCTCCGGCCGCTCGCCGTCGAACAGCTCGTCGACCGCGCCCTCCCGGACGGCGAGCTGGTAGACGGCCAGCTGCGGATGGCGCGCCACCTCGGCCCCGGTCGGCGCGTTCTTGCCGGTCTTGAAGTCCACCACGTACGCCCGCCCCTGGGCGTCCCGCTCGACGCGGTCCATGGAGCCGCGGATGCGCACCTGGTACTCCCCGGCCTCCAGCGTGACGTCGAAGTCGTGCTCGGTGGCGACGGGGACGCGGCCGGCGGTCTCGCGGCCCATGACGTGCCAGTTCAGGAAGCGTTCCAGCGCGACCCGGGCGGTCTCCCGCTCCTGCGCGGACTTCCAGGGCGCGTCGAAGGCGAGCGCGTTCCACACCGAGTCCAGGCGTTCCATCAGCACGTCCAGGTCGGCGGGGGTGCGCCCGGAGGCGACCTCGTCGGCCAGCACATGCACCACGTTGCCGAAGCCCTGGGCGGCGGTGGCCGGGGTGTCGGCCTTCACCTCGCGGCCGAGGAACCACTGCAGTGAGCAGGTGTTGGCGAGCTGGTCGAGGGCGCTGCCGGAGAGCGCGACGGGGCGGTCCCGCTCGCGCAGCGGCACCTTGCTCTCGGTGCGCTCGAGCATGCCCCACCAGCGGTAGGGGTGCGCGGCGGGCACCAGCGGGCGGCCCTCCTCGTCGGTGAGGGCGGCGAGCCGCGCCAGGCGGCGGGCGGCCGCGTCCCGCAGCGCCTCCGACGCCTCCGGGTCGACGGTGGTGGCGCGCAGCTCGGCGACCAGCGCGGCCACCGCCAGCGGGCGGCGGGGGCGGCCGGTGACGTCCCGCGGCTCGACGCCGAGCTCGGTGAGGAAGCGGGAGGGCTGGTCTCCGTCCTCCGCCGGCGCCTTCACCGCGGTGACCACCAGGCGCTCACGGGCGCGGGTCGCCGCCACGTAGAACAGGCGGCGTTCCTCGGCGAGCAGGGCCCCCGGGGAGAGGGGCTCGGCGAGGCCGTCCCGGCCGATGCGGTCGGCCTCCAGCAGGGAGCCGCGGCGGCGCAGGTCGGGCCAGAGCCCTTCCTGCACCCCGGCGACCACCACCAGCCGCCACTCCAGGCCCTTGGAACGGTGCGCGGTCATCAGCCGCACCGCCTCGGGCCGCACGGCACGGCGGGTCAGGGTGTCGGCGGCGATGTCCTGGGCGTCGATCTCCGCGAGGAAGTTGAGCGCGCCGCGCCCGCCCGTCCGTTCCTCCGCACGGGACGCCGTGGCGAACAGCGCGCAGACGGCGTCCAGGTCCCGGTCCGCGTTGCGTCCGGCCGCGCCGCCCCGGCGGGCGGCGCGTTCGAGGCGGCCGGGCCAGCCGGTGCCGTTCCACAGCTCCCAGAGCGCCTCCTCGGCAGTACCGCCCTCGGCGAGCAGGTGCCGGGCGCGGCGCAGCAGCTCCCCGAGCTGCTGGGCGCCCCGGGCGTACGACGGGTCATGCACGGCCAGCCGCTCCGGCTCGGCCAGCGCCCGGGCGATCAGGTCGTCGGACGGCGGCGGCAGGGGGTTGCCGGCCGCGCGCTCCTCGTCCCGCAGGGCCCGCCCAAGTCGGCGCAGGTCCGCGGTGTCCATGTTGGCCAGTGGGGACGCCAGCAGCGTGAGCGCCGTCTCGGTGTCGAGCCACGCCGGCACGACCCCGGCCGCCGCGTCCTCCCCACCGGGCTCGCCTGCCACCGCACCGCCGGGCTGCTGCTCGCCGAGCTCTTCCCCGCCGTCGACGAGCCCGCCCCGGGCCTCCGGCCCTGCCCCGGGGCCGGGGTCCGCGCCCCCGCCCTCCGCTCCGGCGACCCCACCGGAACCACCACCGTCCCGGCCGCCCTCGGCACCGCGTTCGTCCTCACCGTCGCGACCACCCTCGACACCACGGCCGTCCTCCGGTGCCGTATCGGCGTCCGGCGCCGCATCAACGTCCTGGGCGGCGTCCGCGTCCGACGCCGCATCCGCGTCCTGCGCCGCACCGGCGTCCGCGCCCCGGTCCTCCCCGGCTGTCCCGCCCGCACCCGCGGCCTCCGCCGCGGCGGGGACGCCGCCGTCGGACTCGTCCGTGCGGTCCGCGACGCTCCCGGGTTCCGGGGCACCGGCCCCGCTCCCGTCGTCGAGGCCCGCACCGGCGTCCGGCCCACCCCCGGCACCCGGGGACGCCACGGCCGTGCCGGACTCCGCCCGGGCCACCGCGCGCAACGCGGTCAGCAGCGGGGCCACCGCCGGCTCGTGCCGCAGCGGGACGTCGTCGCCGTCGACGTCCAGCGGCACACCCGCGGCCGTGAGCGCGCGACGGATCACCGGCAGGGAGCGGGAACCCGCCCTCACCAGCACCGCCATCTCCGACCACGGCACCCCGTCCTCCAGGTGGGCGCGGCGCAGGATGTCGGCGACGTTGGCCAGCTCCGTCCCGGCGGTCGGGTAGGTGAACACCTCGACCGAGCCGCCCTCCCGCTCCGCGGCCAGCTCCCGGTGGGCGCGCACCTTCTCCGCGGGCAGCCGGGTCAGCGGCATCCGCCGGGTGACCAGCCGGGTCGCGGCGAGCAGGCCGGCTCCGGCCCGGCGGGAGGTCCGCAGCACCTCCACCGGCGCGGGAGTGCCGTCGGCCCGGGGGAAGACGTGCGGGAAGTCGAGGATGCCGTTCACGTCGGCGCCGCGGAAGGCGTAGATCGACTGGTCGGGGTCGCCGAAGGCGACCAGGGTGCGCCCGCCTCCGGCCAGCGCCCGCAGCAGCCGGACCTGGGCCGGGTCGGTGTCCTGGTACTCGTCGACGAGGACCGCGTCGTACTCGGCGGCGAGCCGGTTGCCGACCTCGGGACGGTTGGCCAGCAGTACCGCGCGGTGCACCAGTTCGGCGTAGTCGACGACGCCCTGCAGATCGAGGACGTCCAGGTACTCGGCGAGGAACGCCGCGGCGGCCCGCCAGTCGGGCCGGCCTATCCGGCGGGCGAACGCGTCCAGCGCCGCCGCGTCCAGGCCGAGCTCACGGCTGCGGGCGAGCACGGCCCGGACCTCGTCGGCGAAGCCCCGGGTGGTGAGGCAGGACCGCAGGTCGTCGGGCCAGCGGACATGGGCGAGGCCCAGCCGCTCCAGCTCGGGCTGGCCCGCCAGCAGCTCGCGCACCGTGACGTCCTGCTCCGGGCCGGAGAGCAGCCGCAGCGGCTCGGCGAAGAGCCCGCTGTCCTGGTGCGCGCGGACCAGGGCGTAGCAGAAGGAGTGGAAGGTGGTGGCCTGCGGCGCCCGGGCGGCGCCCACCCGCGCCGCCATGCGGTCGCGCAGCTCCATGGCGGCCTTGCGGCTGAAGGTGAGCACGAGTATCCGCGCCGGGTCGCCGCCGCGCGCGATCCGCGCGGCGACCGACTCCACCAGCGTGGTGGTCTTGCCCGTACCGGGGCCGGCGAGGACCAGCAGCGGCCCCGAGCGGTGGCCCACCACGGCGCGCTGCGCGGCGTCGAGCCGGGGCGGCTCGGGCACGGCGACCGGGCCGCGGACCAGCCGGTACCCGCCGTCGGGCGCCCACCACGCCTGGCGGCGCGGCGGTGACGCGGTGGTGGAGGGGATGCTCATGGTTTCGCCGGTCCTGGTGGTGCGGAACGAATGCGTGCGGTGGGTGCGTGCGGGAGGTCCCCGAGGGGCCGGTGGGACATGTGGTCGCCTGTCGAACGTACGGCATGGCGGGGTGGTGCCCGTACGAGTCCGCCGATATCGGGATTCACCCGGACGGCCCACAGGGGGCGCCCAGCGGCCGGTTCACGCCCGGCGGGGCTCCGCGCAGCCCCGGTGCAGGCTCCGAGGGGCCGGCACCGGCGGGGTCGTTCACCCCTCCGGCGCCTCCCCCGGTGGGGCGCCGTCCCACCGGGCCCGGCGCATGTCGAGCCTCGGGAGTGAGCCGCGGGTCGCCCCGCCGGCCTCCCGCAGCGGTGTGCCCTCCGCGCGGTAGTGCTCCAGCGCGCGCAGTTCGTGGCCGGGCAGCAGGTGTCCGTCGGCCCGGACCACGCGCCACCACGGGACCGCGCTGCCGTAGAGCGCCATCACCCGTCCCACCTGCCGCGGGCCGCCCTCGCCGAGCCATTCGGCGACGTCGCCGTAGGTCATCACCCGGCCGGGAGGGATCCGTTCCGCCACCTCCAGGACCAGCTCGGCGTACTCGGGGTACGCGGGGAGCGAGTCTCCGGACCGCCGCTCGTCACTCATCCGACCCATCCTGCCGCACCCCTCCGACATGGCCCGCACCGCTCGCGGCCCGCTCTTGCCCCCCTCACCGCTCCCGCACCGCTCCCGCACGGCTCGCGCCCCGCTCCCCCACCGCTCGCGCCCCGTCCCCGCACCGGTCCAGGCCCGGCCTCACGCCGCTCGCGCCCCGGTCCCCCGCCGGTCGCGGCCTGATCCGGCCCGGGTCTCGCCCCGTTCCCACACCGACCCCGCCGGACCCCATACCGCCCCCGGACCCGCACCACGTGCGCCAGGACAGCCCCCGGGCGTGCTCCGGAGGCGTGCGCGGCGTATTTCACGCCCATGGATCGCCCCCTGACCCCACCATGGGTCTGCCCGGCATGCCACCATCGTGCGGGCGGTGACTGGTGATACGTGAGCAGAACGAGACCGAGGAGTGGCAGGGCGTGCATCCCGAAGAGGCGGAGAGCGCTGCCGAGGTCTCGCCACGCCCGGAAGCAGACATGACAGAAGCATCCCGACCGGACCAGCCCGGCGACGCCCGCGCCGACACGCCCGGCCGCCCCGCGCCCGGCGGAGCCACCGAGGCCGACCGCCGCCACGACGGAGCCACCGCGACGGACCGCCGCGACGGCGGAGCCACCGACGCGGCAGCCCTCGCCGGCGGAGCCACCGCGACGGACCGCCGCCACGACGGAGCCACCGACGGCGGAGCCACCCTCGCCGCGGACCCCGAGGGTGGCGACGAGGCCCACGGCGAAGAGGTCCAGGGCGACGAGCCCCTGCTCCCCGCCCGCGTCCACCGCCCCTCGGACCTGATGCGGCTGCTGATCGGCCTGCTGGCCGTCGCCGTGCTGCTGGCCGTCGCCGCCTTCGCCGAGGGCGCGACCTCCGGCCTCGAGCAGGACATCAGCGAGGGCACGACCGCCGCCCCCGACTTCCTGATCAAGGTGGCGGGACTGGCGTCCAGCATCGCCATCCTGCTGGTCCCGGTGGCCTTCGCGGTGGAGCGGCTGATCAAGCGGGACGCGCTGCGGATCGCCGACGGCGTGCTGGCCGCGGTCCTCGCGCACGGCGTCACCCTCGCCACCGACCTGTGGGTGGCGAGGGCCGCGCCGCAGGCCATCCAGGACGCGCTGACCCAGCTCGCGCCGGGCGGCAGCGGCGCCACCGCCGCGTTCACCGACCCGGTGCACGGCTACCTCGCCCCCGTCATCGCCTTCATGACCGCGGTGGGCCTGGCCCGAAGACCGCGCTGGCGTACCGTCCTGTGGATCGTGCTGGCCCTCGACGCGTTCTCCATGCTGGTCAGCGGCTACACCACGCCCTTCTCCATCCTGCTGACCATCCTGATCGGCTGGAGCGTCGCCTACGGCACCCTCTACGCCGTCGGCTCGCCCAACATCCGGCCCACCGGGCGCACCCTGACGGCCGGGCTGCGGCACGTCGGTTTCCGCCCGGTCTCGGCCCGCCAGGAGGCGGAGAGCGACGGCCACGAGAGCGACCGGGGCCGCCGCTACTTCGTCACCCTGGAGGACGGCCGGCCCCTGGACGTCACCGTGGTGGACCGCGAGCAGCAGGCGCAGGCCTTCTACTACCGGGTCTGGCGCAACCTCACGCTGCGCGGCTCGGCCACCCGCCGCAGCCTCCAGTCGCTGCGCCAGGCGCTGGAGCAGGAGGCCCTGCTGGCCTACGCCGCCATCGCCGCCGGCGCCAACGCGCCGAGGCTGATCGCCACCGCCGAGCTCGGTCCGGACGCCGTGATGCTGGTGTACGAGCACACCGGGGGCCGTCCGCTGGACCAGCTGGAGGACGAGGAGATCACCGACGGGCTGCTGCGCGACACCTGGCGCCAGGTGAAGGCCCTGCAGTCCCGCCGGATCGCGCACCGCAGGCTGGCCGGCGACGCCATCCTGGTGGACCCCTCGGGCTCGGTGATCCTCTCCGACCTGCGCGGCGGCGAGATCGCCGCGGGCGACCTGCTGCTGCGGATGGACACCGCCCAGCTGCTCACCACGCTGGGCCTGCGGGTCGGCGCGCAGCGCGCCGTGGCCGCGGCGGTGGACGTGCTGGGGCCGGACGCGGTCGCCGACTGCCTGCCCATGCTGCAGCCGATCGCGCTGACCCGTTCCACCCGCGCCACCCTGCGCCGGCTGGGCCGGGAGCGGGCCCAGCGGGAGCGGGAGGCGGTGCTGGAGGCGTCCGACAAGGCGCGGGCGCTGCGCGCCGCCGAGCGCGAGGCGGGCGCCGGCGGGGCGACGGCCGCGGACCGCAAGACGCTCAAGGCGGAGCAGCGGGCCGACAAGCGGGCCGTCGACGAGGCGCTGGACGAGGCCCGCGAGGAGGACCTGCTGTCGCAGATCCGCCACCAGGTGCTGCTGATCCGTCCGCAGGCCCCGGTGGAACCGGCCCGGCTGGAGCGGATCCGTCCCCGCACGCTGATCACCATCATCGCGGGCGCGATCGGCGCCTACTTCCTGGTGTCCCAGCTGGCCCACGTCCCGTTCGCCTCGCTGATCTCGCAGGCGCACTGGGGCTGGGTGGCCGCCGCGGCGCTGTTCGCGGCGCTCAGCTACGTGGCGGCGGCGATGTCCCTGCTGGGGTTCGTGCCGGAGCGGGTGTCCTTCTGGCGCACGGTCCAGGCGCAGGTGGCCGGCTCGTTCGTGAAGATCGTCGCCCCGGCGGCGATCGGCGGTGTCGCGCTGAACACGCGGTTCCTGCAGAAGGCGGGCATCCGGCCCGGTCTCGCGGTGGCCAGCGTGGGCGCCTCGCAGCTCTTCGGGCTGGGCGCGCACATCCTGCTGCTGCTGGTGTTCGGCTATCTCACCGGCATCGAGAAGACGCCGTCGCTGTCCCCGTCCCGGACGGTGATCGCGGGTCTGCTGACGGTCGCGGTCCTGGTGCTGGTGGTGACCTCGGTGCCGTTCCTGCGGAAGTTCGTGGCGACCCGGGTCCGCTCGCTCTTCGCGGGCGTGGTGCCGCGCATGCTGGACGTGCTGCAGCGTCCGCAGAAGCTGGCCACCGGCATCGGCGGCATGGTCCTGCTGACCACCTGCTTCGTCCTCTGCCTGGACGCGTCGGCCCGGGCCTTCGGGAGCGGGACGACGGACGTGAGCCTGGCGAGCGTGGCCGTGGTGTTCCTGGCCGGCAACGCGCTCGGCTCGGCCGCGCCCACCCCGGGCGGCATCGGCGCGGTCGAGGCGACGCTCACCATCGGCCTGGTGGCGATCGGCCTCACCCAGGAGGTCGCGTTCCCGGCGGTGCTGCTGTTCCGTCTCTTCACGCTGTGGCTCCCGGTGCTGCCCGGCTGGTTCTGCTTCAGCCAGCTGACGCGGCGCGAAGCGCTGTGACCGTGCCCGCGTAACCCGGACGGGTCCCGAGCCCGCGCGGCCTCCCGTGGGGCGCAGGAACATGGCGGCATGCCCTTCGCCTCCCGGACCCGCACCGCAGCCCTGCTGACCACGGCCGTCATCGCCGCCGGAGCCCTCACGGCGTGCGGCGGGGAGGACGGCGACGTGCGCGAGCAGTCGCTGGAGTGGGAAGACTGCCCGGCCCCCTCCGAGGCCCAGGGCGGCGGCGCCTCGCCGTCCCCGCTGCCCCGCGACGGCGTCTGGCAGTGCGCCACCATGCGGGCGCCGCTGAACTGGTCGGAGCCGGAGGGCGAGACCATCGGCGTCCAGCTCATCCGGGTCCGCTCCAGCGGCGGCGAGCGGAACCGCATCGGCTCCCTGGTCTTCAACTTCGGCGGCCCCGGCGGCTCCGGCGTCACCACCCTGCCCGCCTTCGGCCAGGAGTACGAGAAGCTGCGCACCCGCTACGACCTGGTCAGCTTCGACCCGCGCGGGGTGGGCCGCAGCGAGCCCGTGGAGTGCGAGAACGCGAGCCGGCTGGACGCCTTCTTCCAGAAGGACGGCACCCCCGACGACGCCCGGGAACGCTCCGAGTACGAGCGGGGGCTGCGGGACTTCAACGAGGCCTGCGAGGAGAACTCGGGCGAGGTCCTCCCCCACGTCCGCACCACCGACGCGGCCCGCGACATGGACCTGATGCGCGAACTCCTCGGCGACGACAAGCTGCACTACTTCGGCATCTCGTACGGCACCGAACTGGGCGGTGTCTACGCGCACCTCTTCCCGAAGCGGGTGGGCCGGGCGGTCTTCGACGCGGTCGTCGACCCGACGCAGAACCCGGAGCAGGGGTCGCTGGGCCAGGCGCGCGGCTTCCAGCGGGCGCTGGACAACTTCGCCGAGGACTGCGCCGCCCAGCCGGACGAGGCGTGCCCGATCGGCACCGACGCCGAGGACGTGAAGCAGCGCATCACCCGGCTCCTCGACGACCTGGAGAAGCGCCCGCTGCCCGGCTCGTTCCCGCGCCGGCTCACCGAGACGGCCGCCACCGGCGGCATCGCCCAGGCCCTGTACTCGAAGGACTTCTGGCCGTACCTCACGCAGGCGCTGGACGAGGCGTACGACGGTGACGGGCGGACGCTGCTGGCCCTGTCCGACTCGATGAACGGCCGCAACGAGAGCGGCGAGTACAGCAACCTGGTGGCCGCCAACACGGCGATCAACTGCTCCGACGACAAGCCGCGGTACGACACCGCGGCCGTGCGGCGGGCGCTGCCGCGGTTCCGGGAGGCCTCGCCGGTGTTCGGCGACTACCTGGCCTGGTCGATGCTCAACTGCTCGGACTGGCCGGTGGCGGGGGCCGCCGACCACCCGGACGTCAGCGCCCCGGGAGCGCCGCCGATCCTGGTCGTCGGCAACACGGGCGACCCGGCGACCCCGTACGAGGGCACCCGGCGGATGGTCGAGGCCCTCGGGCCGGGCGTGGGCGTGGAACTCACCTACCGGGGCGAGGGGCACGGGGCCTACGACAGCGGCGACCGGTGCGTGCAGGACGCGGTGAACGGCTACCTGCTGGACGGCAAGGTCCCCCGCTCGGGCACCGTCTGCGGCTGACGACCGGTCGGCGCTACGGCGCGAGCCTCGGCCCGCGAGGCGTAGGCGGCGGGCGGGAGCCGTCGGCCCGCGGGCGGGAGCGGGGTTTGCCGGGAACGCGGTGAGGCCCACGGCGCGGGCTGCGCCGTGGGCCTTCCGGAAACAGGTGACGCGGGTCGGGCCCGGGGTCAGTAGACCGGCTTGGCGGGCTCGATCTGGTTGACCCAGCCGATCACGCCACCGCCGACGTGGACCGCGTCCGAGAAGCCCGCGGACTTCAGCACCGCGAGGACTTCCGCACTGCGGACACCCGTCTTGCAATGCAGGACGATCTTCTTGTCCTGCGGCAGGCCCTCGAGCGCCGAGCCCATCAGGAACTCGTTCTTCGGGATCAGCCGCGCGCCCGGGATCGACACGATCTCGTACTCGTTGGGCTCGCGGACGTCGATGATGTCGATGTTCTCGCCGTCGTCGATCCACTCCTTGAGCTGCTTGGGAGTGATCGTCGAGCCGGCGGCGGCCTCCTGGGCCTCCTCCGAGACGACGCCGCAGAAGGCCTCGTAGTCGATGAGCTCGGTGACCGTCGGGTTCTCGCCGCAGACCGCGCAGTTGGGGTCCTTGCGGATCTTGACCTGGCGGTACTGCATCTCCAGGGCGTCGTAGATCATCAGGCGTCCGACCAGCGGCTCGCCGATGCCCGCGAGGAGCTTGATCGCCTCGTTGACCTGGATGGAGCCGATGGACGCGCAGAGCACGCCCAGCACGCCGCCCTCGGCGCAGGAGGGGACCATGCCCGGCGGCGGGGGCTCCGGGTAGAGGCAGCGGTAGCAGGGGCCGTGCTCGGACCAGAACACCGAGGCCTGGCCGTCGAACCGGTAGATCGAGCCCCACACGTACGGCTTGTTCAGCAGCACGCAGGCGTCGTTGACCAGGTAGCGGGTCGCGAAGTTGTCCGTGCCGTCGACGATCAGGTCGTACTGGCTGAAGATGTCCATCACGTTGTCGGCCTCGAGCCGCTCCTCGTGCAGGACCACGTTCACGTACGGGTTGATGCCGAGGACGCTGTCCTTCGCCGACTCGGCCTTGGAGCGGCCGATGTCCGCCTGGCTGTGGATGATCTGACGCTGCAGGTTCGACTCGTCGACCTCGTCGAACTCCACGATGCCCAGCGTGCCGACGCCCGCCGCGGCGAGGTACATCAGCGCGGGCGAGCCCAGGCCACCGGCGCCCACGGCCAGCACCTTGGCGTTCTTCAGCCGCTTCTGCCCGTCCATCCCGACGTCCGGGATGATCAGGTGGCGGGAGTACCTGCGGACCTCGTCTACGGTGAGCTCGTCGGCCGGCTCGACCAGGGGTGGCAACGACACGGGGACTCCGTCGGTCGGGATAAGTACGGTTGTTCTCCCCGTAACACTGCCACGCCCTTCTTCATTCCAAGACACCCGTCCCGAAGCGCGAGACATGGGCGTCCCAGTCACCGGGCAGGCCACCGCCGGCGCCCGCGGCGGTCGGCCGCCGCAGGTCAGATGCGGCAGGCGGCCTCCATCCAGATGTCCGCCAGCGACTCCTCCAGTCCGATGCGCGGACGCCAGCCCAGCCGGTCCCGGGCGGTGCGGACGTCGGCCTGCTGCCAGCTCCCGCAACCATCCGGGTAGGGGTGGACCGGCATCGTCGGCGCGTGGTGCTCGGAGTCGGTGCGCTGATGGCCGATCAGCCCCCGCACCATCCCGGCGGGCGGCCCGTCCAGCTCGTGCAGCGCGCCGCCGTACCCGGCCACCCGGGCCAGCACCGCCGCGGCGTCGCGCAGCCGCACCGCCCGGCCGGAACCGATGTTGATCACGCCTTGGGCGGCGGAGAGCGCCGCCGCGTGCACCGCCCGCGCCACATCGCGGACGTCGACGAAGTCCCGCTGCACGCCCAGGCCCCCCAGCTTGAGCTCGCCGTCGCCGGACTGCATCGCCCGGCGCAGCGCCTCGGCCAGCCGGCCCAGCGGGGAGCCCGCGGGAGTCCCGGGGCCGGCCGGTGAGAAGACCCGCAGCACCACGGCGTCCAGCCCCGAGTTGAGCACCAGCTCGGTCGCGGCCAGCTTGCTCACCCCGTACGGGCCGCCGGGGCGCGGCACCGCGTCCTCGGGCGTGGAGGACCCGGGCTGGCTGGGCCCGTACTCGGCGCCGCAGCCCAGGTGGACCAGCCGGGCACCGCAGCTGCTGCGCCGCAGGCCCTCGCAGACGGTGGCCACGGCCACCGTGTTGTGCCGGGTCAGCTCGCGGGCGCCGCCCCGGGTGGAGCCCGCGCAGTTGATCACGACCTGGGGGTGGACGGCGTCCAGGAACCGGCTGAGCGCACCGGGGCTGCCGGCCGCCAGGTCGAACCGGACGTCGGCGTCGTCGCCCCGGCCCAGCGCGGTCAGCTGGACGGCGGGGTCGGCGAGCAGGCGGTCGGCGACGTAGCGGCCGAGATATCCGTTGGCTCCGATCAGCAGAACCCTCATGGCGGCTTGTACTCCTTCTGATGGCGGTCTCAAGGGGGGCGGGGACGCGGGGTGCGGGGGTGCAGGGGTTCGGGGTGCGGAGGGGACGACGGGCGGGTGCGGAGGGGACGACGGGTGGGTGCGGGTGGGGCGGGGGACGGCCGGCTCAGCGGTCGGACGGCGGCCGGGGAGCCGCCGGCGCGTGGGCGGAGGCCAGGGCGAGCCGGCGGCAGGCGTGGACCAGCAGCACCAGCGCCCCCGCGCCGCAGGCGATCAGCGGGACGGCGTGCTCCCCCCACACCGACACCACCGTCTCGACCGGCTCGGCGAGGAGGTCGCAGCCGGGCAGCCGCCCCGCGAACACCAGGCAGACCGACGCGATCTCCACCCAGCCCACGGCCCGGAGCACCACGCCCGGCGCGTGGGTGAAGCCGTGCACCGTCAGCAGGCGGGCGATCAGCAGCAGGGCGCCCAGCGCGGCGGTGGCCGCGGGCGTGGAGTGCTCGTCCAGCACCACGGCGCACAGCACCGACAGCCCGGACACGGCGGCCAGGTGGACGGCGACGACGCCCAGCAGCAGGGGGCGGGCCGTGGCGGCGAACTCGTCGAGCCCGCGGCTGCCGGTCAGCTTGCGGCCCACGCCCGACCGGAAGAGCCGCGCGCTCAGGGCGGCGGGCACGCAGGACAGGGTGAGGGCCAGCAGCGGGGCCAGGGTGATCGGCCAGTCGCCGTACGGGGCGCCGTCCGGGAGGTGGTCGGGGCCTCCCACCAGGCCGGCGTGCAGCAGCCCGTCCCCCAGCAGGGCGTACCCCACCAGGAGGTAGGCCCAGGCTCGCGCGCCCGGCGGCGTCCGCCAGTCGTGCGGACCGGGCACCGAGCGGCCCTCGGAGCTCAGCGGGCCCCGGCCGAGCGCCAGACGCACGCCGACGGCGACGGCGGCCGTCCCCAGCACGCCGACGACCAGCCGCAGTTCCCCGCCGGTCCACCGCAGGGCGGCCACCGCGGCCACGCAGAGCGCGCCGGGCAGCAGCGCGCGCAGCGCCCACCGCGCGGGCGCCGGTCCCTCCGCGGCGGCCGGCCCGGCGGCGGGGTCCTCCTCGTCGGTCCTGGCCGCGCGGGCGTACATCTCCTCGGCCAGCGCGAACACGTCCCGGTGCCGGAAGCGGGCGGCGGTGCGGTCGGTGACGCCGTGCGCCTCCAGTCCGGCCGCGATCTCCAGCGGGTCCACGGCCCGCTCGCACAGCTCCCGGTGACGCGCCATCAGCGCCTTCACCGGATCGCCCCCGGACACGGCGCCCACCGGGCCCGTGGCGCCGGGCGCACCGCCCGACGTGCGGGACGGGGTGGCCGGCCCCGCCTGCGCACCGGTTCCGGCGGTTCTCTCTCGTCTGTCCAGACCGTTCACCCGGTCACCTCCACGGACTCGGCCCCGGCGACCCGCAGCTCGGCCGGCACCGCGAACGGGCGGGGCTCGGCGGCGTCCGCCTCGGCGATACGGCGGGCCGGGCAGCGCCCGGCGACCTCCAGATAGATGCGGTGGAACGCGGCGACGTTCTGCTCCACCGTGAACAGCTCCATGGCCCGCGCCCTGGCCGCCGCGCCCAGCCGGTCGCGGCGTTCCGGGTCGCCCAGCAGCGCCGCGCAGGCGCCGGCCAGCGCCTGCGGGTCCCGGGGCGGCACCACCAGCCCCGTCCCGCCGACCACCTCCACCACCGCGCCCACGTCCGTGGAGACGGTGGCCCGGCCGCTGAACATCGCCTCGACGACGCTGACCGGGAACCCCTCCACGACGCTGGACAGCACGATCACCGCGCCCCGCGCGTACACCTCGGCGAGGTCGGGCGCGGCGGGCCCGCCCATGTCGACGAACTCCACCGGCGCGTCGGCCGGGAAGAGCCGCGCCGCCAGCTCCTCGCAGTGCAGGAGGTACGCCGCCCCCTCCGCGTCGGGCGCGGACCCCGCGATCCGCAGCCGCGCCCCGGGCACCCGCCCGCGCACGGCGGCGAAGGCGTGGAGCAGCGTCACCAGGTCCTTGGACGGTTCGATCCGCCCCACCCAGACCAGCGTGCCGGGCTCGATCCGGGCGTCGGCCTCCCCCGCCTTCCCCCCGGCGCGCTCCCCGGCCTCGGCGAACCGCGCCGCGGACATGCCCGGGTAGACCGTGTGCAGCTTGGCGCGGTCCGCGCCGCAGCGCTCCTGCCAGCGGCGGACGTGGGCGTTGCCCGGGGTGAGTACGGCGGCGCTCCGGTACACCTCGGCGGCGAGCCGGCCGTGGAAGGCGGCCAGCAGGGCGCGCACGGCGGGGGGAGCGTCGGCGGATCCCAGGTAGTGGGCGCGCAGCGGCACGCCGTACTCGGTGACCACCAGCGGCACGCCGTGGAAGTGGCGCGCCAGCAGCCCGGGGAGGGCGGCGAGGCCGCCGGCCGCGGCGTGGCAGAGGTCGACGGAGCCCAGCTCGCCCTCCTCGTACCAGTCGAGCGACAGGGGGCGCAGGGCCTGCTCGAGGTGCGCGCCGACCAGCAGCAGATCGGTCACGCGCGCCTCGCGCGCCGCCCGCGGGGCGCCCGGGGCGCGGCAGACGCGCTCCAGCGCGCGCACGGCCTCCTCGGAGCGCAGCGCGGCGACCATCCCGCCCTGTTCACGGGCGAGTTCGGCCAGGCCGTAGAGCGCGGAGCGGAAACGGTCCGCCTCCTCGGGGGAGCGATCGCCCTGCCCGGGCGGCCCGGCGGGGCCCGCGCAGAGCCCGGCGGCGAGGTCGCCGTAGTGCTCGGCGAACCGGCGGCGGGCGCGGCGGCCGTACCAGGTGCCGTCGACCTCCGCCGTCCACAGCGGGGCGGTGCGCACCTGGGCGACCTGGGCGGGCAGGTCGACCCAGCCCGCCCGCTCCTGGTCCCGGCCGCGGCTCAGCGCGTACAGCCGGAACTCGTGCTGTCCGAGCCCGCGCACCAGGCGGTCGCACCAGAGCCTGGCCTCACCCCTCGCGTACGGGTAACCACCCTCCGTCAGCAATCCGATGCGCACGCGTACATCCCCGATCTCCGCCAGTGAACGGCCGCCAAGGAAGGCCGCGGCCGACAGCCGGGACGAACGTATGCGGATTCGCGGGTGGCGCGACGGACGGTTGTCCGTCGCGCCATCAGAAGGGGTGAACGCCCGTGACTTTCCTTGTCACGAGGCGTTTTGCAGCGCACAGTGACGGCGCGGTAGCACGACGTGCCCGCGCCGGGTCACGGATCAGCCGTTCGGGTAGGCCCAGGCGTTCGGCTTGCAGTGGATCCCGTCGTGGTCCAGGAACTTGGTCTGCTGCTGCATCACCGGGGCCAGCCCGCCGTCCTGCGAGCACTCCACGTGCCCGTACCCGAGGCGGTGCCCCACCTCGTGGTTGATCAGCATCTGCCGGTAGGAGTGGATCCGCCGGTCGCCGTAGGTCTCGGAACCCCGCGCCCAGCGATAGGCGTTGATCATCACCCGGGATGTCGAGGCCGAGTCGCAGGAGACGTTGTCGATGGTGGTGTCCAGGCCGGACTTGGCGCACCACTCGGCGGTGGTGCCGGGACTGGCCAGGGTGATCACGAAGTCGGGGCTCTTCCCGCCGCCCGCCGGGACCCGCTTGAAGGCCAGCCCGTCGTGCGCCCAGCTCCGCCGGTCGTTCAGCGTCTTGTGCACGGCGTCGGCGAACAGCTCACCGTCCAGGCCGAGTTCGTCCTCGACGTCGACCCGGTAGGTCCACTCCTGGCGGGGCGGCGCGTCCTGGTCGGCCGCCGGGGGTTCGTCGGTGCCCGGCACGGCGGTGAAGGAACCCGGGCCCTGCAGCTTCGGGCTGAGGTCGTAGACCAGGCCCATCCGCTGCTTGTAGGAGAGCCCGTCCAGGTTCCAGGCGGACGGCAGCGGCGAGGGCTCCGTCGCCCCCAGCGGCTGCCCCTTCTGCGTGTCGCCGGCGGGCGCCCCGGCCGCCTGCGCCCCGGTCGCCGCGGCGGACCGGTCGGCCACCACCTGCTCGGAGACCGTCACGCCCAGGACGACCAGCACGGCCACCGCAAGCACGCCGGTGAACAGCCGGCCCTTCACCCCGCGTCTCGGCCCCACCGGGCGCGCGGACCGGAACTCCGCGGGCGGCGGGGGAAGTTCGCCGTCGTCGTCACCGCCGTCACCGGGGGCCTGCGCGAAGCCGCCGGGCCCCGGACCCCCGGGGTACCCGGCGTCCTCCGTGGAGCGCGGGCCGCCCGGGCCGGGACGGCGCGGGTGACCGCCGCGGTCGTCCAGGGTGTCGTAGTAGGGGGCCTGTTGCCCGTACTCCGCGTAGCCCTCGGCGCGGCCCACCAGGTCGCGGGGCTGGTCGGCCCAGCCGTGCGGGGCCTGCCGCCCGGGCCCGCCGTACTCCTCGGGATGGTCGCCGCGCACCGGAGAGGGCGCGCCGCCCCGGCCGTGCGTCACACCGGTCCGCCCGGACGGCCCCTGCTCCGGGTGCCGCGCGGGCTGCCCCTGACCCGGCCCCAACGCGGGCTGCCCCTGCTCCGGGTGCCGCGCGGGCTGCCCCTGACCCTGCCCCAACGCGGGCTGCCCCTGCTCCGGGTGCCGCGCGGGCTGTCCCTGCCCCATGCGCGGCGCGGGCTGTCCCTGCTCCATCCGCGGCGCGGGCTCCCACGGGCTCCAGGAGTCCTCGGCGTCGAGGGGTTCCCCGGTCCCGGCGGGACGCGCGGGCGCCACGCCCCCTGCCGCGCCGCGCCCGTCGCGGGCGGCGGCGGGCTCCGCCGACGAACCGCGCGCGGCATTTGCGGGCCTGGCCGGCCCCCGGCGACTGTGCCGTCCCACGCGCTCCCTCAGCTTTCGGTTTCCGTCACGGCCAGGACATCGTCTCGCTCGCCCGGACGGCGCCCTCGCGCCTCCCCGCCGGCCTGCCGGGCATCGGCTCCGGCGTCGGCGAGGAACTCACGGAAGGCACGGGCGACCGTGTCCGGACACTCCATCATGGCCACATGTCCGGCCTCCGGCAGGGCGAGAAGGCGCGAACGGCGGAACGCACGGGCCGCCCGGCGGGCCATCCGGAACGAGACCAGCCGGTCACGGCCCCCGTAGACCAGCAGGGTGGGGGCGTCGACCCGTTCGGCGTGTCGCCAGAGCCGGTGCCGTCCCGCGAGGGTGTAGGCGTCCACGATGCCGCGGGCCGAACGGGCCATCGCGTCCCAGAAGTAGGGGAGCCGCTGGCGCCGCTCCATCTCCGCCACCGCCGCGGCCAGTCCCGCCTCGGTCACCCGCCCGGGGTCGCCGTAGGTCAGGGACAGCACACCGCGCACCCGCTGCTCGGCCGACCACTCGCGGGTGAGCCGGGTGAAGAGCGCGGCCACCCCGGGCAGCGCGAGCAGACCGGTCGGCACCGCGCCGCGCTGCACCCGCAGCTCGGGCAGCGCCGGGGAGACCAGCGTCAGCGTGCGCACCAGGTCGGGGCGGACCGCCGCGACCTTGGTGGCGACCGCGCCGCCCAGGGAGTTGCCGAACAGGTGCACCGGACCGCGCCCGGACGCCTCCAGGTAGCGGACGACCGCACGGGTGTGCCCGGTGATCGAGTAGTCGCCGTCGTCCGGCGGCGGGGAGTCGCCGAAGCCGGGCAGGTCCACGGCCTCGCAGTCCAGCACGTCCTCCAGCAACGGCATCAGCGCGGACCAGTTCTGCGAGGAGCCGCCCAGGCCGTGCACGAACAGCGCGGGCTCGGCGCCGTCGGCGGCGTGCTCGCGGGAGCGGACCGTGAGGGTGACGCCCCGCAGCGCGACCGACCGGATCCGCTCGCCCTCGGCGGGCCGGACCGGCGCGACCCGCGGCAGCACGTCGCCCGCGGGCGGGACAGGCGGAAGATCGGTCGAAGACATGCGCCAATGTTACGAGACGATCACGCCCCGCCAGGCTCCCCGGAGGCCCCCGGTGGTGTGTGGGCGGTCACAACGCGCGGGCCGGTGTGACGGCGGCGGGGCCGGGCACACATCCGCACGCGGAGGCATCGCGCCTGCGCCGGGTGTCTCCTAGGCTCGACCCCACAGGGCACCCCGCCCCCGGAGCGGTCCGCCGCGCCGGGGGAGCCGACCGGAACGCAGGAACGACCGAAGGGAGCCCCCCATGCCCGTCGACCCGACCGACCCGACCGACCCGACCGACCCGGAGACCTTCGTCCACGAGGAGGAGCGGGAGGAGGACGTCCAGGAGTTCGGCGTCGAGGCCCCCGAGCACGACGCGGCCGAACAGCTCGCGGACGTCCGTCCCGCACGCGACGAGCCGGTCCGCGGCGAGGCCGCGGACCGCGCCAGTGAGGCCGACCTCGCCGAACAGGCGAGGGTGGTCGAACTCGACGAGGACGACTACCGCTGACCTCGCGGCACGCCCCGCGAGGGGACGACGACCGCCCGGACGGGACCGGCGGCGGCCCCGCGCGTCGCCCCGGTCCCGGGGGCCACGCGCGCCCCGGTGAAAATCTCCGGTCGCACACCCCACAGGTCGGTTACCGAAAAGTACGATGGTGGGCGGCGCACACCGCGCAAGGACGATCATGGGAGGCGGCGTGACAGCCATCGAGCAGACAGAGGCGGCACGCCCGCGCGGCACCCGGCTACCGCGCCGGGCGCGGCGCAACCAGCTTCTGGGGGCCGCTCAGGAGGTCTTCGTCGCCCAGGGCTACCACGCCGCGGCCATGGACGACATCGCCGAGCGGGCCGGCGTCAGCAAGCCGGTGCTCTACCAGCACTTCCCCGGGAAGCTCGAGCTCTACCTGGCCCTGCTGGACCAGCACTGCACGGCGCTCATCGATTCCGTCCGGGTGGCGCTCGCCTCCACCAGCGACAACAAGCAGCGCGTCCGGGCCACCATGGACGCCTACTTCGCCTACGTCGAGGACGACGGCGGGGCGTTCCGGCTGGTCTTCGAGTCGGACCTGACCAACGAGCCCGCCGTGCGCGAGCGCGTGGACAAGGTGACCAACGAGTGCGCCGAGGCGATCTGCGACGTGATCGCGGAGGACACCGGCCTCTCCCGCGACGAGTCGATGCTCCTCGCCTCCGGCCTGGGCGGACTGGCCCAGGTGGTGGCCCGGGCCTGGCTGCACAGCGACCGCAGCGTGCCGCGGGACAAGGCGGTGCAGCTGCTGGCCTCGCTGGCCTGGCGCGGCATCGCCGGTTTCCCGCTGCACGGCAGCGAGAACGCCTGAGCGTTTCGCCGGGCCGCCCCGGGGCAGCGACACCCCGGGGAACGCCCCGCCTGGACTAATGTGTGCCGGGTACGGCGCGGACGAGAAGCGGAATGGTCCGCGCACCACTGACCGTCGGAGGGACATGGCCGTGGAGGTCAAGATCGGCGTGCAGCACGCGCCCCGCGAGATCGTTCTGCAGAGCGGTCAGAGCGCCGAGGAGGTCGAGCGGCTCGTGGCCGAGGCGCTCGCCGGCAAGTCGGCGCTGCTGAGCCTGGTGGACGAGCACGGCCGCAAGGTCCTGGTCCCGGCGGACCGTCTCGCCTACGTCGAGCTGGGCGAGCCGGCTCCGCGCAAGGTGGGCTTCGGCGCGCTGTAGCGCACGGCGGGCGCCCGCCCGCGGCAGGCATGCGGAGGTGCCCGGAGTCGTACGCGACGTCCGGGTGACGCACGGAGAAGGGGCCGGACGGCTGTTGAGCCGTCCGGCCCCTTCGCGTGTGCGGGTGGACCTGTGGGGGTAGTCACACCGGGACCGTTCGCACGCCCCCGGAGAAGGGACCCCGCCATGTTCTACCTCACGGCGTCGGCCTCGGTGCTTCTCGGGCTCCTGCTCGCCACCGCGGCCGTCCACCGGCTGCCGCACCGGCTGCCCCGGGCGGGCGTGGTCCTCCCCACGGGCGCGGTCGGCGCCCTGGCCGGCACCCTGATCACCCAGGCCGCCCTGGCTCCCGCCGAGGCCGCCCCGCTGCTGCTGGGCGCCGCCGCGCTCTCGGCCGCTTCGGTCTCGCTCCTGCTGCGCACGGGGCGGACGCCCCGCCGTGGCGCCGCGGCGGGCAACCCGGCGGCCTGACCGGGGCCGACCGGGGGCAGGGCTCGCCCTGCCGGGCTCCCGCCCCGTTGCCCGCTCCCCGCACCGTTGCCCCGCGCCCCCGCACCGTTGCCCCGCGCTCCCGCCCCGCCGGCCCCTGCCCTCCCGACCGCCGCGGCTCAGGCCGCCAGGCCCAGCGCCGCCATCCGCTTGGTGTGCGCCTCGGTGATCCGGGAGAACATCCGGCCCACCTCCGCGAGGTCGAAGCCGTCCGCGACACCGCCCACCAGCATGGTCGACAGCGCGTCCCGCTCCGCGACCACCCGCTGCGACTGGGAGAGCGCCTCGCCCATCAGCCGCCGCGCCCACAGCGCGAGGCGTCCGCCGACCCGCGGGTCGGCCTCGATGGCCGCCCGCACCTTCTCCACGGCGAACTCGGCGTGCCCGAGGTCGTCCAGCACCGCCAGCACCAGCTCCCGGGTGTCGGAGTCGAGCCGCACCGCGACCTCGCGGTAGAAGTCGGCCGCGATCGAGTCGCCGACGTACGCCTTGACCAGGCCCTCCAGCCAGTCCGACGGGGCCGTCTGCCGGTGGAAGCCGTCGAGGGCGGCCACGAACGGGACCATCGCCTCGTCGGGGTCGGCGTCGATCTCGGCCAGCCGCGCGCGCAGCCGGTCGAAGTGACCGAACTCGGCGGCGGCCATCTTGGCCAGCTCGCCCTTGTCGGCGAGGGTCGGCGCCATCTTCGCGTCCTCGGCGAGCCGCTCGAACGCCGACAGCTCGCCGTACGCGAGCGCTCCCAGCAGGTCCACGACGGCGGCGCGGTACTGCGGGTCTGCGGAGGCCTGCTCCCAGGTCTGCGCGGCGACCCGGGAGGTCACGGCGTCCGGGGCGGCGGCGTCGGTCTTGCCGGTGGCGTTGTCAGGCGTCGTCATGAAACGAACGATAGTCCGCCCGCCCGCTGCCCCGGTCGTCACCGCCCGTCCCGGCCGCGAGGACCGGAGCGCGTCCGGATGCGCGAGCGGGAGCTCGGGCGGGAGCGCGTGCGGAAGTGCGTCCGTGATGTGAGGAGCACAACGTCACCGAAACGACCGTCGCATGTGCGCGTTTCCGGGGTATGGTGGTAATGCGCTCGCCCCTATCCGGCGGGCCGCACGAATGAGGATGCCCGGTCGGTGGCCCGATCGGCTCCGACCCGACAGCCCTCCTCGCCCGCGCGTTCCTCGCGTACGGCCACGGAGGGGACCCTCAGCGGTACGAGCGCTGGAGCGTCCGCGTGGTCCCGTGCCACAGGCCCGTCCCCCGAAGCAGGGCCGACGACGTCCTTCCGGTTCGGTACGGCCGTGCTCGGCACGGTTGACCCCCGCGCTCGCCTCGCGCCGCGCACACAGAAGAGGCAGCACCCTGACTACCACGTTCCGCGATCTCGGAATTCTCCCTGAGACGGCCGAAGCCCTCGAGGCCGTCGGCATCGTCACCCCCTTCCCCATCCAGGAGATGACGCTCCCGGTGGCCCTGTCGGGCTCGGACGTCATCGGCCAGGCCAAGACCGGCACCGGCAAGACCCTCGGCTTCGGTCTGCCGCTCCTGGAGCGCGTCACCGTCCCCGCCGACGTGGAGGCCGGACGCGCGCGGCCCGAGGACCTGACCGAGGCGCCGCAGGCGCTGGTCGTCGTCCCCACCCGTGAGCTCTGCACCCAGGTCACCAACGACCTGCAGACCGCCGGCAAGGTCCGCAACGTCCGCGTCCTGGCGATCTACGGCGGCCGCGCCTACGAGCCGCAGGTCGAGGCCCTGAAGAAGGGCGTCGACGTGGTCGTCGGCACCCCGGGCCGCCTGCTGGACCTGGCCGGGCAGAAGAAGCTCGACCTCAAGCACGTCCGGAGCCTCGTCCTCGACGAGGCCGACGAGATGCTCGACCTCGGCTTCCTGCCGGACGTCGAGAAGATCATCAACATGCTCCCGGCGAAGCGTCAGACGATGCTGTTCTCGGCCACCATGCCGGGCGCGGTCATCGGCCTGGCCCGCCGCTACATGTCGCAGCCCACCCACATCAGTGCCACCTCGCCGGACGACGAGGGCAAGACGGTCGCCAACACCAAGCAGTTCGTCTACCGCGCGCACAACATGGACAAGCCCGAGATGGTCGCCCGCATACTGCAGGCCGAGGGCCGCGGACTGGCGATGATCTTCTGCCGCACCAAGCGCACCGCCGCCGACATCGCCGAGCAGCTCCAGCGCCGCGGCTTCGCCGCCGGCGCCGTCCACGGCGACCTCGGCCAGGGCGCCCGTGAGCAGGCGCTGCGCGCCTTCCGCAACGGCAAGGTCGACGTGCTGGTCTGCACCGACGTCGCCGCGCGCGGCATCGACGTCGAGGGCGTCACGCACGTCATCAACTACCAGTCCCCCGAGGACGAGAAGACCTTCCTGCACCGCGTCGGCCGCACCGGCCGCGCCGGCGCGAAGGGCACGGCCGTCACCTTCGTCGACTGGGACGACATCCCGCGCTGGCAGCTCATCAACAAGGCGCTGGGGCTGGGCTTCAACGACCCGGTGGAGACGTACTCGACGTCGCCGCACCTGTTCTCCGACCTCGGCATTCCCGAGGGCACCAAGGGCGTCCTGCCGCGTTCCGAGCGGACGCGTGCGGGTCTGGGCGCCGAGGAGATCGAGGACCTGGGCGAGCCGGGCGGGCGCAAGGGCGACCGCGGCCGGGGCGACCGTGACCGCGGCCGGGGTCGTGGACGGGACGAGCGTCCGTCGGAAGCGGCTCCCGCCGCCGAGGACGAGCGCGCCCCGCGGACGCCGCGTCGCCGCCGCCGCACCCGTAACGGTGCGCCGGTGACCGCGGCCGCCGCCGCGACGGCCGAGGCTCCGGCCGTGGCCGCCGCCGCTCCCGCCGCTCCTGCCGCCGAGGTGTCCGTGGAGACGGCGGAGGGCGCGACCGCCGCGCCGCGCCGCCGGCGCCGGACCCGTGGGGGCGCCGGCGAGGAGGCCCCCGTGGTGGAGGCCGCGACGGTGGTCGAGGAGACCGCCGCCGCCCCGGCCGAGGCCGCCCCGAAGCGCCGCACCCGCAAGACCACCGCCCCCGCGGAGGTCACGGACAACGCCACGGACGCCCCCGAGGCCGAGACCAAGCCCCGCCGCCGCACC
>NZ_JBSFVZ010000022.1:0-125229 GCF_053592575.1 Streptomyces sp. NPDC002640 | reverse complement strand
GCCGCACCCGCAAGACCACCGCCCCCGCGGAGGTCACGGACAACGCCACGGACGCCCCCGAGGCCGAGACCAAGCCCCGCCGCCGCACCCGCAAGACCACCACCCCGGCCGAGACCGCGGTCGACACGGCCGAAGCCCCGGCCGAGGCCGCGCCGCGTCGCCGTACGCGCAAGGCCGCCGAGGCCGCGCCGACCGCCGGAATCCCCGCGCAGGCGGGCGAGGAGGCGGAGAGCAAGCCGCGTCGCCGTACGCGCAAGGCCGCGCAGCCGGCCGAGCACTGACACCCGGCGACGCCGACGGCCCGGTTCCCCTCGGGGAGCCGGGCCGTCGGCGTTCCGGGACCCGCTCGGTAACCTGACCGCCATGAGCAGGCCCGACACCTTCACTCCCCCGCCCGGTGCGCGGGCGTACCGACTCACCACCTCCCGGGGCGCGTTCGCCGCGATCGAGATGCCCGCCGCCCCGGGCGTCCCGCACCGCGGCACCGCCCTGCTGCTGCCCGGATACACCGGCAGCAAGGAGGACTTCATCGCCCTGCACGCCCCGCTGGCGGCCCGCGGCTACCGGACGGTCGCCGTCGACGGCCGCGGCCAGTACCGGTCCGAAGGCCCCGACCACGACGAAACGGCGTACGCACGGGAGGAGTTGGCGCAGGACCTGCTCTCCCAGGCCCACCTCCTGGCCGCGGAGTCCGGGACCCGTGTCCATCTGCTGGGCCACTCCCTCGGCGGGCAGATCTCCCGCGCCGCCGTGCTCAGGGACGCCTCCCCGTTCCTCAGCCTCACGCTGATGTCCTCGGGCCCCGCCCGCATCTCCGCGCCCCAGCAGCAGCGCGTCACCATGCTCCGCGGCGCGCTCGCGTCGATGTCGATGGAGCAGGTGTGGGACGTGATGCAGGCCATGGAGGCCACCGCCGCGCCCGAGGAACTGGCCGAGCAGCCCGACACGGCGCTGCTGCGGGAGCGCTGGCTCCACACCCGTCCGGCGCAACTCCTCGCCACCGGACGCCAGTTGTGCGAGGAACCGGATCTGGTCGACGCGCTGGCCGGGGTGGGGCTGCCCTGCCACGTGCTCTCCGGCTCGCACGACCACGTCTGGCCGATGGACCAGTTCGACGAGATGGCGGGCCGGCTCGGCGCGCGGCGCACCGTGATCGAGGGCGCGGAGCACTCCCCCAACGTGGACCGTCCGGCTCAGACGGCCCGCGCGATCGCCGACTTCTGGGACGAGACGGCCACCGGCTGAACCCGCCCCGCCGCCGCACGGGACGGGGACGGGCACGGGACCGCGGCGACTCGGGCTAGGGCGCGGGCTCAGGCTCAGTGCTGTGCGCGCAGGCGCTCCCAGAAGCCGTCCCGGAGCGCCCTGCGCAGGTCGGACTGGCCGCGCAAGGAGTACCCGAGCAGCCCCTCCGCCTGGACCAGCAGGGACTGGTCGTCGGAGCCGGGCAGGTACGGCTGCTCCGCCAGGAGCGCGTCCATGGGTTCCGGACCGCGCTCGGCCAGCCACCGGGCGGCGATCTGGGCGCCCACGAACCGCACGTCCTCCCAGGTCGGCCGGGGCGCGCCCGCCTCGTGGGAGACGGTGACCCGGCGGGAGACGTACGGCTTGAGGAACTGGACGTCCAGGGTGCGCTGGCTGTCGACCTCCCAGAGCAGCGGCTCGGCCTGGTTGCGTCCGTCCGGGGCCTCGACGCCCCACAGGTGCACCCGGGCGCCGTACTCCTGGGCGGCCTCCACCGCGGGCACCAGGTCCTCGTCCCCGCCGAGCAGGGCGGCGTCGGTGATGGCGCGGTGGCGGGCCAGGGCCTCCAGGTCGGATCGGATCAGCCCGTCGACGCCCTTCTGCTGGTTGTTGGCGTTGAGGTTGCCGAGGCGGACCTTGACGTCGGGGAGCTCGGCGATGGCCTGCTGCTCGGCGGTGTGGATGCGCCGGCGGGCCCCGTCGTACCAGTACACCCGCAACAGCCGGCTGTCCTGGAACAGCTGCGCGGCCCGGTCGATGAGCGCGGCGATTACGCCCTCGGTGTCCAGCTCGAAGGCCCGGCGGTCCTCGGTGCCCACCACCAGCCGCCCGGCGGCGGCGTAGAGGTACCCCGCGTCGACGAAGAGCGCGTGGGTGGACTGCGGCGCGGACTGCGCCTTCACCACCGTGGCGAGAACCTGCTGGAGCATCCGGTTGGTGCTCTCGATGCTTGCGGTCAGCGCCGCGAGGTCGTCATTCATACCGGTCCCCATTGTCCCGGTGGTCACGGAGCGGACACAACCGGTCTCACCCGGTTCATACCTGGGCGGCACATGGGCCAGGACCAGGTGGGTAACCGATCAATACTTAGGCGGCCGAAAATTTTGCTTAGCTAGGGAATCTTCCCGCCCGGTTCGGGTGTTGTACCCGGTACATACCGACGTGGGAAGGGAGAAGCATGCGCTTCGAGATTCTGCGTCTCGACGACGTGAGCGGCCTGCCGGTCGACACCACCGTCGTGGACGCCGCCTCCGTCAACGGAATCGTCCAGCAGGCCGCGGCGATCGGCCAGCGCCTCTGGATCCGTCCGGCCGAGACCTCGGCCTCGTAACGACTGACGGCTGACGACTGACGACTGACGACACCATCGGACCACCGCGGCCCGGTGGGCAGCCTCCCCCCGTGGAGGCTGCCCACCGGGCCGCAGTGCTGAGTCCGGCGGACGCGGGCCGGGTCAGGCGCCCTGGACCACCTGGGTCACGCCGTTGATGATCTGCTGCACGGCGATCGCGGCGAGCAGCATGCCCGCCAGCCGGGTCACCAGGACCACGCCGCCCTCCTTGATCACGCGGATCACCAGCAGCGAGTTGCGCATGATCAGCCAGATCACCACGTGGATCGCCAGGATCGCCGTCCAGACGGCGACCTGGGAGCCGACGGTGCCGGCCTTCTCCACGGCCAGGATGACCGAGACGATCGCGCCGGGACCGGCCAGCAGCGGCATGCCGAGCGGGACCAGGGCGACGTTGACGTCCTTGGTCTGCTGCGGCTCGTCCGTCTTGCCGGTGAGCAGGTCGAGCGCGACCAGCAGGAGCAGCACACCGCCGGCGATCATCAGGGCGGGCACCGAGATGTGCAGGTAGTCGAGGATGCGCTGGCCCAGCAGGCCGAAGACGGCGATCACGCCGCCGGCCACCAGCACCGCCTGGAGCGCCATGCGCTTCTGGACGGCCGCGGGCCGGCCGGCGGTGAGGCCGAGGAAGATCGGGGTGACCCCCGGGGGGTCCATGATCACGAAGAGGGTGAGGAAGAGGGAACCGAAAACGGCGATGTCGAACACGGTGAATGGCCTTGCGGATGGTGCGGAACGCCGCCGTCGGGCCGGGTCCGGGCAGGACGCGGCGCCACGCGGCGCGGGATGGGGGGATGCGGGCAGGCCCGGACGCGGCGGGACGGAGGGGGCCCGGCCGGGTCAGGCGGTGGCGGGTCCGCCGGCGCCGGGCACGGGGAACGCGCCCCAGGCCCGGCGGATGATCTCGCCGTAGACCTCGGGGTCGGTGAGGTTCTCGCCGAGGACGCAGGTCTTGCGGGTGCCGTGGTAGTCGGACGAGCCGGTGGTCAGCAGGCCCAGCTCGGCGGCGAGGCCGCGCAGGCGGGCGCGGGTGGCCGGGTCGTGGTCCATGTGGTCGACCTCGATGCCGTCCAGGCCGGCCTCGGCCATCGCGGCGATCGCGGACTCCGGCACGGTGCGGCCGCGCTTGGCGGCGCCGGGATGGGCGAACACGGCGACCCCGCCGGCGGCCTTCACCAGGCGGATCGCCTCGAAGGGGTCGGTCTCGTGCTTGGGCACCCAGACGCGGCCGCGGTCGGCCAGCCAGTGCCGGGTGAACGCCTCGTCCACCGAGTCGACGACGCCGAGCTCGACCAGGGCGGTGGCGACGTGCGGGCGGCCCACGGAGCCGTCGCCGGCGATGCGGGCGACCTGCTCCCAGGTGATGTCGATGCCCAGGTCGCGCAGGTTGGCCACCATGGAGCGGGCGCGCGGCACCCGGTCGTCGCGCACCAGCTCGCGCTCGGCGAGCAGCGCGGGCTCCTCGGGGTCGAACAGGTAGGCCAGCAGGTGCATGCTGATGCCGTCGCCGGGGTCCGCGCCGGGCTCGGTCCAGCGGCAGGAGAGCTCCGCGCCGGTGACCAGGGTGAGCCCCTCGGGAAGGGCCGCCAGCGCCTCGGCGTGGCCCCGGGTGGTGTCGTGGTCGGTCAGCGCGACGACGTCCAGCCCGGCCGCGGCGGCGGCGCGCACCAGCTCGGCGGGGGTGTCCGTGCCGTCGGACGCGGTGGAGTGGCAGTGCAGGTCGATGCGCACGGCGACTCCAGCGGACGAGGGTTTGCACGGACGGGGCAACACCAGGATAAGGGGTCGTCCGAGTGGGTGACTCTTACCTCCGCAGACTCCCGCCCCACGAGGGCCCCACCGGCCCTCCGGGCCTCCGGGAAGCCGCCGCCCGGATGCCGCCGGGACCACGGGACCAGGACACCGCAGGCGACACGGCGCGGGAGCGGGTGGTACGGAACCGCCAGGTCAGGGGGCGAGGAGGCGGGGGGACAGCGCGCCGCACGGCACGAGTTCGATCTCCGCGCCCGCCTCGCGCAGGTCGGTGAGGACCAGTTCCTCGTACATCAGCAGCCCGGACCGCTCGGGCCAGACCACCGCCCACAGCCACATGCCGAGGGCCTCGCCCGCGAACACCGCCCGGTCCTCCGGCGCGCCGTCCACCACCCACAGCGGCGTGGGGCGGCCGGCCGCGTGCACCTTGGCCTGGGCGGGCTTGCCGATGTCGATGCGAGGGCCGGGGTCGGGCCCGTCGATGCCCGCGTACCGGGCGCCGAGGCCCACGCCGAGCTCCTCGGCGATCAGGATGAGCTCACCCACCCCGCCGAGCGGCCCCGGACCGGAGCAGGCGACCGCCGAGGCACGGCCTCCGCCGCGGTCGTCGCCCGCGCTGGCCACACCGGTGAAGAGCCAGCCGACCGGCAGGGGCCACGGCATCCAGACGGGGACCCGGGTGCGGTGCACCACCACACCGAGGGCCTCGACGCTGGGCGGGATCACGGGCTGCACCGGATGCACCGGTCCGTGCGCGTCGCACTGCCACGCGTCGGCGAAGAGTCCGGGAGCCCTGACCCGGCCACCGCACTTCGGGCAACTGGGTTCGCCCCTCATAAGGTCCCACGGTCCTCCCCCGACCGGCCCGCGTCAAGGACGATCACCCGTCCGGCGGGCGGAGGGCGTGCCGAGGGAGTACCGAGGCCGTGCCGTGGGCGTGCCGAGACTGTGCCGGGGCTGTGCCGCACCGGTCGCCGACCGCCCGGCGCGGCGTCGCCCGTCACCCCCAACTGCCGGGATCCGGCCATCCGTTGGGCACTCCTGCGGCACTCCTGCGGGTGACTTCCGTCACTCCCGGTGACCGGTGGTGCCCCGCCGCCACCGGCCCGCGGTCAGTCGAGGGCGACCGACCGGCGCGCCGGGTCGCGCAGGTCGGTGCCGCGGGCCAGCCACCGCTCCTGCAGCGCCTGCGCGCCGTGCACCCGCTTCCAGGCGGCCTCGTTCGGCGTCATCGGCAGCAGCGGCAGGAAGGACACCGGGTCCAGCGGCTCGTCCAGCTCCAGGTCCTCGACCAGTCCCCCGGGCTCGCCCACCAGGACGGAGGTGAAGGGGGCGCCCGGCCACAGCGGCTCACCGACGTCCAGCGACCCGCCGGGCGCCACGACCACCCCTTCGACCTGCGGAGAGGCGGCGAGCACCGCCAGCGGGCGGAGCACCTTGTCGGTCTCCGCGAGGCCGCGCCGCACGGACAGCACCAGCTCCGCCCGCGGTCCCCTCACCGGGTCCGCGACCATCGCCGTGGGGTCGTTCATGGGGTGGGCGGACATCCCCAGGGTGGCGTAGCGGACGACGTCCTCCCCGGTGAAGCGGAGCACCTCGACGCGGTCCGTGCCGAGGAAGGTCACCGCGGCCCGCGCGTCGGGTTCGCCCAGCGCCGTCCGCAGACGCGCCTCTACCAGGGGAAGAACATCAGCCATGCGGCGAGCATAGAACTCGTCCGGAACTCACCCGCAGTGGGCAAGCGGACACCTTGACAGTCACCTCGGCTGATAGTCTTGCCGGAGTTCGGGACAGCACGCCAAGCGTCGCGATCGAGTCCCGGCGCCAGTCATACCCCCCTGAGAGCTGCCCCTGCGCGCTCTCCCGCAGGGGATGGATCGTCCCTCACGAGGGACCGGCCGGAGGAGGTGGGGCTGCGATGGACCGAAGTCGACCGTGCAGTACCACCCGCTCTTCCGGCCGCTGACGCGGCTCCGGCGTTCTCCACACGTCCACCGCCCGCCCTCCGGGCCCGGTGGCGGCAGCACACCCCCACGCGCCGGGGAAGAGCACTTCGTTTCGTTCGCCTGATCTCTTCGATCTTCTCGATCCGCAGCATCAGCGACGAAAGCTCGAACGCCGCGACGGTGCGGTGCTCCCCGTTTCGCGGACGTGCCCGATCCTTCGACCCGCACGTCCCCGTCCCCCAGGGTTCCGGGGGAGCTCACCCGTCGGCGGTCCGTCCTTTCGTTGCCCGAAAGCGAAGGAGCCCGCCATGTCGATGATCCGAGACCTGCGCGCAGCGGTCCGCCCCTCCGAGCGCGTCGCGCGCTCGGTCCGCATCCGGCCCTCCCGGCGGGGCGCCGCCACGCTGGCCCCCCTGGACCCGGCGGCCCTCGCCGTCCCGGACGCCCCGTCCGCGGTCGTCGACTGCGGCGTCTACCGGGACGGGCACCGCGTCGCCACCGACGGCGTGATGAAGCCGCAGGAGGCGATGCGCGCGGCCCGGCGTGACGGCGGCTTCGTGTGGATCGGCCTGCACGAGCCCACGCAGGACGAATTCGCGGGCATCGCCGCCGAGTTCGGGCTGCACCCGCTGGCCGTGGAGGACGCCGTCCAGGCCCACCAGCGGCCCAAGCTGGAGCGGTACGACGACAGCCTGTTCACCGTCTACAAGACGGTCCACTACGTCGAGCACGACCGGCTCACGCCGGACAGCGAGGTCATCGAGACCGGCGAGATCATGTGCTTCACCGGCCGGGACTTCCTGATCACCGTCCGGCACGGGAGCAAGGGCTCGCTGCGGGCCCTGCGGCGCCGGCTGGAGGAGGACCCGGAGCTGCTCGAGAAGGGCCCCTCTGCGGTGCTGCACGCCATCGCCGACCACGTGGTCGACGGCTACCTCGCGGTCGCCGACGCGGTGCAGGACGACATCGACGACGTGGAGACCGAGGTCTTCAGTCCCGGCCGCCGCGGCAGCGCCCCGCGGGGCACCGACGCGGGGCGGATCTACCAGCTCAAGCGCGAGGTGCTGGAGTTCAAGCGGGCGGTGGCCCCGCTGCTGCGGCCGATGCAGCTGCTCAGCGAGCGGCCCATGCGGCTGATCGACCCGGACATCCAGAAGTACTTCCGGGACGTCGCCGACCACGTGGCCCGGGTGCAGGAGCAGGTCATCGGGTTCGACGAGCTGCTCAACTCGATCCTCCAGGCCAACCTGGCGCAGGCCTCGGTGGCGCAGAACGAGGACATGCGCAAGATCACCTCGTGGGCGGCGATCATCGCCGTGCCGACCATGGTCTGCGGGGTGTACGGGATGAACTTCCAGCACATGCCGGAGCTGGGCTGGAAGTACGGCTACCCCGTGGTCATGGGCATCACGGTGGCGATCTGTCTGGGCATCCACCGCACCCTGAAGCGCAACGGCTGGCTCTGAGCGCGGCGCGGGCGGCTCGCTACGCTGCTGCCATGACGACCGAGCTGTTCGACCGTGCCCTCGTCGAGGAGGCCGCGAAGAAGTCCGCGCTGGTGTGGGTGCGGGGGGACGGTGAGGGGAGTCCCGAGCGGGCGCTGTGGCACGTGTGGCACGACGGGGCGGTCTGCGTGGTCGGCGACGGGCCCGGGGAGCAGCCGCTGCCGGGACTGGCCGACGGCGGCCGGGCGGTGCTGACGCTGCGGAGCAAGGACAAGGGCGGCCGGCTGGTGTCCTGCCGGGCCGCGGTCGCGGAGGTCGCCGTGGGAACCGCCGCGTGGGACGGGGCGGTCGGCGAACTGAAGGGCAAGCGGCTGAACGCGGCGGACGGCGAGGCGATGCCCGCGCGCTGGGCCCGCGAGTGCCGCGTCCTGCGTCTCACCCCGGTGGGTGAGGCCCTTCGCCCGTCCTCGGGGGACCTGGCCGCCGTGCCGTCCCCGACACCGGCCACCACGCGGGAGCCCGTGCCGGCGGCCCTCCCCCGCCTCCTCCTCCGCCGCAAGCGGCGCTGAGCGGCCCGGCGGGCGCGGGGATCCGGGGATCCGGGAGCCGAGGTCCGGGGGCCGGAGCCGAGGTCCGGGGATCCGGGGCCTGGGCGCGCCCCTGTGTCACGTCTGCGTCTACGTCTACGTCTCGGGGAGGTCCTGGCCGTAGTCGACCTGCTTGTCCTTGGGGGGTTCCTGCAGGTCCAGCTTGTGGTTCCAGTCGGAGAGGCGGAGGGTGCCGCCGCCTCCGGGGCGTTCGAGGCGGAGCGGGAACGGCGTGCCCTGCAGCGAGACGTCCAGGCGGCCGCCCGACCCCTCGTCGACCTTCAGCCGGATCGTGCGGACGTCGTCGACCTCGTGGTACTCGTCCTTGGCCAGCTTGCCGTCGAGGTCGAGCAGGCCGTCCAGCAGCAGGTCCATGTCCGTGAAGCCGCTGAACCGCTGGTAGGCGGGGTCCTTCTCCGGGACCTTCACGTACTTGCCGTCGAGCTTCTCGGCCGTCGTGCCCTCCAGCCCCTTGCCGTCGCCGCCCGCGGCCTGGTTCCAGAAGTCGGCCCCGGCCTGGAGGTACAGGTCCTCGCCGACCCTCAGCAGTCCGAAGGTCGTGCCGCCGGAGGTGACCTCGCCCTGGCCGCCGCCGTCGGACAGCTTCATGTCGAGTTCGACGCCGCCGTCCTTGGTGATCACCGTGCCGGACAGGTGCACCGACCGCGCCGAGTCGACCGCCTTCATCGCCCGGCTGCGGATCTGGCCCGGCTCCAGCTTCCCGACCCCGTTGGTCCCCTCGTCCGGATCGGACCCGCACCCGGTGAGCCCCGTGGTCGCCAGGACCAGTGCGCAGACCGCCGCCGCGCGGGCGGCCGTGCGGGTACGACGCTGGGGGATCGGGGTCACAGGCGCGGCTGCCTCTCATCCGGTTTCTCGACGGGCTGGAGGCAGCGTACCGGGGGCGCGACGGGGCAGATGGAGGCAGTCCGTCCGGACCCCTCACCAGGGCGTACCGGACCGGTACGGGCTAGCCTGATCCCCGCCCACTGCGGCGTTTCCGGGCAACTCGGGGCAAGGGCGGGAGGACGACCGCCCGGCGGAAGGAGGCTGTACATGGCGGGTGGGCGCATCTTCGTTTCCCACCTCGCGGGCGTGGCCGTGTTCGACCCGAACGGCGACCAGGTCGGACGCGTGCGGGATCTGATCGTGGTGCTGCGGGTGGGACGCAAGCCCCCGCGGCTGCTCGGGCTCGTGGTGGAGCTGCCGACCCGGCGGCGCATCTTCCTGCCGATGACCCGGGTCACCGGGATCCAGTCCGGCCAGGTGATCAGCACCGGTGTGCTCAACGTGCGCCGGTTCGAGCAGCGGCCTCCGGAGCGGCTGGTCTTCGGCGAGCTGCTGGACCGGCGGGTGCGGCTGGACGAGACGGGCGAGGAGGTCACCGTCCTGGACCTGTCGGTGCACCAGCTGCCCTCCAAGCGCGAGTGGGAGGTCGACCGGCTGTTCGTGCGGCGCGGCGGCCGCGGCGGCGCGTTCCGCCGCAAGGCCGGCGAGCAGTTCCTGGTGGAGTGGACGGCGGTCACCGGCCTGTCCCTGGAGGAGAAGGGGCAGGGCGCGGAGAACCTGCTGGCCACCTTCGAGCAGCTGCGCCCCGCCGACCTGGCCAACGTGCTGCACCACCTGTCGGCGAAGCGCCGCGCGGAGGTCGCCGCCGCGCTCGACGACGACCGGCTGGCCGACGTGCTCGAGGAGCTTCCCGAGGACGACCAGATCGAGATCCTCGGCAAGCTGGCCGAGGAGCGCGCCGCCGACGTCCTGGAGGCGATGGACCCGGACGACGCCGCCGACCTGCTGTCCGAGCTGCCGGAGGGCGACAAGGAGCGGCTGCTGAGCCTGATGCGGCCCGACGACGCCGCCGACATGCGACGCCTGATGGCCTACGAGGACCGCACCGCGGGCGGTCTGATGACCACCGAGCCGATCGTGCTGCGCCCGGACGCCACCGTCGCCGACGCGCTGGCCCGCGTCCGCAACGCCGACCTCTCCCCCGCGCTGGCCGCCCAGGTGTACGTCTGCCGCCCGCCGGAGGACACCCCGACCGGCAAGTACCTGGGCACCGTGCACTTCCAGCGGCTGCTGCGGGACCCTCCGTACACGCTGGTCGGGTCGATCATCGACGACGACCTGCAGGCCCTGTCGCCCACCGCCGACCTGCCGGTGGTGGCCGGGTTCTTCGCCGCCTACGACATGGTGGCGGCGCCCGTGGTCGACGAGACCGGCTCGCTGCTGGGCGCGGTCACCGTGGACGACGTGCTGGACCACATGCTGCCCGAGGACTGGCGCGAGACGGAGTACCACCTGGAGGAGCCGCCGCCCGCCGCACACCCCGCCGACGCGCCGAAGGAGGCGACCGCCGATGGCACCTGACCGCGACGACCGCCGCCACGGCGACGAGCGCGTGCCCGGCCGCGGCCGGGCGACGGCGCACGGCCGGGAGCGGCGCGAGACCCGGGAGACCCGGGAACGGCGCGAGGCGCGCGAGGGACGCCCCCTCGCCGGGGCCACCGGCACCCGCACCCGGGAGCGGCTCGACCTGCCGCTGGGCACCCGCCGGCGGCGGCTGCTGCCCGAGTGGGACCCGGACGCCTTCGGCCGCGTCTCGGAGCGGATCGCCCGCTTCCTGGGCACCGGGCGCTTCCTGGTCTGGATGACGATCGCGGTCACCCTGTGGGTGGGCTGGAACGTCGCCGCGCCCCCGTCGCTGCGCTTCGACGAGTACCCGTTCATCTTCCTGACCCTGATGCTGTCCCTCCAGGCGTCCTACGCGGCCCCGCTGATCCTGCTGGCGCAGAACCGGCAGGACGACCGCGACCGCGTCAACCTGGAGCAGGACCGCAAGCAGAACGAGCGATCCATCGCGGACACCGAGTACCTGACCCGGGAGGTCGCCGCGCTGCGCATGGGCCTCGGCGAGGTCGCCACCCGCGACTGGATCCGCTCCGAGCTGCAGGACCTGCTGCGGGAACTGGACGAGCAGCGCGCGGAGCGCGAGGCGGGACGTGACGCAGAAGACCGGTGACGGGCCTGCCGGGTGCCGTTCCGAGGGCCGTACCATCGACCTTATGGTTACGGAAGACGCGGTGCGCGAGGCGCTGGCGACGGTGAACGACCCCGAGATCCAGCGGCCCATCACCGAACTCGGGATGGTCAAGTCGGTGGAGATCGGCGAGGACGGCGCGGTCGCCGTCACGGTGTACCTCACCGTCTCCGGCTGTCCGATGCGCGGGACCATCACGGACAACGTGACGGCCGCCCTGCAGCGCGTCGAGGGTGTGACCTCCGTCGACGTGTCGCTCGACGTGATGAGCGACGAGCAGCGCAAGGAGCTGGCGGCCGCGCTGCGCGGCGGGACCGCCGAGCGCGAGGTGCCGTTCGCCAAGCCGGGCTCGCTGACCCGCGTCTACGCGGTGGCCTCCGGCAAGGGCGGCGTCGGCAAGTCCTCGGTGACGGTCAACCTGGCCGCGGCGATGGCGGCGGACGGCCTGAAGGTCGGCGTGGTCGACGCCGACATCTACGGCCACTCGGTGCCGCGCATGCTGGGCGCCGACGGGCGGCCCACCCAGGTCGAGAACATGATCATGCCGCCGTCCGCGAACGGCGTGAAGGTCATCTCCATCGGCATGTTCACCCCGGGCAACGCCCCGGTGGTGTGGCGCGGCCCGATGCTCCACCGCGCCCTCCAGCAGTTCCTGGCCGACGTGTACTGGGGCGACCTGGACGTCCTGCTGCTCGACCTGCCGCCCGGCACCGGCGACATCGCCATCTCGGTGGCCCAGCTGGTCCCGAACGCCGAGATCCTGGTCGTCACCACCCCGCAGCAGGCCGCCGCCGAGGTCGCCGAGCGGGCCGGTTCCATCGCGGTGCAGACGCACCAGAAGATCGTCGGCGTGGTCGAGAACATGTCCGGCCTGCCCTGCCCGCACTGTGACGAGATGGTCGACGTGTTCGGCACCGGCGGCGGTCAGGTCGTCGCCGACGGCCTGACCCGCACCACGGGCGCCACGGTGCCGGTGCTCGGCTCCATCCCGATCGACGTCCGCCTGCGCGAGGGCGGCGACGAGGGCAAGCCGGTGGTGCTGACCGACCCCGACTCCCCGGCCGGCTCGGCGCTGCGGGCCATCGCCGGCAAGCTCGGCGGGCGCCAGCGCGGCCTGTCCGGCATGTCGCTGGGCATCACGCCGCGGAACAAGTTCTGACGCAGCCGGGCGGTCCGCGGACCGCGCGGTGAGGGGGCGCCGTCCCGGCCGGGACGGCGCCCCCGCGTCGTACGGCGGCTCGCGCCGCGCGGCAGCTCGCGCCGCGCGGCAGCTCGCATCGTGCGGCAGCTCGCATCGTGCGGCGGCCCGCGGCGCATGGCGGCTCGCGTCGCGCGGCAGCTCGCGTCGTGCGACGGCCCGCGACGCGCGGTCGGCGGCGGTCAGGTGTAGGCGGCGATGTCCTCGATCGCCGAGAAGCCCAGGCCGTAGGCGCTCATCCCGCGCCCGTACGCGCCCAGGTGGACGCCGCCACCGGTGGAGCCGGCCAGCACCCAGCCGAACTCGGACTCGCGGTAGTGGAAGGTGGTGGCCTCGCCGTCCACCGGCAGCAGCAGGGTGGACCAGGCGGGGCTCTCCAGGTCGTCGGCGAGCACCCAGGCCGTCTCGGTCTGCTGCTCCAGCCAGTCGTCGCGCAGGCTGTGGTCCATGTGCAGGGGCCAGGTGTAGGAGAGCAGGCCCAGGCCGGCCAGCCAGGCGGCGGAGGAGACGGTGGTGGCGTCGAGCACGCCGGTGCCGTCGGCGCTGCGGCGGACCGGCTGGTCGGCCACGGTGACCACGACGGCGAATCGTTCCTTGTCCTCGGCGGCCTCGTAGCGCACCGAGGGTTCGTCCCCGTGGCCGATGGAGCCGTGCTCCACGGAGCCGTCGGTGGAGGAGGCCACCTGCATCAGCCAGCGGGGCCCGGTGAACGCCTCGTCCAGGCCGTACCAGGGGAACGGCGCTCGCAGGTAGCCGTCGACCCCGCCCGCGGCAGGCCGGCCGCCCACGACCGCCGACGCCTGCGCGCCTACCCGACTTCTCGTCTCCATGCCCGGACGCCTCCTCGTTCTTCGCCGGACCGCGGGGAGATCGTGGAGGATCGGCCGCCGGTCCGCACAACAACTCGGCAGCATAGCCACCTTGCTTCACGGGTCCGGGATTACGGCCGAACGGGTGGGTCGGGGGAAGCCGTCCGAGGAGGGGGATGCCCGCGCGCCGGTGCGCGCGGGATCAGGTGGCGTCGAGGTCGTACGGGGGCCGCTCGGCGGCCTTCTCCGGCTTCTTCTCCAGGCCGACCGGGCCGGAGGTGGCGGCGGCCGGGGCGGAGGGCGACGACGTGGACGACGCCGCGGACTCCACGGCGGCGTTCGGGTCGGCGAGCTGCTGGATGTCCTTCTTCAGGTCGAGCGACTCACGGATCTCCTTGATGCCGAGGTCGTCGTTCTGCAGCTGCTTCTGGATGAACGTCTTGGGGTTGAGGTCCTGGAACTCGAAGTCCTTGAACTCCGGGCCGAGCTCCTCGCGGATGTCCTGCTTGGCGCTCTCGGAGAAGTCGCGGATCTTGCGGATGGTCCGCGAGATGTCCTGGATCAGCTTGGGGAGCTTCTCCGGCCCGAAGACGAGCACGGCGAGGACGACGAGCGTCACCAGCTCGAGCGTGCCTATGTCATTGAACACCTGAAGCTCCTTGCGATGTCCCGGGGCGGATCCACGGTACCCGGCCGACCGGCCACACCGGTACCGTCTCGCCGTCCTCTGACGCATACAACACATCCCGGGCCGCCGGGTGGCCGCACGCCGGTGACGGCAGGGTGACGACGCGGTGGCGCGGCGCGGTACCGGCGCCACCGCCGTACCCGCAGGTCAGTCCTGGGAGGAACCGAGGACCAAGGAGACCTTGCGCTCCTCGCCGTCCCGCTCCACGGTCAGCTCCAGGCGGTCGCCGGGGCGGCGGGCCCGTGTCTTGACGATCAGCTCGTCCCCGGAGTGCACCCGGACGCCGTCCACGGCGGTGATCACGTCGCCGGGCTTCAGCCCCGCCTCGGCGCCAGGGCCGCCGGGGGTCACCGGGGAGCCGCCGTCGGCGCCGCGGGTGTGGACGCGGGCGCCGTCACCGGGGTAGGCCATGTCGAGGGTGACGCCTATCACCGGGTGGGTGGCCTCGCCCTCGTTGATCAGCTCCTCGGCGACCCGCTTGGCCTGGTTCACCGGGATGGCGAAGCCGAGGCCTATGGAGCCGGACCGGCCCTCGTCGGTGTCGATGCCGGTGTCGGCGGAGCGGATGGCCGAGTTGATGCCGACCACCCGGCCCTCGGCGTCGAGCAGCGGACCGCCGGAGTTGCCGGGGTTGATCGGGGCGTCGGTCTGCAGCGCGTCGACGTAGGAGACGTCGCCGCCCTCGCCCTCACCGCCGGCCGTGATGGGGCGTTCCTTGGCGCTGATGATGCCCGCGGTGACCGTGTTCGACAGGTCGAAGGGGGCGCCGATGGCCACCACCGGGTCGCCGACGCGGACGTTGTCGGAGTTCCCCAGCGGCATCGGGCGCAGGCCCTTCACGCCCTTCACCCGGACCACGGCCAGGTCGTAGCCGGAGTCCCCGCCGACCAGTTCGGCGCGCGCGGTCTCGCCGCCGCTGAAGGTGACGACGATGCGGCCGTCGCCGGAGTCCTCGGCGGCCTCCACCACGTGGTGGTTGGTCAGGATGTGGCCGCGCTCGTCCAGCACGAAACCGGTGCCGGTGCCGGCCTGCCCGGAGCCCTGGACGTGCAGGGTGACCACGCTGGGCAGGGCGCGCTCGGCGATCCCCGCGACGCTGTCCGGGTCGCGGGGGGTGTCGCTGCGGGGCGCCTGCGACAGTTCGACGACGCCGAGGCCGCCGTACCGCTCCAGGTGGACGCCGGCCAGCCCGCCGGCCAGCCCCGCCGCCAGGGCGACCAGGGCCGCCCCGCCGACCAGGACCCGGCGGCGGCGGGCGCGCCGCCGGAACGGGCTCTCGGCGGCCTCCCCGCCGCCCTGCAGCGGGGCGGCGGGCAACGGGGCGGGGGCGGGTCCGGTGCCGGGGGTGGCCCAGGGGTCGTAGCGGCTCCAGGGGTCCGCCGCGTCGGACGCCGCGGGCTCGGCCGCGGCGGAGGGCCGTCCCTCCGGCGGTCCGGCGGGAACGGCGTCCTCGGGCGCGGGCGCCGGCGCGGAGGCAGCGGGGCCGGGGGCCGGTTCCGCCGGGGCCACGGGCGCCCACGCCTCGCGCGCCGCGGTCTGCCCGGCCGGGACCGGGGGCGCCGGTGCGGCCGGGGCGAGGGGCGCGGCGAGGTCCCCGGCGGCGGGGGCCGGGGCCTGCGGCGGCAGGTGGGTGCCCGCGGCCGGGGTCGCGGGGTGCTGCACGGGCGGCGCCGGGGCCCAGGGGCCCGGGTTGCCGTACGGCGGCGTGCTGTAGTGGTCCGGCTCGTGCAGGGGCCGGGGGGTGGCGACGGAACCGGCGGGGGAACCCGCTCCCGAGGGCTCGGGCCCACCGAGGTTTCCCGGCTGCGCCGGGTGCGCCGGGGCGACCGGCGCCTCCGGACGGACCGCGTGCTCGTCGGCACCGCCGGAACCGCCGGCGCCGCCCCCCTCACCCAGCGCGGCGGACCCGACCGGGGCCGGCGGCACCGCACCCCCGCCGTGGCCGGCGGCGGCGGAGGCCTCCGGGCCCGGGCCGTGGCCCAGGTCGGCGGAAGGGGCCGCGCCGGTGGGCCGGGGCGCGGCGATGTCGGACCCCAGGGGGTCCGTGGGGCCGGGCGCGGCGAGGGGGAAGTCGCCGGAGGCGTCGGGCTGCGGGGCGGGCCGGGGACGGCTCCACCACTTGGGCCTCGCGGACTTCCCCGGCGTGCCCTCGTTCATGCTCTCCCCAACACCTGGCGCGATTCGTCGACGCGCCGCCGCACGCGGCGCAGTCCGGATTCAATCAGGTTCCCGCACCGGCGCGCAGAGAACCTGGTCAGCGTCCCACGGGAGGGGAAGCCGTGGCTCCGGTCGGCGCGGGCGAGGGGGCGGTCAGCAGGCCCGGCAGCCCCGGCGTCACCGGAGTGCCCGGCTGTATCAGGGGCGTGGGCGCCTCCTCCGGCACGGACTGCGCGCCGCCGGAGATCAGCGGCGCGGCCGCCGGGGCGAGCTGCTGCCGCTGCCCGGCCGCGCTGTGCGCGAGCAGCGGCGCCGCGGAACGGCGGCGGCTGTCCACCGTGGCGGCGGCTCCGGCCCCCTGCTGGCGCGAGGGAGTGGCGTTGCTGCGCAGGCCGCCGCGGTCGGAGTCGGAGACCGGCACCACCGTGGTGACGCCGCCGAGCGCCACCGCGGCCAGCGAGACCGCGCTCGCGGCGGCGAAGGCGAACCTCCGGCCCCGGGAGGCCGCGGCCCGCTCGGCCTGGGCGCGGCCGACGTCGTGGATGGGGAAGCCGTGCGTGGCCGAGGCGGACAGGCCGAAGGCGTCGGTGTTCCGGGAGCCGAACATGGCGCTCCCGGGTCCCTGTTCCCCGGCCGCCCGGCGCAGCTCGTCGGGCCCGCCCGCGGGCAGCCCTTGCAGGCGCGCGAGAAGGCTCTCGGATGGCGTGGGGCCGGGGACCTCGGCGAAGACGTTCTTCAGTCTGCGCTGGGCGTCGGCCTCGACCCGGCAGCGGGCACAGGTCGCCAGGTGCGCCAGCACGCGCTCGCGCGCCTCGTGGCCCAGCTCGCCGTCGACCAGGGCGGAGAGCCGGTCCCCGAGGTGCTGCTCGGCCGGCGTCGGACGTGACTCACTCACGCGGTCGCGCCTCCTCCTCTCAGCGCCGGCAGGCGGGTGACGCCGAACCGGCGCGCGGCGCGCGCCTCGGGAGAGCGGTGGGCGAGCGCCTTGCGGAGCTGCGAACGGCCGCGGTGGATCCGGCTGCGGACCGTACCGAGCTTGACCCCCAGGGTGGCGGCGATCTCCTCGTACGACAGTCCTTCGATGTCGCAGAGGACGACCGCGGCGCGGAACTCGGGCGCCAGCGTGTCCAGCGCCTGCTGGATGTCGGCGTCGAAGTGGGCGTCGTTGAAGACCTGCTGGGGCGACGGCTCACGGCCGGGCAGCCGCTCGGCGGCGTCCTCGGCGAGGGCGTCGAAGCGGATGCGCTGCTTGCGGCGCACCATGTCCAGGAAGAGGTTGGTCGTGATCCGGTGCAGCCAGCCCTCGAACGTGCCGGGGGAGTACGTGGACAGCGAGCGGAACACCCGGACGAAGACCTCCTGCGTGAGGTCCTCGGCGTCGTGCTGGTTGCCGGTCAGGCGGTAGGCGAGCCGGTACACGCGCGCGCTGTGGGTGCTGACGATCTCCTCCCAGGTGGGCGGAGTCCACGCCGCCCCCTCGCCGTCGGTGGCGAACGTCGCGGTGCGGGTGGGCTCGGCGGAGGCACGGTCGGCCTCCGGGCCGGCCGTACGGTCAGCAGCGGTGTCGGTCACGGATTTCGGCCTGGCCGCCGACCCGAGGAGGCGTCTGAGCCCTCCACCGCGGTCTGCGGGCGCGGCCGCACCTCCCCTGTCGGCTCTGGTGGTGTCCAGTGGAGCCCCTACCATAGCCATCTCGTCCGTTAGCTCCGGATAAGCAGTTTTGCGAGAGTTCGCCACTCGCTCCATCGTCGCTTCCCCCGTCTCCTCGGCGCCTTTCCCCTCACCCTTCAAACGCGGCGTCCCGCCGCCAGGTTCCCGACGGCGCCGGATACAGTCACGACGAATGGATCCAGTGGGACGCCTAAGACGCGGACGGGGACGGGAGGGCGGCCATTAGCGGCAACCGGCAGGCGAGTTGGGCGCTGGCCGACGCGTTCGTCGCGGAGGACGAGGCGCTGCTCGTGGCCCGCGACCGGGCTCGGGAGGCGGGGCTGCGCCCCGTGACGCCCGCCGCCGGCTCGGTGCTGCGGCTGCTCGCCGCGTCGGTGGGTGCCAAGGCGGTCGCCGAGATCGGCACCGGCACCGGCGTCTCCGGCGCCCACCTGCTGCACGGCATGCGGCCGGACGGGGTGCTCACCACGGTGGACACCGAGCCGGAGTACCAGCAGTCGGCGCGGCAGGCGTTCCGGGCCTCCGGCTTCGCCGTCAACCGGGCCCGGCTGATCCCCGGGCCGGCGCTGGACGTGCTGCCGCGGCTCGCGGACTCCGGGTACGACCTCGTCTTCTGCGACGCGGACCGGCTCGAGGTGCTGGACTACCTCGCCGAATCGTTGCGCCTGCTGCGGCCGGGCGGTCTCGTGGTGTTCGCGGGCGTCCTGGCGAACGGCAGGACGGTGGGCACGGGGCCGCAGCCGACGGAGGTGCTGCGCCTGCGCGAGCTGCTCCGCGAGGTCCACGAGAACGAGGAGCTGGTCCACTCCCTCCTCCCGGTGGGCGACGGCCTGCTCTGCGCCGCCAAACGCTGACGCGACCCCATCGGCGGGCGCGGCAGGACAGGGCCCCGGAAAAAGGCCGCTGCCCGGTCCCCTGGGGGAACCGGGCAGCGGACGTCACGCTGAGTGGTGGTCGGCGTCAGCCGACGACCTTCTTGAGGGCGTCGCCGAGCGCATCCGCCTCGTCCGGAGTCAGCTCGACGACGAGCCGACCGCCGCCTTCGAGCGGAACGCGCATGACGATGCCCCGCCCCTCCTTGGTCACCTCGAGCGGGCCGTCGCCCGTCCGCGGCTTCATGGCCGCCATGCTCGTTCCCCTTCCTGAAACCAGCTCAACCGCCGTGCCGGAAGACCTCGAGGAGGACGCGCCGCGAAAAGGACGCACCTCGAAAAGGACTCGCCTGCCCCGAGCGGGCAGGCGTCACCGGCATCGAACACATTGCTTCCCGGCCATTATCCCGCATCTCACGCACCAATCACCAACATCAGTCCGCATCGCTTGCGCAACGCGCGAGGCCAAAACCACTCAATTCGGGGATGTCACTGCGATACTGCGCCGCCGATCCGACCGGCCGGGACCGAATGGTGACCGGAATACTTTGTCCGAGGTCACACACCGGCCACCGTCCGGCTTCCGGAATCTCCGCCATGCTGTCCTGACGACAGCAACCGACGGAGGGATTCCGAGATGGCCGACACCGTGCTCTACGAGGTCAGCGACGCGCTGGCGATCGTCACCCTGAACCGCCCCGAGGCGATGAACGCGCTGAACGTCGAGGCGAAGGTGGCGCTCCGCGACGCCCTGCGGGCCGCGGCGGAGGACCCCGGGGTGCGGGCGGTGCTGCTCACCGCGGCCGGTGACCGCGCCTTCTGCGTGGGCCAGGACCTCAAGGAGCACATCGAGCTGCTCGCCGCCGGGGAGGACGGCGGGGAGGGCCGGCTCAGCACGGTGAGTGAGCACTACAACCCGATCGTCCGCGCCATCGCCGGGATGGCCAAGCCGGTGGTCGCGGGCGTCAACGGGGTGGCCGCGGGGGCCGGCTTCGGCTTCGCGCTGGCCGCGGACCACCGGATCGTCGCGGACACCGCCAAGTTCACGACCTCCTTCGCGGGCGTCGCCCTGACCGCGGACTCCGGGGTCTCCTGGACGCTGCCGCGGGTGGTCGGCCCGGGCCGCGCCACCGATCTGCTCCTCTTCCCCCGCTCCGTCGACGCCCGGGAGGCCCTGGAGCTGGGCATCGCCGACCGGGTGGTGCCGGCCGCCGAGCTGCGCGCGGAGGCGGAGAAGGTGGCCCGGAAGCTGGCCGAGGGGCCCACGGTCGCCTACGCGGCGCTCAAGGAGTCGGTCGCCTTCGGCCTGACCCACTCGCTGGAGGAGACCCTGGAGAAGGAGGACGAGCTCCAGGGCCGGGCCGGCTCGTCGGAGGACCACCGGATCGCGGTGCAGGCGTTCCTCGACAAGGAGCGCCCGAAGTACCTGGGCCGCTGACGCGGCCGGCGCCACGGACCGCGGGCCGGGGCCGACCGCGGGCTCGGGCCGACCGCGGGTCCGCCCGGCCCGCGGTCAGGCCTCGCGCACGGAGCAGTCGGCCAGGTGGTCGTTGACGAGGCCGCAGGCCTGGAGCATCGCGTAGGCGGTGGTGGGGCCCACGAAGCGCAGGCCGCGGCGTTTGAGGTCCTTGGCCAGGGCGGTCGACTCCGCCGTCACGGCGGGCACGTCGGCGAGGGTGCGGGGGGCCGGGCGGGGCGCGGGGGCGTGGGACCAGATCAGCTCGTCGAGCTCGCCCGGCTTCCAGCCGGCCAGCACCTTGGCGTTGGCCAGGGTGGCGTCGACCTTGGCCCGGTTGCGGATGATCCCGGGGTCGGCGAGCAGCCTGGCCCGGTCCTCCTCGGTGAACGCGGCCACCTCGGCGATCCGGAACCCGGCGAAGGCGGCCCGGAAGCCCTCACGGCGGCGCAGGATGGTCAGCCAGGACAGGCCCGACTGGAAGGCCTCCAGGCAGAGGCGTTCGAACAGCGCGTCGTCCCCGTGGACCGGGCGGCCCCACTCCTCGTCGTGGTAGGCGAGGTAGTCGGGCGTGGACAGTCCCCAGGGGCAGCGCGGCCGTCCGTCCGGACCGGGCACCGCCCCGGAGTCCGGCGCGGCCTCCGTCACGGCCGCGGGCGGGGGCTCGGCGGGGGTCATCGGGTCTCCCCCGGGCCGGTCCACCCGTGGTGGTCGCCGTCGTGGTGGTCGCCGCCGTGGTGGTCGCCACCGCGCCGGTCGCCGCCGTCCTCGCGGTCCGCCGGCTTCGCGTCGCCGGGCGCGGTCCCCTCCGGGCGCTCCTCCCGGCCCCGCTCGTCCCGTGACGCGAGGAGCGTCGCCCGGGCGGCGTCGGCGCGGGCGGTGTCCAGGGCGGACTCCAGCGCGGCGATGCGCTCGTCGCGGACGGCGAGCTCGTGGGCCAGACGGACGAGGGCGTCGTCGACGTCCGCCATCCGGTAGCCCCGCAGGGCCGGCGGGAAGCGCAGCGCCTCCACGTCCCGCGTGGTCAGCGCGCGGGACGGGTGCAGCGGGTCGTGGAGGCGGTCCGGCGGCGCCTCGGGCAGCACGGCGCGGTCGCCGCCGCCGACGACGGCCAGTGTGGTCGCGGTCACCACCACGGCGAGCGCGACGACCAGGAAGAGGAACATTGCCAAGGCTGCTGCCCCCGCGGGTGTCGAAGTTGCCAGGGGTCCGATCGTGCCATGCCTCCGGTGCGGTTAGGGTCGCAGAGCCGAAGACCGGTGCAGCGGGACGCAGAGGAAAGAGGCCGCACGGAATGCTCAGGCTGGGCAGGCGTGAGTTCGACACGCACGAGCCGGTGATCATGGCCATCGTGAACCGGACGCCCGACTCCTTCTACGACCGGGGCGCCACCTTCCGTGACGAACCGGCCCTCGCCCGGGTGGAGCAGGCGGTGGCCGAGGGCGCCGCGATCATCGACATCGGCGGGGTGAAGGCGGGCCCGGGCGAGGAGGTCGACGCCGTGGAGGAGGCCCGCCGGACGGTGGGCTTCGTGGCCGAGGTGCGGCGCCGGTTCCCCGACGTGGTGATCAGCGTGGACACCTGGCGGCGCGAGGTCGGCGAGGCGGTCTGCGAGGCCGGCGCGGACCTGCTGAACGACGCCTGGGGCGGCGTGGACCCCGGGCTGGCCGAGGTGGCGGCCCGGTACGGGGTGGGGCTGGTGTGCACCCATGCCGGGGGCGCGGAGCCGCGGACCCGGCCGCACCGGGTGGCCTACGACGACGTCATGGCCGACATCCTGAAGGTGACCGTGGGGCTGGCCGAGCGGGCGGTGTCGCTCGGGGTGCCCCGTGAGTCGGTGCTGATCGACCCGGGGCACGACTTCGGCAAGAACACCCGGCACAGCCTGGAGGCGACCCGTCGGCTCGGCGAGATGACGGCCACCGGGTGGCCGGTGCTGGTCTCGCTCTCCAACAAGGACTTCGTCGGCGAGACGCTGGACCGGCCCGTCAAGGAGCGGCTGCTGGGCACGCTGGCTACCACGGCGGTGTCGGCCTGGCTGGGCGCCCAGGTCTACCGGGTGCACGAGGTCGCGGAGACCCGGCAGGTCCTGGACATGGTGGCCTCGATCGCCGGCCACCGCCCGCCCGCGGTCGCCCGCCGCGGCCTGGCCTGAGCCGGCGGGCCCGGCCGGCCGGCGGCGGGTGCCCGGAGCGGAACCGGGCGGGCCAGGCGAGCCAGGCAGGACGGGCCGGCCAGGCGGGACGGGCTGGGAGGGACGGGGGCGTCTAGCGGCCGGCCGCGCCGCGGGAGACCAGGGCGACGGCCTCGTCCACGTCGTCGGTGAGGTGGAACAGGTCCAGGTCCTTCTCGGAGCACTTGCCCCCGGCGACCAGCGTGGTCTTGATCCAGTCGACCAGGCCGCCCCAGTGCTCGCTGCCGAACAGGACGATCGGGAAGCGGGTCACCTTGCCCGTCTGGACCAGGGTGAGCGCCTCGAACAGCTCGTCCAGGGTGCCCATGCCGCCGGGCAGGACGACGAAGCCGCGCGAGTACTTCACGAAGCAGGTCTTGCGCGCGAAGAAGTACCGGAAGTTCAGCCCGATGTCGCAGTACGGGTTGAGCCCGGTCTCGAAGGGCAGCTCGATGCCGAGGCCCACGGAGACGCCGCCGCCCTCGCGGGCGCCCTTGTTGGCGGCCTCCATGGCGCCCGGGCCGCCGCCGGTGATCACGGCCCAGCCGGCCTCGGCCAGCCCCCGCCCCAGCCGGACCCCCGCCTCGTACTCGGGCGAGTCGGGCTTCGTGCGGGCGGAGCCGAAGACGCTGATGGCGTGCGGCAGCCCGGACAGCGCGCGGAAGCCCTCGCCGAACTCGGCCTGGATCCGGGCGACCTGCCAGGCGTCACGTTCGGTCCAGCCGGACTCGCCGTCCGGGTCGAGGAGTCTGCGGTCGCTGTCCCCCGCGGGGCCGGTCGTCCGTTCGTCGGGGGCGGCCTCGACCGGGTCGAGGCCGTGCAGCAGGTAGCCGAGCCGTTCCTCGCGCGGGGACACCTGCGTTCCCTCGGAGTTGCCTGCGGTCATGGGCTCTCCCCTCCGTGACGGTTTCTCCGCGTCCTCCGCGGAGAGGTCCTCCGCAGAGAGTAGGTCTACGCGGGTTACCCACTGGGGACACGAACATGTCCGTCGTGTGCCGTCCAGTACCCGTTTCGGTGCCCTTTCCGGACCTGCCGTGCCGCCCCGGGCCCCGCCGCGCCCCCGCCGGGGCACCGCTGGGGCACCGCTGCGGCGGGGCCGTGGCTCCTCCCCGGCCGTCCGGCCTCCTCAGCCGGTCAGCCAGTCCCGCAGCCGGCGCTCGGCCTCGGGGATCATCGACGCCCGCACGCGCTCGTCCCTCTTGTGGGCGAGCAGCGGGTTGCCGGGCCCGTAGTTCACCGCGGGGACGCCGAGGGAGCTGAAGCGCGACACGTCGGTCCAGCCGAACTTGGGCCGCGGGGTGCCGCCGACGGCCTCGATGAACGCCTGGGCGGCGGGGTGGGAGAGGCCCGGGAGGGCGCCGGGGCTGTGGTCGTCGACCACGAACTCCTCGATCGGGCAGTCCGCGAAGACCTCGCGGACGTGGGCGATCGCCTCCTCCTCGCCGCGGTCGGGCGCGTACCGGAAGTTGACGGTGACGGTGCACGCGTCGGGGATGACGTTGCCGGCGACGCCGCCCTCGATCGCGACCGCGTTGAGGCCCTCCCGGTACTCCAGGCCGTCGATGACCGGGCGGCGCGGCCGGTACTCGGCGAGGCGGCTGAGGATGGGCGCGGCGGCGTGGACGGCGTTGGCGCCCATCCAGGAGCGCGCCGAGTGGGCCCGCTCGCCGGAGGTGCGCAGCTTGACCCGCAGGGTGCCCTGGCAGCCACCCTCGACCTGCCCGTCGGTGGGCTCGAGGAGGACCGCGAAGTCACCCTCCAGCCAGTCGGGGTGTGCGGCGGCCACGTGACCGAGCCCGTTGAGGTCGGCGGCGACCTCCTCGTTGTCGTAGAAGACGAAGGTCAGGTCGCGGTTGGGCTCGGGCACGGTGGCGGCGATCCGCAGCTGCACCGCGACACCGGACTTCATGTCGCAGGTGCCGCAGCCCCAGAGCACGCCCTCCTCGTCGAGGCGGGAGGGCACGTTCTCGGCGATCGGCACGGTGTCGATGTGCCCGGCGAGGACGACCCGCTCCGGGCGCCCCAGCCGGGTGCGGGCCACCACGTTGTTCCCGTACCGGTCGACGGTGAGGTGGGGCAGGGTCCGCAGTGCCGCCTCGATCGCGTCCGCCAGGGGCTTCTCGGTGCCGCTCTCGGAGGGCAGGTCGACGAGCCTGGCGGTCAGCAGCGCGGCGTCCAGCGAAAGATCAAGCGGGGATTCGGCCATGACCCCGACCCTAACCCCCGCCCGGCGAAGAGAGGTTGTCCACAGGGCTCGGGTACCGGGGTACACCTCCGTTAACGTGTTACCCGTGAAAGAGACGTCAACCGCCCCCAAACGTCGCGGTCGCCTCTTCCGTTACGGAGCGGCCCTGGTGGTGCTGTGCTCCCTCGCGGGTTACGTGGCGGCCCGGCACCTGCCCGGTGGCACCGGTCCTACCGGACCGGGCTGCGAGGTGGTGGCCTCCGGCGGACGCGGCGAGGCCGCCCGCTACGCGTTCACGCCCGAGCAGGCCGTGAACGCCGCCACCATCACGGCCGTCGGCACGGCCCGCGACCTGCCCGAGCGCGCCGTGACGATCGCCCTGGCGACCGCGCTCCAGGAGTCCTCGCTGCGCAACATCCGCTACGGCGACCGGGACTCCCTCGGCCTCTTCCAGCAGCGGCCCTCGCAGGGCTGGGGCACGCCCGAGGAGATCATGGACCCGGCCTACGCGGCCGGACAGTTCTACGACCACCTGGTGAAGGTCCCGGACTACACGGAGATGCCGCTGACGGTCGCCGCGCAGGAGGTGCAGCGCAGCGGCTTCCCGGACGCCTACGCCAAGCACGAGCCGGACGCCTCGCTGATGGCCGCGGCGCTCACCGGCCGCAGCGCGGCCACGCTGACCTGCTCCGGGCGGCCCGCGCCGGACGCGCAGGCCGGGCCGGAGGCGGTCCGGGCGGCGCTGACGCGCGACTTCGGCACCGATGTGCTGGACACGGCCGCCGCGGAGGTCACCAAGGAGGTCACCGGGGCGGGCTCCGAGGAGGTCTCGGAGGACGGGACCGGCGCGGAATCCCCCTCCCCGGTGGCCGAGCGGACGGTGACGGTCCCGGTCGCGGAGCCCGAGGAGCGCCGGCGGGGCTGGCAGTTCGCCCACTGGGCGGTGGCCAACGCGTCCTCCCTGGGGATCGAGAAGGTCGCCTACGAGGGCCGGGAGTGGACGTCCGGTTGGGGCGCCTGGCAGCAGGCCACCGGCGAGGACGCCAAGGGCGCGCCCGGTGCGCCCGGCGCCGGCCAGGTCCGGATCGTCACCTCGCGGTAGCGGCCGGGGGGCTCGCCCACACCTCACGCAAACCGGGCTCACCCACACCCTGGCCACCCACACCCGCCCCCCTCGCTCAGGCTTGCGAGGCTTCGCCCGGTGGGGCCAACCGGCCGCCTGCCGTCCGCTGTGCGGCGGCGGTTATCGCACTGGTGGCCCACCGGGCGCCGTATCCGTTGCGGCAGCGGCGGCGGAAGGTTTCCGCAGCGCCCGACACGCTGTCCGGAACGTCCCGTTCCGTCCGCAGCCGATAATGCGACGCATTGCCAACTCTTTACGTCGGCGGTCCGCAACCTTCGGCCCGCCCGGTCCGTAAACACTGCGTCCGCCTCGCCGGACCATGACCTGGCGGTCGACCCACGAGGCCGCCGTGGACCGAACGTAAGGAGCACCATGTCCCTCCCCCTGACCCGCCGGATCGCCCGTGCCGCGCTGCTCGTCGCCGCGGGAGCCGCGCCCGTCGTCGGCGCCGCCGGATCCGCGCAGGCCGCCCCCGCCCTGCCGGACCTGGCTCCGGTGTCGGCCCTGGACGGCGCCGGAGACCTGGGCTCCACCCTGAGCGGCGTGACCTCCCACGTGACCGGTCTGGCCGGCCAGGCCGGCGGCGAAGCGGTCGAGGGCGGGACCAAGGCCGCCACCGGCGGCGCCACGATGGCCGGGAACGCCGCCGAGGGCGTGCCGGACGTCCAGAAGGTGGTGGGCGGGGTCGCCGGGCAGGCGGGCACCATGGTCGGCGACGCGACCGGCAGCCTCCCGGTGGGCGACCTGCCGCTGCCGGTCTGACCGCCGCCCCCGCCGAAGCAGCGGGCCCCCGGAGCCCATGGGCACCGGGGGCCTCGGTGTGCCCGGGGCGCCGTCAGCCGAGCCGCGCCACGGCGGCGGCCACCCGTTCGTCGGTGGCCGTGAAGGCGACGCGGACGTGCCGCTCGCCGGCCTGGCCGTAGAAGTCGCCGGGGGCGACCAGGATGCCCAGCGAGGCCAGGTACGCCACGGTGTCCCAGCAGGACTCGTCGCGGGTGGCCCACAGGTACAGGCTGGCCTCGCTGTGCTCGATGCGGAAGCCGTGCCGCTCGAGCGCGCCCCGCAGGAGCTCACGCCGGGCCGCGTACCGCTCGCGCTGCTCGGCCACGTGCGCGTCGTCGCCCAGCGCGGCCGTCGCGGCGGCCTGGGTGGGCATGGAGGTCATCATCCCGCCGTGCTTGCGCAGCTGGAGCAGCGGCATCAGGACCTCCTGGTCGCCCAGGAGGAACGCCGCCCGGTAGCCCGCCAGGTTGGAGCGCTTGGAGAGCGAGTGGACGGCCACCAGCCCCTCGTGGGAGCCGCCGCAGACGTCGGGGTGAAGCACCGACACCGGCTCGGCCTCCCAGCCGAGTTCGAGGTAGCACTCGTCGGAGACCACCAGCACGCCGTGCTCGCGCGCCCAGGCCACGATCCGCCGCAGCTCCTCCTCGGGGAGCACGCGGCCGGTCGGGTTGGACGGCGAGTTCAGCCAGAGCAGCTTCAGCGAGCTGGGGTCCAGGTCCTTCGTCGGGTCGTCGTAGGCCGCGAAGTCCGCGCCGGCCAGACGGGCGCCCACCTCGTAGGTCGGGTAGGCCAGCCGGGGGAAGGCCACGGTGTCCCCCGGGCCGAGACCGAGCTGGATCGGCAGCCAGGCCACCAGTTCCTTGGAGCCCACAACCGGCAGCACGTTGCGGTGCGTCAGCCCCTGGGCCCCGAGCCGTCGCCCCGCCCAGCCGGTGATGGCGTCGCGCAGCTCCGGGGTGCCCCAGACCGTGGGGTAGCCCGGCGAGTCGGCCGCCTCGGTCAGCGCCTTCCGGATCAGCTCCGGCACCGGGTCCACCGGCGTGCCGACGGAGAGGTCGACGACGCCGTCCGGGTGCTCCGCCGCGGTCGCCTTGTAGGGCTCCAGCTTGTCCCAGGGGAAGTCCGGCAGGCGGCTCGAGAGCTCGGACACGGGTTTGGCTCACTTTCCTCGTGGCGCGGGTGGTGCGGGATGGGCGGCGCGGACCGGCACGGCACGGACGGCGTGCACGGGCACGGCGGCGCGGACGGGCACGGCGGCGCGTGCGGCGTGGGAGGCGAAACGCCTCGGTCCCGCAGGCGACCGGTGCCGGATCGCCGTACGGGACCGAGGGGGAGTGATCACTCCTACGGGTTCCGCTACTGGTTCTGCGGGGGCAGCGCGGCGACGAAGGGGTGGTCGCGCTCGATCAGGCCCAGCTTGCTGGCGCCGCCGGGAGAGCCGAGCTCGTCGAAGAACTCCACATTGGCCTTGTAGTAGTCCTTCCACTCGTCCGGGGTGTCGTCCTCGTAGAAGATCGCCTCGACCGGGCAGACCGGCTCGCAGGCACCACAGTCGACGCACTCATCCGGGTGGATGTAGAGGGAGCGCTGCCCCTCGTAGATGCAGTCGACCGGGCACTCCTCGATGCACGCCTTGTCCTTCACGTCGACACAAGGCTGCGCGATGACGTAGGTCACGCTGTCGTTCCTCCTCGATAGGGCGCTGGCGGGCCTCCGCAGGCTCCGCCGCCTGGCGCGCGGGAGCGCGGCGTCGTCGATGCCCGCCCCTAGTATCTCCACTTCGGGACCCGAACCGAACACGAGGGGTGAACCGACCAGTGGAAATCTCCGCCGAAACGCGATCCGCGCTGCACCTTAACGGCTCTGACGTGGGCAAACGCGTCTCCGTGCGGCGGCTCGCCGAAGACGGCGACGCGGGTGCGAAGTTCACCGACACGGTCGGGGTTCTCACATCATGGAACGACGGCGTGCTGTCGATCACCCGTCGCGACGGCGAGCGGGTGCGGATCGACGAGTCGACGCTGGTCGCGGGCAAGGTGGTTCCTCCGGAGCCGGCCCGCCGCCGCGGCCCCGCCGCCTCGTACCGGGAACTGGCACGGGTGGCCGCCCGCGGCTGGCCCCCGGTGGAGAGCGAGCCGCTCGGCGAGTGGGTGCTGCGGGCTGCCGCCGGGTTCACCCGGCGCGCCAACTCGGCGCTGCCGACGGGCGACCCCGGCGTGGAGCTGGACCGGGCGCTGGACGCCGTGTCCGCCTGGTACGCCGAACGGGGGCTGCCCGCCTACGTCCAGGCGTCGACCGGGGCGGAGGGCACCGACGAACTGCTCTGCGTGGCCCTCGAGGAGCGCGGATGGGTGCGGGAGGTGACGGCGGAGCTGTGGACCGGCGGGCTCGCCCCGGTGGCCGACGCGGTGGACCCGGACGCCGCCGCGGTCGTGCTCTCCCGGCACACCGACGAGGCGTGGCTGGCGCGTTACCGGCGCAAGGGCGTCACCGAGGTGGCCCGCCGGGTGCTGGAAGCCGGGCCGTCGGTGTGGTTCGCGACCGTTCCGGGCCCGGAGGGCGAGCCGCCGGCCGCCATCGGCCGGTGCGTCGTGGACGGCAGGTGGGCCGGGTTCGCCGCGGTGGAGGTGGCACCGGAGCGTCGGCGCGAGGGGCTGGCGACCCGCGTGATGGCGGCGCTCGCCGGGCAGGCGTTGAAGGAGGGCGCCTCCGCGGGCTGGCTCCAGGTGGAGACCGACAACACCGGGGCCCGCCGGCTGTACGACGCCCTGGGCTTCACGGCCCACCACGCCTACCACCACTACCGTTCCCCCGAGGCCTGAGGAGGCGACCGCACGGCATGCTGACCCCCGACCCCCCGGTCCCCTCCGGGCCGGAACAACGCGCCCGCTGGACCGCCCGGTTCGCCGCCGAGGCGCGCGCCGAGCGTCCCGACCTGGTGACGCTGTGCCTGCTGATCGGCGCGGTCGCGGACTCCTCCTTCGACGAGGCCGGCATGGACGAGGTCCAGATGGAACTCGACCGGCTGGCCGGACGCCTGCCCTTCCGGCCGGGTGGCCCCCGCGAGTGGGCCGAGGCGGTGCGCGCTCTGCTGGGCGAGGAGGAGGGGTTCGCGGGCGGCGAGGCCGACTACCGCGACCTGCGCTCCTCGCTGCTGCACCAGGTGCTGCGGCGCAGGCGGGGACTGCCGATCCTGCTGTCGGTGGTGTGGACGGAGGTCGCCCGGAGGGCGGGCGCGCCGGTCCACGGGGTCGCGCTGCCGGGCCACTTCGTCGTCGGGTTCGGCCCGGCCGACGATCCGGCGCGGCAGGTGCTGGCCGACCCGTTCGCGGGCGGGCGGCTGCTCACCGGCCCGGACGCGGAACTGCTGGTGCTGGACGCGACGGGCTCCTCCCCCGACCCCGCCGACCCGTCGGTGTACGAGCCCGCCCGGCCGCTGGAGGTGGTCGTGCGGATCCTGAACAACGTCCGCGCCTGGGCGGCGGCCCGCCCCGAGCAGTCCGCGACGGCGCTCTGGGCGCTGGAGCTGTCCCTGCTGCTGCCCTCCCGCCCGGCGCACCTGCGCTACGAGTACGCGCAACTCCTGGTCAACAGGGGAGAGTTCATGGCCGGCGCGGAGGAACTCGAGGTCTACGCCGACGTGGTGGAGGAGGTCGACGAGGAGCTGGCCGAACGGGTGCGCGGCCAGGCCAGGTCGGCCCGCGCCCGTCTCAACTGACGCGTCTGCCGGACGAGTCCGCCCGCACCGCCCCGAAGGGCCGTGCGGGCGGAGGTCGTCGGGGCGGTCGTGCGGTCAGCTGGGGTTCGTCTCGATGACGCCGATCCGCTCGGTTTTGTCGAGCAGGGCGGGGCGCAGCGCGCCGATGACGTCCTCGACGGTCACCGGGGTCTTCTTCCCGGTGGCGCGGGTGACGAGCACCCCGTCGAAGGTCTCGCCGTAGAGCTTCTGCAGCTCCGCCTGGTCGTAGCTCTCGACCAGCCGGCCGTCGACGGCCTGCACGCGCAGGAACCGCCAGAGCGACTTCTCCGGGCTGAAGGAGATGGTGTGCGCGGCATCGGTCTGCACCGTCACCAGGCCGGACATGGCGGGCTGGGCGAACTCCTTCATCATCCGGTTCACCTCGGCGTCCGGGACGCTGGGCTCGCGGGTGACGACCGGCAGCTCCACGGCCTTCGCGTCGCCGGTGGCCACCTGCTCGCGGTAGGCCGCCTGGACCGCGGGCACGGCCTTCTGGAGGTCGATGCCCTTGCCGGGCTTGCCGTAGACCGGCACGGCCTTCCCGGCGCGGAACTCGATGCCGCCCTCGGTGACCGAGCCGGCGCCGCCGGCGGCCTCCTCCAGCGCCGCGCGCAGCTTCTCGGCGTCGACCGGCATGGCGGGATCGACCACCCGTTCCTGGCCGAAGAGCGAGCCGATCACGGAGACCGGGTTGTAGTCGCTCCTGGCGGCCTCGCCGACGGTGGCGCGGGTGTCGATCTCCAGGCCCGCCTGCTCCGGCTCCAGGTTGACGACCTCGCCGTCCACGGCCAGCTTCAGCGGCTGGCTCATGCGCTCGCCGAGCGCCTGGTCCAGCTTCTGCGCGGCCTCGTCGCGGGTGCCGCCGCCTATCTCCACGCCGAGCACGGTGGTGCCCTTGGGCACGTCGGAGTGGTTCAGCAGCAGGCCGGCGCCGTAGGCCACGGCCGCCAGGGCGACCAGGGCGCCGCCGAGCAGGGCCACCTTGTTGCGGCCCTTCTTCTTCGGCGCGGCGGGCGCGGCGGGCGCCGGGGCCGGGGCGGGAGCCGGGGTGGGGGCGGGGACCGGGCTGAACATGCCGGGCGGCGGGACGGCGGGCCCGCCGTGGGCTCCGCCGGCCGGCGGGGCGCCGGGGCCGGCGGGCACCCGGGGGATGCCGCTGGTGAGGGTGTCGCCGGAGATGTTGTCCTGGCGGCGCGGGGCGCCGGGGGCGGGGCGCTGCGGGGTGAGCACCGCGGTGTCGTCGCTGAGGCCGCCGCCGAGGTCGGGGGTGAGCGGGCCGCTGCCGGTCACCGGGCCGCCGGTCGGGCCCGTGGGGGGCTCGGGGCGGGAGGCCGGTGCGGCGCTCGCGCCGGGGGCCCGGCCCGCGGGGGTGTTGGCGCCCGCGCCGGGGGCCTGGCCGCCGCGGGGGCCGAGCGGGCCGGCGTTGAGCGCCTCGGTGACGTCCACCGAGCCGGTGCCGCCGCCGTGTCCGGGGGCCACCGGTCCGCCGGTGGCGCCGGGGAGGCCGGAGCCGTTGGTACCGCCGGAGCCGCCCTGGCCGGGGCGGGGGGCGCCGGCCGGACGCGGGGCGCCGGCCGCGGGACGCTGCCCGATGGGCGCCGCGCCGCCGGCGCGGGGCGTGGTGGGCCGCTGCGGGAGGGCCGGGGCGGGGGTGCCCGCCGCGGGCGTGCGGCCCTGGCCGGAGGGGCTGTTGCCCTGGCCGGAGGGGCCGGAGGGGCCGGAGGGGCCGGACGGGCCCGGCAGCGCGTCGCGGCCCGGCTTGGGGCCCGCCGGGTCGCCCTGCGGCGCGGGCGCGGGGGCCTTGCGCGGGGCGAACCAGTCGCTGGCCTTCTCCTTCGCCGGGGCCTGGGGCGACGACGGCGTGTCGGCGGGCGCGGCGGACGCGGCGGAGGTGTCCGTGCCGCCGGGAGGGGTGGCCCCTTCGGGCGCGGACTGCTCGCCCGCGGCGGAACCCTCCCCCACGGGCTTGCGCACCACCACCGGCGGGATCGGCCGGGACCCCGGGATGTTGATCTTCACGCGGGTCGTCAGCGTGGTCTCGGTCTTGCGGCCTTCCGGCGTCGTCGGCTCGGAGGGGTGCGCGGATCCGCCGTTCCCGCTGGGCGTGGGGGACGGATTGTCAGTTTCACGACTCAAGGCAGGTTCTCCCGGTTGGCTCCGCCGCCCGTCACGACCTCACAGCGGGCTTCTCGGCGGCGCGCTCCACGATACTGGCCGCTTCCCGCGGGTAACCCACGGCCGAGGGCATATCCACCCCGGTGGTCACCGGGACGACAGGACGAAGCGGGACGTCACTCCCATGTGGGACGGCGGGACTCAGCGGTCGCGGCCGCCACCGAGGGTGGCGCAGATCATAGCGACCACCATGCCACCGAGGAGGAACAGGTAGGGCCGCAGGCCGGCGCCGAACACGAAGTCGCCCTCCGGACGGCTGGTGGTGAGGAGCACGACGGCGATCAGCCAGCCCACCACGGGGACGGCCGCCCCGGCCCGGGAGGCCATCAGCCGCGCTCCGGCGAGGAAGGTCCCGGCCGTCCCGGCGAGGGCGAGCAGCAGCCCGCCGGGGAAGAACGCGCCCTGCACCAGGGAGCCGGCGACCCCGACGACCGCTCCGAGCAGGAGCAGTCCGGCGTAGGCCGCGGTGCGGCCGGCCGAGGGCAGACTCAGCGGCTGGGCCAGGAGGCTTCCGGGGCCTCCGGGGCCTCCCGCGGGCGGCTGCGTTCCCTTGGCGTTCGTGCTCACGCGGCATCTCCTTCGGTGACCCCGGAACCGGCGGGACCGGCGGGACCCGGGGAGCCGGCGGGACCCGGGGTCCCGGTGGTCCCCGCGCTCCCGGCGATTCCCGCGAACAGGTCGTCCTCCACGCCCGGGCCGCCCGGCTCGCCCTTCACCAACTCGTAGTGCTCCACCGCGAACAGCGGCTGGGCCAGCTCGTTGGAGAGCGCGAACCAGGGCGCGCGCACGGCGATCTGGGTGGCGTGGGCGGTCATCGCGGCGGCCTTGGCGGCGGCGTACGGGGTGCCCTCGGCGTCCAGCCGGGCGGTGATCCGCTCCGGGTCGTCGACGATGCCGGGCAGGTCGTCCACGGCGGCCGGCGCGGGGAACGGGAGCCCGGACAGGGCCTCGTGGAGGCGGGCGAAGGCCTCCTCGGCGACCGGGCGCGGCATCCGGGTCCAGTAGATCTTCGGGATGTCCCAGGCGTCGCCGAGGTCGGGGCGCAGGCCCGGGTCCGCGGCCAGTTCGGCCGCGCGCATCGCGACCCGGTGGGCCTGGATGTGGTCGGGGTGGCCGTAGCCGCCGTCCGGGTCGTAGGTCACCAGCACCTGCGGGCGGACCTCGCGGATCACGGCGACCAGGTGCTCGGCGGCCTCGTCCACCGGGGCGCCCCAGAAGGCTCCTGGCGCGTCGTTGTCGGGCAGGCCCATCATCCCGGAGTCGCCGTAGCGGCCCTCGCCGCCCAGCAGCCGGACGTCCGTCACGCCCAGCTCGCGCATGGCCGCGGCCAGCTCCTGCCGGCGGTGCGCGCCCAGCGCGGCGCCCGACAGGTGGGCCAGCTCGGGCGGGATGACCTCACCGAGCTCGCCGAGGGTGCAGGTCACCAGGGTGACCCCGGCGCCCTCGGCCGCGTAGCGGGCCATGGTGGCGCCGTTGTTGATCGACTCGTCGTCCGGGTGCGCGTGCACCAGCAGCAGGCGACGAGCGGGCGTGTCCGTCATGGGGCCAGCTTAGGCGGGCGCCCACGACCCGGCTCGGCGCCCCGGTCGGCGGACCGGTGTACGCCGCCGTCCCGGGGGTATCCGGGACGGAGGAGGACGACGGGTCAGAACTTGAAGCTGCCGATCATGCCCGCGATGTTGTTCGTCAGCTCGCTGATCGTGGGGGCCACCGACGAGGCGGCGAGGTAGAACCCGAGCAGCATGCAGACGATCGCATGCCCCGCCTTCAGCCCCGACTTCTTGATCAGCAGGAAGACGACGATCGCCAGCAGCACCACCACCGAGATCGAGAGTGCCACGGCGGTTCACCTCCAAAGCTCCCTAGGACACAGGCAGTCGGACCGAAGGGGCGACAAATCCTTCGCGCAGCCAGCAGGTTGATACCCACCGGACGGCAGCGATCATAACTATCCGAGGCCACGCATGAGTCGGCGCACAGCCGCACGCGGGGGGCGCATGGCCAATATGGTCAGGTCATGCAGACGGACACCGAATCCTTCCCCCGGCGGCACGCCCGCACCCAGCGGTTCACCCTCGGGGCGCCGCGCGCGTTCACCGTGGCACCCGACGGTTCCCGGGTCGTCTTCCTGCGCTCCGGCTCCGGCACGGACCGCGCCGGAGCCCTCCGGGTGCTCGACCTGGAGGCCGCGGACGGTCCCGCCGAGCGGCTCGCGGCGGACCCCGCGGCGCTGCTGGACGGCGCCGGGGAGGACCTCTCCGCCGAGGAACGCGCGCGTCGCGAACGGAGCCGTGAGGGCGGTGCGGGCATCGTCTCGTACGCCACCGACGCGGCCGTGGAGATGGCGTGTTTCGCCTTGTCAGGGCGGCTTTTCGCGGCCGAGCTGAGGGCCGGGACGGTGCGCGAGCTGCCCGTGGAGGGGCCGGTCGTCGACCCTCGCCCCTCCCCCGACGGACGCCGCGTCGCGTACGTGGCGGGCGGCGCCCTGCGGGTCGTCGGGGCGGACGGCGAGGGCGGCCGGGCGCTGGCGGAGCCGGAGTCGGGGACGGTGGCGTACGGGCTCGCCGAGTTCGTCGCGGCGGAGGAGATGCAGCGCTTCCGCGGCTTCTGGTGGTCCCCGGAATCGGACCGGCTGCTGGCCGCCCGGACCGACGACGCGCCCGTCCGGCGGTGGTGGATCGCCGATCCGGCGCACCCCGAGCGGGAGCCGCGGCCGCAGGCGTACCCCGCGGCCGGAACCCCCAACGCCCACGTACAGTTGTTCGTCTTCGGCCTCGACGGCAGCCGCACGGAGGTCCGCTGGGACCGCGAGGCGTTCCCCTATCTGGCACGAGTGCACTGGTCAGCGGGGGGTCCGCCGCTGATCCTGGTGCAGTCGCGGGACCAGCGCGAGCAGCTCACGCTGGCCGTCGACCCGGACACCGGGGCCACCCGGACGCTGCTCGGCGAGAGTGATCCAACATGGCTTGAATTGTTCGCTGCCACCCCGTGCTGGAACCCGGCCGGAGAGCTGGTGCGGATCACCGACGAGAGCGGGGCGCGGGCCCTCGCGGTGGGCGGCCGCACGCTCACCGACGGACGGCTGCACCTGCGGGCGGTGCTGGACGTCTCCGAGGACGACGTCCTGGTGTCGGCCTCCGCGGGCGAGGAGGCCGGCGCACCGGAGATCGGTGAGGTGCACGTCCACCGGGTCACGGCCGACGGGGTGGAGCGCGTCTCCACGGAGCCGGGCGTCCACACGGCGGTGCGCTCGGGCGGGGTGACGGTGCTGGTGTCGTCCACGCCCGACCGGCCGGGCGCCCGGGCGGTGGTGCTGCGCGACGGCGCGGAGGTCGCCCGGATCGCCTCGCACGCCGCCGACCCCGGCCTCACCCCGCGGGTCTCCCTCACCGAGGCGGGCGCGCGGCGCATTCCGTGCGCCGTGCTGCTGCCCACGCACTACCGCGCGGGTGACCTCCTGCCCGTCCTCATGGACCCGTACGGCGGCCCGCACGGGCAGCGCGTGTACGCCTCGCACAACGCCCACCTGACCTCCCAGTGGTTCGCCGACCAGGGGTTCGCGGTGATCGTCGCCGACGGGCGCGGCACCCCGGGGCGCTCCCCCGCGTGGGAGAAGGCGGTCCGTGGCGACCTCACCCTCGCCCTGGAGGACCAGATCGACGCCCTCCACGACCTGGCCGAGCGGTATCCGCTGGACCTGTCGCGGGTGGCCGTGCGGGGCTGGTCCTTCGGCGGTTACCTGGCCGCGCTGGCGGTGCTGCGCCGGCCGGACGTCTTCGCGGCGGGCGTCGCCGGGGCGCCGGTCACCGACTGGCGGCTCTACGACACCCACTACACGGAGCGGTACCTGGGCGACCCGGCCGCCGACCCGCGGGCGTACGCGGCCAGTTCGCTGGTGACCGACGACGGGCTCTCCGGGGCCGCCGGGCGCGGCCGGCCACTGATGGTGATCCACGGGCTGGCCGACGACAACGTGGTGGCCGCGCACACCCTGCGGCTCTCCTCCGCGTTGCTGGCCGCGGGACGGCCGCACGAGGTGCTGCCGCTGTCGGGGGTGACCCACATGACGCCGCAGGAGCAGGTGGCGGAGAACCTGCTGCTGCTCCAGGTCGACTTCCTGCGCCGCTCGCTGGGCATGGCCCCGGCGGGGGCGGACGGCGCGGCCCGGCCGGCGGGCTGACCGCCGCGCACGGGCTCGGCGGGAACGGCACGGGCCGGGGCGACATGGCGCGCCCCGGCCCGTTCACGGCACCCGCACGGCCGTACCCCCTCAGCGTTCCCCGTCCGTATATCGGATACGGGTCGGCTCAATTACCTGCCGGTTAACGGGGCGGCTCGTCCGGCTCCTCCTCGGGCACCACCCGCTTCTCCTCGGCGAAGTGACAGGCCGACGGATGCGCCGCCGGGCCGCCCCGGTCGCGGAACGCCTCCGGGACGGCGAGCGCCGGGACCTCCTCGGCGCAGCGCTGCTGGGCCTTCCAGCAGCGGGTGCGGAAGCGGCAGCCGGAGGGGATGTTCGTCGGCGAGGGCACGTCGCCGGTGAGGATGATCCGCTCCCGGCGGTCGCGGGCCGCCGGGTCGGGGACGGGAACGGCGGAGAGCAGCGCCTGGGTGTAGGGGTGCGTGGGATGGTCGTAGATGGCCCGGTCGGTGCCGGTCTCCACGATCCGTCCGAGGTACATCACCGCGACGCGGTCGGAGATGTGCCGCACCACGGACAGGTCGTGCGCGATGAACACGTAGGCGAGCCCGAACTCGTCCTGGAGCCGCTCGAGCAGGTTGACCACCTGGGCCTGGACCGAGACGTCGAGGGCGGAGACGGGTTCGTCGGCGACGATGATCTCGGGCCGGAGCGCGAGTCCGCGGGCGATGCCGATGCGCTGGCGCTGCCCGCCGGAGAACTGGTGCGGGTAGCGGTTGACGTGCTCGGGGTTGAGGCCGACCACCTCCAGCAGCCCCTGCACGCGGCGCCGGCGGTCGCCCTTGGGGGCGGCCTCGGGGTGGATGTCGAAGGGCTCTCCCACGATGTCGCCGACGGTCATCCGGGGATTGAGCGAGGTGTACGGGTCCTGGAAGACCATCTGGATGTTCCGGCGCACCGCCTTCAGGGCGCGGCCGGACAGCCGGGTGACGTCCTCGCCCTTGTAGCGGATCGATCCCGCGGTGGGCCGCTCGAGGTTGACCAGCATCCGCGCCACCGTGGACTTCCCGCAGCCGGACTCCCCGACGATGCCGAGGGTCTCGCCGCGGCCGAGGGCGAAGTCGACGCCGTCGACGGCCTTCACGGCGCCGACCTGCTTGCGGAAGACGATCCCCCGGGTGAGCGGGTAGTGCTTCACGAGCCCCTCGACCTCGAGGATCGGCTCGGTCGTCGTGTCCGTGCCGGGTGTGGGCGCCATGGTGGCCATCGGTTCTCCTGGCGGCGGTCGGGCGGTCGGGGCGGGGAGCGGTTCGGGGCGGGGTGGTCAGCGGGGGGCGGAGTTCTCCAGGCAGTCCTGCCAGAAGTGGCAGGCGCTGCCGCGGCCGGGCGCGGAGACGGGGCCCCGGTCCACGGCGTACAGCGGCGGGACGTCGGTCCGGCAGACGTCCTGGGCCATCGGGCAGCGCGGGTGGAAGGGGCAGCCGGGCGGGACGGCGGTGAGGCTGGGCGGCAGGCCCTTGATCGCGTAGAGCTCACCCCCCTTGTGGTCCAGGCGCGGGATGGAGTCCAGCAGGCCGCGGGTGTAGGGGTGCGCGGGCGCCTTGTAGAGGTCGTGCACCCCGGCCGTCTCGACGATCCGTCCGGCGTACATCACGGCGATCCGGTCGGCGACGTCGGCGACCACGCCGAGGTCGTGGGTGATCAGGATGAGCCCCATCCGGTACTCGCGCTGAAGCTCGGCGAGCAGGTCCATGACCTGGGCCTGGACCGTGACGTCCAGCGCGGTGGTGGGCTCGTCGGCGATGATCAGCGCCGGTTCCAGCGCCAGCGCCATGGCGATCATGATGCGCTGGCGCATGCCCCCGGAGAACTGGTGCGGGTAGTCCCGCACCCGCTGTGCCGCCGCGGGGATGCGGACCCGGTCCATCAGCTCGACCGCCTTGGCGCGGGCGTCCTTCTTCGACAGGCCGCGGTGGACGACGAACATCTCGCCGAGCTGGTCCCCCACGGTCATCACCGGGTTGAGGGAGGAGAGCGCGTCCTGGAAGATCATCGCCATCTCCGCGCCGCGGACGGTCCGCCGTTCCTCCTCCTTGAGCCGGAGCAGGTCGCGGCCCTGGAAGAGGATCTCGCCGCCGGTGATCCGGCCGGGCGGCGTGTCGAGGATGCCCATGACGGCCTGGGCGGTGACGGACTTCCCGGAGCCGGACTCGCCGAGCACGGCGAGGGTCTCGCCCGCGTCGACGCTGTAGCTGACCCCGTTCACCGCCTTGGCCACGCCTTCCCGGGTGGTGAACTCCACGCGCAGGTCACGGACGTCGAGCAGCATGGCGCGGCTCACCTCAGCTTCGGGTCGAGGGCGTCGCGGACCGCGTCGCCGAGCATGATGAACGCCAGCACCGTGAGCGCCAGCGCGCCGGCCGGCCAGAGCAGCATGTGCGGGGCGTTGCGGATGTACGGGGAGGCGGAGGAGATGTCGATGCCCCAGCTGACCGTGGGCGGCTTCAGCCCGACGCCCAGGTAGGAGAGCGTGGCCTCCAGGGCGATGTAGGTGCCAAGCGCGATGGTGGCGACCACGATCACCGGGGCGACGGCGTTGGGCGCGATGTGCCGCAGCAGCATCCGGGGGCTGGAGGCGCCGAGGGCGCGGGCCGCCTGGACGTAGTCGTGCTGCTTGGCGGTGATGACCGCGCCGCGGGAGATGCGGGAGATCTGCGGCCAGCCCAGCAGCACCATGAAGCCGATCACCGGCCAGACGCTGTTGCTGGTGACCACCGACAGCAGGACCAGGCCGCCCAGGACCACGGGGATGGCGAAGAAGACGTCGGTGAGGCGGGAGAGCAGCGCGTCCCAGATGCCGCCGAAGAAGCCTGCGAGGCCGCCCAGGACGCTGCCGAGGAGGGCGACGCCGAGGGTGGCGCAGACGCCGACGGTGACCGAGGTGCGGGCGCCGTACACGGTGCGGGTGTAGACGTCGCAGCCCTGGCCGTTGAAGCCGAACGGGTGACCGGGCTGGGAGCCCTCCTGGGCGCGGGCCAGGTCGCAGTCGAGCGGGTCGCCGGAGGTGAGCAGGCTGGGCCAGACCGCGATCAGCAGGAGGAAGAGGATCAGCAGCGACGAGACGAGGAAGACCGGGTTGCGGCGCAGGTCCCGCCAGGCATCGGACCACAGGGAGCGCGGCCTGGCCGCCGGCCCGCCGCCGTCGGGCCCGGGGTCGCCCTCCAGCGTGCGGCCCTCCTCGGTGGCCAGGTCCATGGAGCCGCCGAAGCCCGTCCCGGCGATCGCGCCGTCCCCGGCGGTCCGGCCGCCCTCGGAACGGCCGGCCTCGGTCCGGCCATCCCCGGAACGGTCGCCGCGCGGGTGGTCACCGGGGTCGGGAAGCGGCTGCCGCGGTTCAGGCATAGCGGATCCTCGGGTCGAGTACGGCGTACAGAAGGTCGACGATGAGGTTCGCCACCAGGAAGACCAGCACCAGCACCGTCACGAAGCCGACCACGGTCTGGGTGTTCTGCCGGAGGATGCCCTGGTAGAGCTGGTAGCCGACCCCGTGGATGTTGAAGATCCGCTCGGTGACGATGGCGCCGCCCATCAGCGCGCCGACGTCCGTGCCGATGAAGGTGACCACGGGGATCAGCGAGTTCCGCAGCAGGTGCCGGGTGACCACCCGGCGGCGCGGGAGCCCTTTGGCGACGGCGGTGCGGACGTAGTCGGAGCGGCGGTTCTCGGCGATGGAGGTGCGGGTCAGCCGGGTGACGTAGGCCAGCGAGACGGAGGCCAGCACCAGGCCGGGGACGATCAGCTCGCCGAAGCCGGCCTCGTAGGAGACCGAGGGGTTGATCCAGCCCCACTTCACGCCGAGCAGCAGCTGCAGCAGCAGGCCGGTGACGAAGGTGGGCACGGAGATCACCACCAGGGTGGCGACCAGGACGCCGGTGTCCACCGGGCGGCCGCGGCGCATCCCGGTGACCACGCCGAGGGCGATGCCGATGACGATCTCGAAGAGGATCGCCACCAGGGTCAGCCGGATGGTCACCGGGAAGGCCGTGCCCATCAGTTCGGTGACCTTCTGGCCGTTGAAGGCGGTGCCGAAGTCTCCGGAGAGGACGTTGCCCATGTAGGTCAGGTACTGCTTCCAGACGGGCTGGTCGAGCCCGAACTCCGCCTTGAGGCGGGCCGCCGTCGCCGGGTCGCAGGCCCGGTCGCCGCAGAGGCCGGCGACCGGATCGCCCATGACGTTGACCATCAGGAAGATCAGCAGCGTCGCGCCGACGAACACGGGGATCATCTGCAGCAGACGCCGGATCACGTAGCGTCCCATGGTGCCTCCCGGCCAGGGTTGCGGACCGAACGGTGGGGGGCGGACCCCCGGTCAGCCGACCTTGATCCGGTCGTAGACCGGGACGCTGAAGGGGTTCAGGGCGACGTCGGAGAGGCGCTCGGAGTAGCCGGCGGAGCCGTTCTGGTACCAGAGCGGGATGGCGGCCATCTCGTCGCGGACCACCTCCTCGGCCTTGAGGAAGTTGTCCACCGCGGTGCCGGTGTCGGACTCGGCGTTGGCCTTGTCGACCCAGTCGTCGAACTCCTGGTTGGACCACTTGCCGTCGTTGGACGAGGCGTTGGTGTAGTACAGCGGCTGGAGGAAGTTCTGGATCAGCGGGTAGTCCATCTGCCAGCCGGCCCGGAAGGGACCGGGCATCTTCCGTTCGGAGATCTGGTTGCGGTAGTCCGCGAAGGTGCCGACGGGGTTCGGGACGCACGCCTTGCCCTGTTCCAGCGCGCGGTTGATGCTGTTGCAGACCGCCTCGACCCAGTCGCGGTGCGAGCCGGTGTCCGCGTTGAAGGTGATCCTGACCCGGCCGCCGGGCAGGCCGCCGCCCTCCTCGATGAGCTTCCTGGCCTCCTCCGGCTTGTACTCGCAGGACTCGCCGCAGAAGCCCTCCCGGAAGCCGCCCTCCTCGCCGAGGACCGGGGAGGTCCAGTCCGTCGCCGGGGTGCGGGTCTTCTGGAAGATCGTCTCGGTGATCTGCTTGCGGTCGATCGCCATGGAGAGGCCCTTGCGGACCTTCTCCATGCCGGGCTTGTTCCACTGGGGGTCGTAGAACGGGAAGGCGAGGGTCTGCAGGATGCCCGCCGGGGTGTTGATGTACCGGTCGCCGAGGTCGGCGGGGGCGTTCTTGAGCTGGCTGGCGGGGATGTCGTCGACCAGGTCGAGGTTGCCGGACATCAGGTCGTTGTAGGCCGTGGCGTTGTCGGTGTAGACCTTCAGGTCCACGCCGCCGTTGCGTGCCTTGTCGGGGCCGGTGTAGCCGTCCCACGTGCGCAGGGTCATCTGCGAGCCCTTGGCGTACGACTCGACCTGGTAGGGGCCGTTGCCGACCGGCTTGGCGACCCAGGCGTCGTGGTCGTCGAAGAAGGCGCGGGGCAGCGGGGCGTAGGCGTTGTACCCGAGGGTGTCGGGGAAGGTCGAGAACTTCTGCGTGAGCTTGACGGTGAAGGTCCGGTCGTCGACCAGCCGCAGGCCGGAGAGGGTGTCGGCGCTCTGCGAGCCGCTCTCGGGGTGGGTCTTGTCGTACCCCTCGATGTACTGGAAGAAGTAGGCGTTCTTCTGGTTGTTCTTCAGGCTCGCGCCGTAGTTCCACGCGTCGACGAAGGACCGGGCGGTGACCGGCTCGCCGTTGCTGAACTTCCAGCCGTCCTTGACGGTGATGCGGAAGTTCTGCGAGTCGGTGGTCTCGATCTTCTCGGCGAGCATGTCCTTGGCCTCGCCGGTCTTCGGGTCGTACTTCTTGAGGTTGCGGAAGATCATGTCGAGGACCTTGCCGCCCTGGACCTCGTTGGTGTTGGCGGGCTCCAGGGGGTTCTGCGGGTCGCCCCAGGAGGAGCTCAGCACGGCACCGGCGTCACCGCCGCCGCCTCCACCGCCGCCCCCGCCGCAGGCCGCGGCGAGCAGCGCGACCGTGGCGGCGCCGGCCGCGGCGGTCGTCCTGCGGGTCGCGGTGCGTGGGCGCCGTGGGGTCGCCGCGGGCCCCCTTCGTCCTCCGCGCATGGCGTGCCTCCCTCTCCCTGGGCGGACCTTGACCGGTGGCTGACCGGTGTCCGGGCGATCGGTGACCGATCGTTGACCGATCCGTACGGTGAACGATGCATATCGCCGTTGACGTTCCGATTCATCCGGGATCCACCCGTTCGGGTGGAGAGGTCGCTCGGGTGGACGCGGGGAGGGGGGTTCGGGTTCCTGCCCCCGCGGGGCGAGCCGCGTGCGGCGTACGGGGCCGAGGGGGCCCCGCGGGGAGCCGCCTGGTGCACCCGCCGCGGCGCGCGTCGGGCCGGCGTCGCGGGGCCGGCGGGGCCGGCGGGGCCGGCGGGGCGAGCTGTCCGTGCCCTGACTGCGGCGCGCACGGGCTGAGCCTCCGTGGGGGCCGAGGTTCCGCGGGAAACCGTCCGGCGGCGTACGTGCCGCCTTTGAGCGCCCCAGCCGCCCGCAAGGGGACCCGCGGAACCCACCGGCAGCGGCACGGCACCCGCAGGGACGAGTGCGGGCGCTCGTGGAGGGCGGGGTGGCGTGGCTGCGACGCAAGGTCGTGGCGGGCGGGGCCGGGGGGTGGCAGGGCGAGCGACCGCGCGGGCAGTGTGAGCCGATGGTACGTCGGGTGCCGCGCGGGCCGGGAGCTGCGGCGTGGCGCCGAGGGGGCGGCGGGGCCGGGCGGGCCGCTGGCCGGGCGGGCAGGCGGGGCAGGCCGCGCAGGCCGCAGGCCAGGCAGGCGAGGCAGGCCGGGCAGGCGAGGCCGCAGGCCAGGCAGACCGCAGACCGGGCAGGCGAGGCAGGCCGGGCAGGCGAGGCCGCAGGCCAGGCAGACCGCAGACCGGGCGAAGCGAGCAGGCCGCGCAGGCCGCAGGCCAGGCGGGCCGGGCAGGCCGGGGGCGCCGGGCCGGGCAGGCCGGGCGGGCCGGGGGCGCCGGGCCGGGCAGGCCGGGCGGGCCGGGGGCGCCGGGGGAACGCGGAGGGCCGGTGGGGAGGGGGGTCCCCGCCGGCCCTGGCGTGTGGGTGAGGGGAGGGTCAGCCCTCCTTGCCCTCGCTCTCGAGCGCCTTCAGCGCCGGGTCGAGGATGACATCCTCGTCCCGCGCCTCCGTGGTGGGCGCCTCCGGGAAGTGGCAGGCCGTGAGGTGGCCCGCCCGGTTGCCGGAGATCTGCACCAGCGGCGGCTCCTCGGTCGCGCACTTGTCCTGCGCCTTCCAGCAGCGGGTGCGGAAGCGGCAGCCGGACGGCGGGTTGACCGGGGAGGGCACGTCGCCGTACAGGCGGATGCGCTCGCGCGGCTCGGCGTCCTCGAGCTCGACCTCGGGCACGGCCGACAGCAGGGCGTGGGTGTACGGGTGGCGGGGACGGTTGTAGATGTCGTCCCGGTCGCCGACCTCGACGACCTTGCCCAGGTACATCACCGCGACGCGCTGCGAGAAGTGCCGCACGATCGCGAGGTCGTGGGCGATGAAGACGAACGCGATGCCGAGCTCGTCCTGCACCTTCTTCAGCAGGTTGACGACCTGCGCCTGGATCGACACGTCCAGGGCGGAGACCGGCTCGTCCGCGACGATCAGCTTCGGGTTGACCGCGAGCGCGCGGGCGACGCCGATGCGCTGGCGCTGGCCGCCGGAGAACTCGTGCGGGAAGCGGTTGTAGTGCTCCGGGTTCAGGCCGACGAGCTCGAGGAGCTCCTTGACCCGCTTGTCCCGGCCGCCGGGCGGGTTGATGTCGTTGATCTCCATCGGCGACTTGATGATCGTGCCGACGGTCTGGCGCGGGTTCAGCGACGAGTACGGGTCCTGGAAGATCATCTGGATCTCGGACCGGATCGGCGCCAGCTTCTTGCGCGAGGCGTGGGTGATGTCCTGCCCGCGGTAGGTGATGGTGCCCGCGGTGGGCTCCATCAGGCGGGTGATCAGGCGGCCGGTCGTCGACTTGCCGCAGCCGGACTCGCCGACGACGCCGAGGGCCTCGCCCTCGTGGACCACCAGGTCCACGTTGTCGACGGCCTGGACCGCGCCGACCTTCCGCTTGAAGGGGAAGCCGCCGTACACGGGGAAGTGCATGGTCAGGCCCTTGACCTCGAGCAGCGTGTCGCGCTCGGCGGCGGGGGCGGCCTCGGTCTGCTTCTGCTCTGGGGCGGTGAGGTTGTCGCTCATGTCTCGGTGCTCCCTAGCGCAGCCGGGGCTGGATCTTGTCGATGAATATGGTCTGCTTCTGCTCGCGCGTCAGGTGGCAGGCGGTGTCCCGGCCCTCGCCCAGCTCGGGCGTGACGGTGGTGCAGAGGTCGCCGGCGACGTGGTCCTTGAAGACGCAGCGCGGGTTGAAGCGGCAGCCCGTCGGCGGGTTGAGCAGCGAGGGCGGGCTGCCGGGGATCGGCTCGAGCGCGATGTCCACGTCGCTGTCCAGACGCGGCATCGAGCTGAGCAGGCCCCAGGTGTAGGGGTGGCGGGGCTCGTGCAGCACCTCGCGGACGCTGCCGCGCTCCATCGCCCGGCCGCCGTACATCACCAGGAGGTCGTCCGCCATGTTGGCGATGACGCCCAGGTCGTGGGTGATGAAGATGATCGCGGAGCCGAACTCCTGCTGCAGGTCCTTGAGCAGGTCGAGGATCTGCGCCTGCACCGTCACGTCGAGCGCGGTGGTCGGCTCGTCGGCGATCAGCAGCTCCGGGTCGCACATCAGGGCCATGGCGATCATGGCGCGCTGGCGCATACCGCCGGAGAACTGGTGCGGGTAGTCGTCGAAGCGCAGCTTGGGCTGCGGGATGCCCACCTTCTCCAGCATCTGGATGGCGCGGGCCTTCGCCTCCTTCTTGGAGGCGCCCTTGTGCTTCATGAAGGGCTCGGACAGCTGCCGGCCCACCGTGTAGTACGGCGAGAGCGCGGTCAGCGGGTCCTGGAAGATCATCGCCATCTTGTTGCCGCGGAGCTTCTGCAGCTCCCGCTCGGAGGCGCTGAGCAGTTCCTGGCCGTCGAGGTGGATGGACCCCTCGATGGTGGTGGTGTCCGGGTTGTGCAGGCCGAGGACCGTGAGGTTGGTGACGGACTTGCCGGAGCCCGACTCGCCCACGATGCCCAGCGTCTTGCCGCGTTCGACGTCGAAGGAGAGGCCGTCGACCGCCTTGACGATGCCGTCCTCGGTGGAGAAACGCACCCGCAGGTCGCGGACCGAGAGGAAGCTGCCGGACCCGGCGGGGGTCGGAGCGTCCTCAGTCTTGGTCTGAGTGGTCACTGTGGTTCGTTCTTCCTAGGAGAGCCGGATGCGCGGGTCGACGTAGGCGTAGGCGATGTCGCAGATCATGTTGAACAGCAGGATGAAGAAGGCGCTGAACAGCATGACTCCCATGGTCAGCGGGAGGTCCTTGGTCTGGGCCCCCTCCACCGCCAGGATGCCGATGCCCTGGAGCGAGAAGGTCAGCTCGGTGACCACGCCGCCGGAGAGGAGGGCGGTGATGTCGATGCCCAGCACCGTGATGATCGGGATCAGCGAACCGCGCCAGGCGTAGCGGAAGAAGACGTACTTCTTGCTCATGCCCTTGGCCCGGGCGGTGCGGACGTGCTCCTCCTGGAGCTGCTGGATGAGCTCGGAGCGGGCCATACGCGTGTACTGCGCGGTGAAGATGGTGGCCATCACCAGGATCGGGATCCACAGGCCGGCGAGCCAGCCGAAGGGGCTCTCGGTGAAGGGGACGTACTGGGGGTTCTCGAACCAGCCGGTGGAGTACACCAGGGCGAGCAGGACCAGCGGGCCGAGGAAGTAGATCTGGAAGGAGCTCAGCACCATGGAGGCGCCCGAGGACACCTTGTCGATCACGGAGCCCTTCTTGTACGCCGAGATCATGCCGGCGCCCAGGCCCACGATCAGGAAGACGATCATGCCGCCGATGGTCAGCGACAGCGTGGTCGGGAAGTTGTCCATGATGCGCAGCCAGACCTGGTCCCCGGACTTGAAGGAGACGCCGAGGCAGGGCGCGGAGCAGTGACCGGTCGGGAAGTCCCGGCCCATCACGATGCCGGACATGAAATCCCAGAACTGGACGAAGACCGGCTGGTCAAGGCCCATGGCGGAGCGGATGTCGGCGATCCTCGCAGGCGAGCAGTCCTTGCCACACGCCAGGGAGGCATAGTCGGACGGTCCGGCGATGAAGAGGAAGAACGTCGCCGCCCCGATGAGGAAAAGGGTGACGACGGCACCGACCGAGCGCCGGATGAGGAACTTGAACATGGCGGGAAGGCTGCTCTCTGCGGAGACGGGTGAGGCGGGGATTCGCGGAACCGCGGGGGTGCGCTCCGCCTGGTGCGCACCCCCGCGGTCAGCCGTGAAGCCTTACGACTTCAGGAAGAGACGGTTGACGTCGATGTAGCTCGACTCCGAGCTGTAGCGGGCGCCACCGATGTTCGAGCCGAAGAGCTGGAACTGCTTGGCGTACCACAGCGGAGCGGCCGGGATGACCTCTTCCAGGATGTAGTGGTGCGCCTCCTGCCAGGTGGCCTGGGCCTCCTCAGGCTTCTGGGTCAGGGCCTTCTTGATCAGCTCCTGGACCTTCGGGTCGTTGATGTGCGCGTAGTTCGAACCACCGTCGGCGACCTGGTCACCGTCGTAGATCGGCGTCACGACCGTCGCGGCGGACGGCCAGTCCTGGCCCCAACCGGTGATGTACATGTCGTACGGGTTGTCCAGCTTGCCGATCTGCTCGTAGAAGCTGGCGGAGTCGACCTCCTTGGCCACCACGTCGAAGCCGAGCGAGGTCAGCGAGTCCTCGACGGCGACCTTGCGGAGCTGGCCGGCCTCGCTGTTCGGGTACGCGAAGACGACCTTCTTCTCCGCGGCCGGAACGTCCTTCAGGAGCTCCTTGGCCTTCTCGACGTTGCCCTGCGGCGTCTTCAGACGGCCGTACGGGTCGTAGTCGGCCTCGTAGCCCGGGAGGGTCGGGGCGAACAGGTTCGGCGCGGCGTCGCCGCCGTAGACGCCACCCTCGGTCGCGATGAGCGACTTCGAGTTGATGCCGTACGCGATGGCCTCACGGACCGCCTTGTTCTTGACGCGGTCGAGGTTGAAGGTCAGCTGCATCACGTAGGGCTGGTAGCCCTGGACGGTGCGCTTCTTGATCGACGGGTCCTTGAGGACCTGCGGGATCTTCGGGCCGTCGATCGAGCCGGTGAACTGGATCGCGTTCTTGTCACCGCCGTTGTCGGCGATCAGACGCTGGGTCTGGGTGGAGCCGGTGACGCCGATGACGAAGTTCCAGGCGTCCGGGTACGCGTTGCGGACCGGGTCGCTGGCCGCGTCCCAGTTCTCGTTGCGGACCAGCTTGAGGGACTTGCCGCTCTTGAACTCTTCGATCTTGTAAGGACCGGTGGCGACCGGGGCCTTGTCGTACTTCTCCTTGGTGTCCGTCTCCTCGGGCACCAGGGAGTAGCCCGGCATGGCCAGCGTCTGCGGCAGGTCCAGGCGCGGGGTGTCGAAGTGGAAGACGATGGTCTTGTCGTCCGGCGTCTCCAGGACCGAGTCCGGCAGGTGCTTCTTGCCGAAGCCGCCGTCCGGCAGCGCCTTGCGGTAGTCCGCGCCGCTCAGCCAGGTCTGCAGGTAGGTCGGGCCGTCGAAGATGAACTTGGCGTACGTGCGCTCGATGGTGTGGCGGACGTCGGCCGAGTTGATCGGGTTGCCGTTGGCGTCCTTCAGACCGTCCTTGAGCGTGAACGTCCAGGTCTTGCCGTCGTCGGACATCTTGCCGGCGTCGGTGGCGAGGTCACCGACGACGGACAGGTTGCCCTTGTCGTCCTCCTGGAAGTTCGTCAGGCCGCGGTGGATCAGGTTGGAGAAGAGACCGGCGTCCGAGACGTAGATCTGACCCGGGTCCAGGTGGGTGAGGTCGGTCTCCATGTACGCGGTGACGGTGCCGCCCTGCTTGGCGCCCGGAACCTCGGCGGCCGGGCCCTTGGAGGCGGCGGCGTCGGCGTAGACCATGGGCTTGGCCTGGCCCTTGGCGTCGTCCTGGGTCTTGGCGTCCGTCTTGGTCTTGCCGCCCTCGTTGTTGGAGCAGCCCGTCAGGGCGAGGGAGCCGGCCGCGAGGGCGACGACGATGGCGCGCGTGGTGCGCGTGTTCATCAGTCTCATTGGGTGATTACCTACCTGTCGGTTGTTTTCCTGAGTACTGCCTGACGCGGCTGGCAGCCGACGTTGGGGGCGGCAGTCACCCCCCACCAAGGACGACGGTCACCGTCCCGACTTGGGGTCGAAGGCGTCCCGCACCGAGTCTCCGAGGAGGTTGAAGCACAGGACGAAGATCACCAGAGCCACACCGGGGAAGAAGATGAAGGCCGGTGCCTGCTCCGTGTAGTCGGCGCCGTTCGCGAAGAGACGGCCCCAGTCCGGGGTGGGCTCCACGAAGCCCACGCCGGCGAAGGAGAGGAAGGCGATGGTGAGGATGGTGCTCGGCAGCGTGTACGTGAACTGCACGAGGATCGGCGAGACGACGTTGGGCAGGATCTCCTTGAAGAGGATCCGCCAGTTCGAGGCGCCGGAGACCTTGGCCGCCTCGACGAACTCCCGCTCACGCAGGGCGAGGACGGTCGACCGGACCAGACGGGACATGCCCATCCAGCCGAGAACCCAGAGCACGATCAGGATCGCCACGGCCCGGAAGTAGGTCGGGGTCTCCTCCCGCGGGTCCACGAAGAACGCGGTGACCACGGGCATGAAGGCGATGAAGAACAGCTGGCTCGGGAAGGCGAGGAAGAAGTCCGTGACACGGCCGATGAAGTAGTCGGTCTTGCCGCCGATGAAGCCGCCGATCAGACCGATCACCACACCGGTGACGATGCAGAGGGTGGTGACGCCCACCGCCATGAACAGCGAGGTGCGGATGCCGTAGACCATCATGGCGAAGAGGTCGCGCCCGAGCTGCGGCTCGACACCGAACCAGTGGTCGGCCGAGACGCCGCCGAAGGAACCGAGCGGCAGGCCGAACTCGTCCAGCACCGGCTTGTCGAGGTAGTCCGGGTCCTGGCCGTACAGCGTGTACGGGTCGGTCCCGCTCAGCATGGTGAGCAGCGGGGCCGCGAGGCCGATGAGGAAATACGCGAGGACGATCCACGCGCAGATCACGCCGGTGCGGTCGCGCTTGAAGCGCATCCACATCAGCTGACCGGGGGACCGGCCCTCCAGCGACGGCTCCGCCGCCTTGGGCTTCTCCTCGCCCTCGGCGACGACCTTGGTCGCGCTGTCGTCGATCTCGATCGGACTTGTCACTGTTCGCCCATCTCGCGTCTGGGTGTGCCGCGTGCGGCATCCGGCACCACGTGCCGGATGCCGGCCGTCGGCCGGATCATGAAGTGTCAGAGAACCCGGGTACGGCGGGTGACCGCCTGCCTACGCGCGTAGCGCTCGGGGCGGGCCCTGCCGGGAGTGGGTTCAGAGCCAGTCGTCGTACTGGCCGGCTCGGACGCGGCCGGCAGTCGACCGGACCCACAGGGCGCCTGTCGCACCACCCATGGGACTCCTCCTCATGACTCCACGTGTTCACCAACAGGAGAGGGAGCCGCCACCACCGTGTCACGGTCCGGGAACCGTGGCGGTTGAGCGAACACCCCCCATGGCGCCGGAAGTCCGGCCCGCTTACCGCACAGGCGGCGAACTGTTCACCGAAGCGCCATGCGGCTAACTATCTGCCATGACCCCGGAGAGGGACCACCGTCTATTGGTCTCGGTTCAATCACATCTCGCGCCCAAAGTCCCAAACTCCAGACATTCCGACGGCCACGAGAAGCCCACGAAACGGACGTGTTACATGGCTACCGGTCGAAGCGCGCCGAATACCGGACATCGGGAGCCGCAAACAAGTTGCGTACGACGGGGCCGGGAAAGGCGGAGGCCCGGGCCCCCTCATGAGGGGGCCCGGGCCTCCGGCGACGCCCGTCCGGCGGCCCCGTGGGGGGCCGTGGGAGGGGCGGTGGATCAGGCGTGCTTGGCGCGGGACGCCGTGCGCGCGCGGTCACGCTGGTCGAGGACCGTCTTGCGGATGCGGACGGACTCCGGGGTCACCTCGACGCACTCGTCGTCGCGGCAGAACTCCAGGGACTGCTCCAGCGACAGCTTGCGCGGCGGCACGATCGCCTCGAACGAGTCGGCGGAGGACGACCGCATGTTGGTGAGCTTCTTCTCCTTGGTGATGTTGACGTCCATGTCGTCGGAGCGCGAGTTCTCGCCGACGATCATGCCCTCGTACACCTCGGTGCCGGGCTCCACGAAGAGCACGCCGCGCTCCTGCAGGTTGGTCATCGCGAAGGCGGTGACGGCGCCGGAGCGGTCGGCGACCAGCGACCCGTTGTTGCGGGTGGTCAGGGTGCCGAACCAGGGCTCGTGGCCCTCGTGGATGGAGTGGGCGATGCCGGTGCCGCGGGTCTGGGTCAGGAACTCCGTGCGGAAGCCGATCAGGCCGCGGGAGGGCACCACGAACTCCAGGCGGACCCAGCCGGAGCCGTGGTTGGACATGTTGTCCATCCGGCCCTTGCGGACGCCCATGAGCTGCGTGACGGCACCCATGTGCTCCTCGGGCACGTCGACGGTCAGGCGCTCGACGGGCTCGTGGACCTTGCCGTCGATCTCCTTGGTGACCACCTGGGGCTTGCCGACGGTCAGCTCGTAGCCCTCACGGCGCATCTGCTCGACCAGGATGGCCAGCGCCAGCTCGCCGCGGCCCTGCACCTCCCAGGCGTCCGGGCGCTCGGTGTCCAGGACGCGGAGCGAGACGTTGCCGATGAGCTCGCGGTCGAGGCGGTCCTTGACCTGGCGGGCGGTGACCTTGCGGTCCTTGACGGCCGCCTTGTTGTCGGCGCCCTTGCCGGTGGCGCCGCGGCCCACCAGCGGGGAGGTGTTGGTGCCGATGACCATGGAGATGGCCGGCTCGTCCACCTGGATCAGCGGGAGGGCGACCGCGTTCTCCGGGTCGGCCAGCGTCTCGCCGATGGTGATGTCGGGGATGCCCGCGACGGCGCAGATGTCGCCGGGACCGGCCACCTCGGCCGGCTTGCGGGTGAGCGCCTCGGTCATCATCAGCTCGCTGATGCGGACGTTCGTCACCGAGCCGTCGCGCTTCATCCAGGCCACGGTCTGGCCCTTGCGCAGCTCGCCGTTCATCACGCGCAGCAGCGCGATGCGGCCGAGGAAGTTGTCGGCGTCCAGGTTGGTGACGTGCGCCTGGAGCGGGGCCTCCTCGTCGTACGTCGGCGCCGGGATGTGCTCCAGGATGGTGGAGAAGAACGGCTCCAGGTTGGTGCTGTCCTCGGGGACCGTGCCGTCGGCGGGCTTGGTCAGCGAGGCGACGCCGTCACGGCCGCAGGCGTAGACGATCGGGAACTCGATCTGGTCCTCGTCGGCGTCCAGGTCGAGGAAGAGGTCGTAGGTCTCGTTGACGACCTCGTCGATGCGGGCGTCGGGGCGGTCCGTCTTGTTGATGCACAGGATGACGGGCTTGCGGGCCATCAGCGCCTTGCGCAGCACGAAGCGGGTCTGCGGCAGCGGGCCCTCGGAGGCATCCACGAGGAGGACGACGCCGTCCACCATCGACAGACCGCGCTCGACCTCGCCGCCGAAGTCGGCGTGGCCGGGGGTGTCGATGATGTTGATGGTGATGGGCTCCCCGCCGTCCTTGGGGTGGTACTTCACCGCCGTGTTCTTGGCGAGGATCGTGATGCCCTTCTCACGCTCCAGGTCGTTCGAGTCCATGACGCGGTCGTCGACGGACTCCAGCTGGTGCGCGGCGAAGGCGCCGGCCTGCTTGAGCATGGCATCGACGATGGTCGTCTTGCCGTGGTCGACGTGGGCGACGATGGCGACGTTGCGGATGTCGTGGCGCGTGGCCATAGTGCGACTATCTCCCGGGAGTGTGAGGTGGCCGGCGCGCGCCTCGGTGGGTGGCGCGGGGCCTTCTGCCGGGCGGATACATGCCACGGCCTTACCCCATCGTACGGGGATATGGCGGCTTCCCCCGCCCCACCCCGCGTACCCGCAGGTCACCCGCCCTTTTCTGCCCTTCCGACGGCCGGGGCCGGGGTGTACCCCGGCCCCGGCGCCCCGCGGTGAGGCGGGGTGGTGCCGCTAGTCGGGGAGGAAGCCGATGTTCTCGTAGCTGGGGGTGCGGAACCCGAAGGCGCCCACGTTCGCGACCGTCCGCTGCACGGCGACCAGCTGCGGCCGCTGGTAGAGCGGCACGGAACCCGCCGCCGTCCAGATCCGCTCGTCCGCCCGCCGCATCAGCTCCCGCCCCTCCTCCTCGTCCAGCTCCGTGATCGCCCGCTCGAAGAGCTGGTCCACCTCGTCCGTGCCGACGCGCGTGTAGTTCTGCTCGACCACCAGCGACCCGTCCGCCGCCGGCACCGGCTTGGCGAAGATCGGCCGCGCGTCGGTGGCCGGGTAGGCCGAGACCGGCCAGGAGTAGAGCGCCAGGTCGTACTGGCCGTTGGCGATGTGGTCCTTGAAGTAGCCGTCGTCCGGCACGCGGGAGATCTCCGTGCGGATGCCGACCCGCCGCAGCATCTGCTGGATCCGGTCGCCGACCGTGCGCAGCGACTCCGACCCCGGCCCGGCCGGCAGCACGAACCGCAGCGACAGCGGCTTGCCGTTCTTGGCGAGCTGGGCCGCCTCCGGCCCGGCGGGCGCCGCGGTGCCGCGCGGGGCGTAGGCGCCGGGCATGCCGCCGCCCTGCTGCTCACCGGCGTCCCGGGCGGGCTTGTTGTCCTGGCCGACGACGTAGGTGGCGTCGCCGTCGTCCTTCCGGGCGGACGGCGAGGCGGAGGCCGAGGGGGTGGGCGAGGTCGCGGGCTTCGCGCCGGCGGCTCCGGCGACCGGCGCCTTGACCGGGCCGCCCTCCTTCCAGCCGGCCTCGGCCAGCAGCGCCAGCGCCTCCTCGGTGTCGTGGCCGCCCAGCGCGCCGCTGCCGTCGGCGTAGTGCGGCTGACCGGCGAGGGCGACGTGGCTGCCGACCGGGTCGGTGGGCAGGCCCAGCGGTCCCAGCACCGTCTTCGCCAGTTCCTCCCGGTCGAGCGCCCGGGCGACCGCGCGGCGGACCCGTTCGTCGGCGAGCGGGCCCTCGGAGCCGTTGAGCGCGAGCTGGGTGTAGGCGGGCTCCAGGGACTTGCGCACGTCGAACTTGCTCAGCCCCTTCTGCTCGGCGGTGAAGCGTTTCTCCGCCTCGGCCCGCCGGGCGCGTGCCGTCCGTTCCACGGTGGCGGCCTTCTCGTCGGAACCGTGCAGCACCGCCCAGGAGACGGTCGCCGCGGCGGCGTCCGCGGTGTCGGCGGGGCCGGAGCCGGGGACGCCGGAGAGCAGCAGGGGGGTGCCGGCCCGGGCGGCGCCGGGTCCCATCAGCGGGGTGGCGGAGCCGCCGCCCGGGGCGGGGGTGCCCTGCGGGCCGGGGGCCGCGGAATCGATCCGCCGGGCCTGCGCGGCGTCCACGTCGGCGACGTCCAGCCGGCCCGCGACCAGTTCCGCGGTGCGCTTGTCGCGCGGCACCGCGCGCAGCTCGATCCGGTCCAGCTTGGCGGGCTCGCCCCACCAGCGCCCGTTGCGCTCCAGCGTGACGCCGCCGCGCTCACGGTCGACCGACTTCACGGTGAACGGGCCCGCGGTGAGCCCGAGCTCGTTGCGCGCCTTGTTGTTGAACGCCTCGGCGGTGCCCGTGACCTCCTTGGGGTACAGCGGGGAGAACAGGGAGCGCCAGTCGGCGTAGCGGCGGGCGAAGGTGACCTTGACCTCCAGGTCGTTCCGGCCGCGTTCGACCTTCTCGATCCGGTCGTAGCCCGCGTTGTGGGCGGCCCAGAAGGCGCTGTTGCGTCCGGAGAGCGCGTTCCACTGGGCGGCGAAGTCGGCCGCGCCGATCTCCCGGCCGTCGCTCCAGACCGCCGCCTGGTTGAGCTTGTAGAGCACGACCTGCTTGGGCTCGGTCTTCACCACCTCCGCGGACTCCAGGTACTCCGGCGCCCGCCGGGGCCGGCCCTGGTCGTCCAGCCGGAACATGGCCGGCAGGACGGCCTGGGCGACGCGGGTGGTGGTGGCGTCGGCGTCGGACTGGAAGGCGTTGAGGGTCTGCGGGACGGAGTCGACCGCCCAGCGGAGGGTGCCGCCGTCCTTGATCCGCTCGCGGGTGGCGGGCGCGATGTCGGGACCGGCGAGCGGCTCGCTCGCCTTCTCCCCGGAGCCGCATCCGGACAGCGTGGTCACCGCGAGCAGGCCCGCGGTGAGGAAGACGACCGGGCGCATGACGGCGCGCGGTCCGACACGGTGGTGGTACGTCACTGCTGCCTCCGGGGCGAGCCGCTCCGCGGACGTCCGAGCCACGCCCGAGCAACGGGGTCTTGGGTGTTGAGTGGGTCTTGAGCGGGTCTTGAGTGGGTTTTTCCGATTTCCGGATGAGATTTGTGGCTCACTCAAGAGGGAGGCATCCCCTCCTGTCCCACGACACGGCGACAGTTCGCCCCGGATCCCACCCGTCCGGACCAAGGACAGGGCCGAACGGGACGGGTTCCGCGGACCGGACCCGCCGCGGTGCGGCGATCGGCGTGCGATCTCTCCCCGAAGGAAGCTGGCCTGATTCAGCCGCACACCGGTCGCGAACGGGCGCACCCGGCCATACGCTCCCCCCTGTGATGCCCACCCCGTCACCACCGCCCCGCCCCAGGTCCCACCGCCGCGGCCCCGTGCCGGCCAGGGCCGCCGCCGTCCTCCTCCTCGCGCTGTCCGCGCCGGTCTGGAGCCCGCCCGCCACCGCGGCCGCCTCCGCGGCCGCCCCGGTGACCGCCCCGGTGGCCGTCCCGGTGACCGCCCCGGTGACCGCCTCCGCGGGCGCCCCGGTGACCGCCCCGGTGACCGTCCCCGTGGACGCCTCTGCGGCTGCCGGAGCTCCCGTCCTCGTGGCGGCCGAGGACCGGGCCGCCTCGTCGGTGGCCGACGTGGCGCTCCCGGTGGCCGTCGGCGGGGCGGTCGGCCTGCTGGCCGGTTACGGCTACGTCCGCCGCACCCGCCGGACCCGCACCCGCACCCCCGCCACCGGCACGGACACCGCCGGGGCCGTGGAGGCGGCGTCCACGGACACCGCGCAGGGCGGCGGCGCGCTGGCCCGGCTGCGGTCGCGCGGATCGCGGGGGGACGTCCCGGTCCCGGAACTCGAGGCGCGGGCCGGGGCGGCGCTGGTCGCGGCCGACGACTGCGTCCGCACCAGCCGCGAGGAGCTGGGCTTCGCCGAGGCCAGGTTCGGGGCCGCGGCGGTGCAGGACTTCGCCCGCGCGGTCCGGGCCGCGGAGGCCGAGGTCGCGGCGGTGTTCGCGCTGCTGCACGACGCCGGGGAGCCGTCCGGCGACGGCTCGGCGCCCGGCCCCGGCCGCGTCGCGGTGCTGTACGAGGTGCTGGAGCGGTGCCGGGCGTCGGGGCAGCGGCTGGACGCCGAGGCGCAGGACTTCGACCGGCTGCGGTCGCTGGAGGACGGGACGGGCATTCCCGAGGCGCTGACCGTGGCCGAGCAGCGGTTCCGCGCGCTGACCGGGCGGGTCGGGGCGTGCGAGGCGAACCTGGCGGCGATCGGCGCGCGGTACGCGCCGTCCGCCGTGATGACGGTGTCGGGCCAGGTCGAACTCGCGAAGGAGCGGCTGGTGTTCGCGACCAGCCGGCTGAACCGGTCCCGGCAGACCGGCGACCTGGGCGACCCGGTCACCGCGGCGATGCACCTGCGCGCCGCCGAGGGCGCGATCTCCCAGGTCGCGGCGCTGGTCAACGGGGTGGACCGGCTGGCGGCGGAGCTGGCCGAGGCGGACGAGGCGGTGCCGGACACGTTCGTGGCGGCGGTCTCCCGGGTGGGCAAGGACCCGCTGGCCGCGCTGCGGGCGGAGGTGGACGACGGGGCCTGCGACCCGCTGGACGTGCTGCGGCGGGTGGTGCGGACGGCGACCACGGCGGTGCCGCTGCCGGAGGCGGAGCCGCCGGGCGAGGCGGACGCGCTGTTCCCGGCGGCGGTGCTGGTGGCGCGGTGCTCGGCGGCGGCGGCGGAGGACTACGTGGCGGCGCACCGGGGGGCGGTGGGGGTGCGGGCGCGGATCCCGCTCGCGGAGGCGCACCGGTTGCTGGCCCGCGCCGTGCAGGAGCGGGCGCCGGAGGACGCGCGGGACGCGGACGGGCTGGCGCGGCAGGCGCGGCGGCTGGCGGAGGAGGACGTGCGGGCGTACCGGGACGCGTTCGGGCCGCGGGGCGGGGGCGTCGGGGGCGCGGTCCTCGGGGGCGTGCTGCTGGGCGGCGGCGCGGACGGGGGGCCGCCCGGTTCCTTCGGCGGCCCCGACACCCGCGCCCGCCGCCGCTCCACCGTCACCCCCCGCGAGACCGACCCGGGCCCCATCACCCCGTGACCCCAGTCGGGGCGGACCCGGCGGACCGACCGCGGCGCGGGGTCGGAGGAGTCAGAAGAGATCGAGGAAGGCTTCGGTGGGGTCAGGGGCGGGGGTGCCCTCCTTGGGGAGGGCGAGCTCGAACCAGACGGTCTTGCCGCGGTGGGTGCGGCGGGAACCCCAGGCCGCGCTGAGGAGCTGCACCAGCTGGAGCCCCCGTCCGCCCTCGTCGGTGTCCCGCGCCCGCCGCCGCCGCGGCTGCACCAGCCCCGCGTCCCACACCTCGCACACCAGCGTCCGGTCCAGCAGCAGCCGCAGCCGGATGTCGCCCTCCCCGTACCGCAGGGCGTTGGTGACCAGCTCGCTGACCAGCAGTTCCGCCGTGTCGGCCAGCGCCTCCAGGCCCCAGGCGGCGAGCTGCTCCCGGCTGTGGTCCCGCGCCCGCCCCACGCTGCGCGCCTCGGCGGGGAAGGTCCAGTCGCCCACCGCGTCACGCGGCAGACCGCGGACGCGGGCCATCAGCAGGGCGATGTCGTCCTCACCGTGGTGGGTGTCCAGCGCGCCCAGGACCTGGTCGCAGACGTCCTCCAGCGGCCGCGTCGGGTCGGTGATCGCGGCGACGAACGCCTCCAGCCCGTCGTCCAGCGGCTGGTGGCGGGACTCGACCAGGCCGTCGGTGTAGAGGGCGAGCAGCGCCCCGTCGGGGAGCTCGACCTCGACCTCCTCGAACGGTTCGCCGCCGACGCCCAGCGGCATCCCGGGCGGCACCTCCAGCATCCGTCCGGGCCGGCCGTCCGGATCGACGACGACCGGCGGCAGGTGGCCGGCGTTGGCGAAGACGCAGCGCCGGGTGACCGAGTCGTAGACCGCGTAGACGCAGGTGGCGAGGTACACCTCGGCCGGATCGGCGCCCTCCGGCCGGCGGGCCGTGCGGCCGCTCTTCTGCGCGGGCAGGCCGGGGGAGCCCAGGCCGCGGGCGATCTCGTCGAGGGCCCCCAGCACCTCCGCCGGGCTGAGGTCGAGCAGGGCCAAGGTCCGTACGGCGGTGCGGAGTTCACCCATGGCCACAGCGGCCCGCAGGCCGCGGCCCATGACGTCGCCGACCACCAGCGCGGTGCGGTGGCCGGGCAGTTCGATGACGTCGAACCAGTCGCCGCCGACCTCCGCGGTGGAGCTGCCGGGCAGGTAGCGGCAGGCGATGTCGAGCCCGGCCGCCTCGGGGTCGCCCGGCGGCAGCAGGGAGCGCTGCATGATCAGCGCCCGCTGGTGCTCGCGCCGGTACAGGCGCGCGTTGTCGATGCAGACGGCGGCCCGGGAGGCGAGCTGCGCGGCCAGCGCGCGGTCCCGCTCGCCGAAGGGCTCGCTGCCCGTGACCCGGGCGAACTTCACCAGGCCGACCACCGTGTCGTGGGCGACCATCGGCACCGCGAGGGTGGAGAGCGTCCTGCCGTGTCCGCCGGCCGGCGGCACCAGCCGCGGCTCGGCCGTGCGCAGGGCGTCGGCGGCGGGCGAGTTGAACGGGTAGTGGTGGACCGTGCCGACCTCGTGGGGCGCGTCGTCGGCGGGGAACGCCAGGTCGGCGACGGCGCTGGCGAAGGCGACCCGGCGCAGGGCGGCGCTGCCGTCGGCGAGGCCGGGCGCGGCGTCGTCGCCGTCCAGCAGGGCCTCGTAGAGGTCGACGGTGGCCAGGTCGCAGAAGTGCGGGACGACGACGTCGAGCAGTTCCCGCGCGGTGGTCTGCAGGTCCAGGCTGTTGCCGATGCGGGCGCCGGCCTCGTTGAGCAGGTGCAGGTTGCGGCGGGCGGCGGCGGCCTCGCGGGCGGCCTGCTTGCGGGCGGTGACGTCGATGCCGAGCCAGGCGACGCCTACCGGGCGGCCGCTGCCGGCGTGGACGCGGTACAGGTTGACGGACCAGTCGCGCGGCTGGGCGGGGTCGCCGTTGCTGCCGGTGACGTGCAGGTCGGTGACGGAGTGGCCGGTCTCCAGGACCTGGCGCAGCGCGGTGGCGACGCGCTCCGCCTCCGGGGGCGACAGGTAGTCGTGGACGCCCTTGCCGAGGTGGTCCTCGGGGCGGCCGCCGAAGACGGAGGCGAAGCGCTGGTTGGCGCGCTGGATCCGCAGCTCGGTGTCGACCAGCAGGAAGCCGAACGGGGACTGGCCGAAGATCGCCTGGGAGGCGGCCAGGTCGCCCTCCAGGCCCTGGAGGGTGCGCACGTCCAGCACCAGGCAGTGCGCGGCGCGCTCGCCGTCGCCGGTGCGGGTGGGCATCACGTGGATCTCGGCGAGCGCCTCGCGTCCGCCCTCCGCCGCGTCGCCCTCCGCCGCGTCGGCGTCCCGGTGCGGCCGCAGGTAGGGGACGACGCCGGTCCATTCGCGTCCGTCGAGGATCTCGGCCATCTTGCGGCGGCCGCGGTCACGCAGGCCGGGCAGGACGAGGATGTCCACCGGGTCGTGGCCGACCGCCGCCTCGGCGGGGACCCCGAGCAGCCGTTCGGCGCGTTCGCTCCACTGGTCGACGAGCCCGTCCGGGCCGAGGGAGAACGAGGCGATCCCCAGCGCGTCGCACAGTGATCCGGGCGGCCCGCTCTGCCACACGCCGTCGACGTCCAGGGCCTCTTCTCCCGGGCCCTTCGGTGGTATCTCGCCCACGCGAACCGTCCCCTCCAGCACACCCACCCGGGCCGGTCACCTCGGGCGGCTGCCCGCAGTATCCAGCACCGCGCCGCCGTGCGACACCGTCCTTCACTCCCCCGGTCTCCTAACCACCCAGGTTCCGCCCGAACCGTGAGCACGTCGGACGGTCTGAGGGATCTCGAGCCCCGACCGGAACGGTGGCCTCACCCGGACACCGAAAGCTCGAACCACACCGTTTTCCCCCGGGGGCCGGGTCGTACACCCCAGGCCCTCGCGCAGTGGCTGAGCAGCATCAGTCCGCGCCCGCTCTCGTCGTCGGGCCGCACGTCCTCCTTCCGCCGCGGCGGAAGGGGTTCCTCGTCGTCGACCTCGATGCGCAGGGTGCCCGGGGCGCCTCCGTCGGGGCCCCAGACGCGCAGGTCGACGGGCCGGCCGCGGCCGTGGCGCACGGCGTTGGTGACCAGCTCGGTGACCAGCAGGGCCGCCGTGTCCCGCACCTCGTCCAGACCCCATTCGCCGAGCCTGCCGCAGACCGCCGAGCGGGCGGTGGGCACGGTGAGGGGTGCGGAGGGGAGGGTCCACTCGGCGTGTTGCGTCTTCCGTACGTCGAGCACCTCGACCACCTCTCCCGGAAGACCGTGACCGCCCGGTGGACGATCGATGTCGATGACATAGAGGCCCATACCCGGACGAATGGTGTGATTACCGCCACTTTGGCGAGAAGTTCGGGGAATACGGTCAGCCGGTGGCCGGGCGGTGGGCCAGGGCCTCGCGGACCGCGGGCACGTCCTGTTCCAGCCAGTCCACGTCCCAGATCTCCCCGGGGCCGAGCCAGCGCAGTTCGTCGTGGTCCTGCAGCGGCTCCGGCGCCGGGGAGCCCGCCTCCAGGACGGCGGTCCAGACCGTCAGGACGTAGGGGTCGCGCAGCGGCCATGAGCCGGGGACCCGGCCGACGGCCCGCGCGTGCACACCGAGCTCCTCCCGGAGCTCGCGCACCAGCGCCTCCTCGGGCGCCTCGCCGCTCTCGACCTTCCCGCCGGGCAGCTCCCAGCGCCCGGCCAGTTCGGGGGGCGCACTACGGCGCGCGGCGAGCAGCCGGTCCCCGTCGAACAGGGCGGCTCCGACGACGAGGACGGGAACGGGAACGGTCATGCGCCGGAGCATAAGGGGTCGGGCTCAGGACGCCCCGGACGGGCCGGCGGCGCTGGTGGCCCCGATCCGCTCCACCCAGTAGAGCTGCTTGTGACCGCGCGAGTCGAGGGTGTCGGCGATCTTCTGGGCCTCCGCACGCGTGGCGTACTGGCCGACCCGGTAGCGGTTGCCGTTGTCGTCCTGGCGGATGACCTGCCAGGGCAGAGTGATCGTGCCGTCGTTCATCGCGCCTCTCCGAGTGCCGGCCCCGCGGATGAAACCGCTGTACGCATATGCCCGAGCGTACGCCCAACCTTCACGCAGCGAACACGACTTATCGGAAAGAGGCAGGACAACCGGCCACGCCGAGGGGGCGCACGCCCCCCTTCGGCGTGCGCCTGACCTTGGCGCTCCCTCACGCCGGACCGGCGCGCAGGCCCCCAGGTCGTCCGAAATCCGACGCCTGCGACAGCCCGCCCACCGTGGCCGGTAAGGGAGTTACCGCACCGGAAGGTGATAGGAGACGCGGTACCGGTCGGCCGGAATCACCACGTCCGCGGTCTCCACCGGCTGCCCCGAGGCGTAGAACGTCCTGCGGATGACCAGCACGACGTGCCCGGGCACCCCGCCCAGTTCCAGCAGCTCCTCGGCCAGTCCCGGGCGGGCGGACACCTCCTCGGTGACGTTGTCGACCACCACGTCGATCCCGGCCATCCGTTCGACCACGCCCATGCCGCCGAGCGGGCCCTCCTCCGGCAGCATCACCGGCGTACGCCCCGTCAGGGACAGCGGCTCGTAGGAGGTGGAGAGCATCATCGGCTCGCCGGCCTCACGGAAGACGTACCGGGTGCGCATCACCCGGTCCCCCGGTTCGATGGCCAGCCGCTCGGCGACCGCCGGCTCGGCGTCGGCCTGCTCGCTGCGGGACTCCCAGGTCCCGCGCGCCCGGTCGTCGGCCTGCTCCTGGCGGAACGGGCTGGCGCCGCCCGCCGGGCGGTAGCCGGAGCGGGCGATGGGGCGCGGCACGGGCTGCTCCCGCACATAGGTGCCGGAGCCCGAGCGGCCCTCGACGAGCCCTTCGGCCATGAGCACCTTGCGGGCCTCCAGCGCCACCGTGTCCGAGACCCCGTACTCCTCGCGGATCCGGGCCTGGGAGGGGAGGCGGGTGTGCGGCGGGAGCGAACCGTCGACGATCTTCTTCCGGAGATCACCCGCGACGCGCAGATACGCCGGCTGCTCACCGAATGTCACTGGCCGCTCCGCTTCCTCGGGCTGTACAGGCAGCCACAGAGTGGCAACCGTGCGTGTCCGTACGCAAGCACGGGCCAGCGTTTCACCCGAAGTGATGAAGCGCGGTTGACCTGGCTCTGGGCGGGCAGATCCTGCCCAGCGCGGAGGCGGTTCAGTCGGCCTCCGGGCACCGGGTGCGGGGCCCTCCCGGGGCCGCCGGGAGGCCGGGCCGCACCGGGCGCGGGGCCCGCCGGGGGCGGCCGGGGGCGGCGCATCTCACGCAGCGGAATCGCCGCCGGACGCGGACGCCCCCGCCGCGGAGCACCACGGCGGGGGCGGGGGACCGCGAGGCGGGGGTCAGAGGAGGCCGGCGCCCGAGAAGTACTCGAACTCGGCCGCGTCCGGTCGCTCCACGCTCAGACCGAGCCGCTCGCGCAGGTCGACGACGCTCCCGGCTCCGTCGGTGAGGGCCGAGTCGGCCTCGCCCCACCGGACGTAGAAGGCGTCGGCGTCGTCCGCGGCCGCCAGCTTCTTCCAGTCGCCCTGGGCGGCGTCGACCTCGTCCGCGAGCCCGGCGGCGAGCGGGGCCGCGTCCGGCTTCCAGTCGTGCGCGCGCAGCGCCCGGGAGAGGCCGGCCAGCTTGTCGGAGACGTCTCCCGCCCACCGCTGGTAGCCCTCCAGGTCCTCCTCCACTGCGTCGAAGGGTGTCCGGACCAGCGCCGCGTTGACCTCGCCCACCGCGTCCAGGTAGGCGAGCTGCTGGGCGTCGAAGTCCTCGGCGTCCTGCCGCAGTTCCGCGGTCAGCCGCTCACCGGTCTCCAGCGGGGCGTAGACGCAGACGACGCTCCGGTCGTCCACCGCCCAGTTGTCCGCCGCGGGGTAGAAGTAGGTGACGTACGCGTGCTGGAAGAGGCGCCAGGCGTCCTTGCTGTAGGAGGTCATCTCCTTGGAGCAGATGGAGTCGGCGGACTCGACCACCTCGTCCTCGCCCGGGTAGGCCCCGGCCGGGAGGTCGACGCGCGCGAAGGCCTCGCCGTCGTGCGGGGAGGCGCAGTCCACCTCGCGGATGTCGTCGACCTCGTACCGCTCCAGTTCGGCGGCGTCCTCCGGCATGCCGGGCTCGTCGAAGCAGTCGCCCGGCTCGAGCGACGCCGTCACGTTGGCCTCGCGGACGCCCTCCTCGATGCCTTCGCCGATGCCCTTCTTGAACTCGCCCCAGGCGCCGGTGGCGAGGGCGAGCGCCAGCAGGATCGAGCCGACGGCGGAGAGCGCGATGCCGGCGATCGCCAGGCCCTTGCCGCGCTGCGGCTGCTTGCGCATCCGGACCAGGGCGGCGACGCCGAAGATCACGCCGAAGAGCGGGACGCAGCACAGGACGCCGAACACCAGCGAGGTGACGGCGAGCCCGCTGACCGGGGGCTGCGGGGCGAACCCGCCGTACGGAGCGCCGTAGGGGGCCGCGGCGCCGTACGGGTCGGGCGGGACCGGCGGCCCGAACCCGCCGGCGGGCGGGGCCGCGGGAGGAGCGGCGGGCGGCGGGACGCTGCCGGACTGCGGCGGCGCCCACGGGTCGCGCACCGCCCCGGCCTGCGACGGAGCGGGCTCCGCGGCGGCAGCGGGCGCCGCCGGAACCCCGTCGGCGGGCTGGGCCGGAGCGGCCGGGGTCGCCGGGGCCGTGGGGGTCGCCGAAGCCGGGGCCGCCGGGCTCGCCGAAGCCGGGGCCGTCGGGTTCGCCGAATCCGCCGGGGTGGCCCGGTCCGCCGGGTCCGTGCGGTCCGCCGGGTCCGTGGGGGACTTGGTGAAGGACACCGTCGGGGGCGTCTGCGCGGTGGCGTCCGGGCCCTCGGCGTCGGCGCTGCCGGGGTTCGGCGGGGTGGGTGGTTCGGTGGCCACTGAGCTGCGCTCCTCGTGCGGGTGTGTCAGGTCGGTCCGTGAGGCTCGCATGCTATTCGAACGATCTTTCCCACGGCGTGGCCGCCCCGGGCGCCGACGACCCCGCCCCCGTCACGGCGAGGTGACGGGGGCGGGGCGGGGAGGAGGGAGGTACCGGTCAGGAGGCGCGGGCGCCTGTCCGACGGTGGATCAGAAGGTCAGGCCCCAGCTGTTGACGTAGCCGGTGTCGCCGGCCGCGTTGTCGCTGACCCGCAGCTTCCAGGTGCCGTTGGCGACCTCGGAGGAGGCGTTCACGGTGTAGGTGGTGTTGATGTTGTCCGTGGAGCTGCCGGTGCCGTACGCCTTCAGGGTGTAGGCCGTGCCGTCGGGGGCGATCAGCTGGACCTGGAGGTCACCGATGTAGGTGTGGACGATGTTGACCGGCACCTGCAGGGTGGACGGCGCGTTGCCGGTCACACCGCTGACGGTGATCGGGGACTCGACCGTGGTGTTGTCGCGGATCGTGTAGTCCGTGGCGTTGCTGAAGGACGGGCCGGGGGGCGGGGTGGTGCCGCCACCGGTGCCGACGTACAGCAGGCGGTTCGGCGAGCCGGTGCCCGGGCTGGTGACCTTGCCGGAGACCGAGTTGGCGATCAGCGCGGAGGCGACGGCGGCCGGCGTGGCCGACGGGTTGTCGGCGAGGTAGAGGGCCGCGGCGCCCGCGACGTGCGGGGTGGCCATCGAGGTGCCGGAGATGGTGTTGGTCGCCGTGTCGCCGGTGTACCAGGCGGAGGTGATCGACGAGCCCGGGGCGAAGATGTCCAGCACCGAGCCGTAGTTCGAGTAGCTGGCGCGCGCGTCGGTGTTGGTGGTGGCGCCGACGGTGATGGCCTCGGTCACGCGGGCCGGCGAACCGGTGGCGGTGACGGACTCGTTGCCCGCGGCGACCGCGAAGGTCACACCGGAGGCGATGGCCCGGCGCACCGCGGCGTCGAGGGTGGTGGAGGCGCCGCCGCCGAGGGACATGTTGGCGACGGCGGGCTTGACCGCGTTGGCGGCGACCCAGTCGACGCCGTCGATGACGCCCGCCGTGGTGCCCGAGCCGCTGTTGTTCAGCACGCGGACGCCGACGATGTTGGCCTTCTTGGCCACGCCGTAGGTGTTGCCCGCGATGGTGCCGGCGACGTGGGTGCCGTGGCCGTTGCCGTCCTGGGCGACGTTGTCGCCGTCCACCGCGTCGTAGCCGTTGCGGGCACGGCCGCCGAAGTCGCCGTGGGAGATGCGCACGCCGGTGTCGATGACGTACGCGGTGACGCCCGCGCCGGCCGTGTCGTCGTAGGTGTACGAGCTGTTCAGCGGCAGGGAGGTCTGGTCGATGCGGTCCAGGCCCCAGGTGGGGTTGGTCTGCGTCGCCTGGGTGGTGAAGGTGCGGTTCTGCTCGACCAGGGCGACGGCCGGGTCGGCGGCCAGCTTGGCGGCCTCGGCCTCGGTGGCCTCGATCGTGTAACCGTTGACGGCCTTGCGGAAGGTCTTCTCGACCTCGGCGCCGTGCTTCTCGGCGACGCCCTTGCCCTTGGCCGTGTTGGCCTTGGTGTCCGACTTCAGCGTGACGATGTAGCTGCCCTTGACCGCGTTCTCGGCGTTCGCGTAGGCGATCGTGCCGGTGGCCTCGGCCGCGCTCGCGGGAAGCGCGGTGAACAGACCGCCGGTGAGGGCGGCGGCCGCCAGGGCGCTGACGCCGGCGAGCGTTCTGCTACGGGAGCTCCGCATCACTGCCATCTGAGGGTTCCTCCTGCTAGGGGCTGGGTGGAGCGCTGGTGGGGGGACCGTTGCGCCTGCCGGGGCGGACGCGGCGACAGGTGCATGCCAATCGCGGTCACCACGACCCCGGCGGCTCCAGCTGTCACCAAGCCGAAAGATTGATGCGTCTACGCGGATTGCACAAGAGGCTCTGCGCGCATCCTGGACACGGCTTCGTGCATCTGTAACACCCGTTTCACAAACGGGCACGACACAACGACACCAATCGGCACACACACGCTGGGTAAACGAGACGAGCGTCACAGTGGGGTCCGCGCGGCCCCCGAAGCACCCCATCCGTCCCCCCTTGCGGGCGGCTCCGGCACTCCGCCTGACCAGGCACGAACCCCTCCGGGACGCCCGACGTACACCTTTCGGACACCTGCGGCCCCGAGACCCCCCTCCCGCCGGACCGTCACACACGGTGACCATTCCCGGCCCGCCCCACGGGAACGCGAGGCCTCAACTTCCCTTCCGCGCACGTCCGTTCAACGACCGACCCTTGACCCCTGTGGTCCAGACCAATAACGTCCGGGCATGCGTCTGCCTCGAAGACTCCTCTCTTCGGCGGGAGTTGTCGCTTCCGCCCTCGCTCTGGTCGTCGGGCTCGCCCCGGCATCGTCCGCCGCTCCCCAGTCCGGCACCGCCGGTTCCTCGGCGCACGGCAAGAACACGCTCCGTCAGGTCGGTTACTTCACCCAGTGGGGTGTCTACGGCCGCGACTACCAGGTTCAGGACATCGACCTGAGCGGCGCCGCCGAGCGGCTTACCCACCTCAACTACGCGTTCGGCAACGTGAGTCCACAGGGCGAGTGCCTCATGGGGAACATCCCCGGCGAGGCCGACGCCTGGGCGGACTACGTGCGGCCGGTGGACGCCGCCACCTCCGTGGACGGTGTGGCCGACACCTGGGACCAGCCCCTGGCGGGCAACTTCCTCCAGCTGAAGAAGCTGAAGCAGAAGCACCCCGGTCTCAAGGCGATGATCTCGCTGGGCGGTTGGTCCTGGTCGACCCACTTCTCCGACGCGGCCCGCACCGACGCCTCCCGCAAGCGCCTCGTCTCCTCCTGCATCGACCTCTACATCAAGGGCAACCTGCCCGAGGACAGCGGTCGCGGCGGTCCCGGCTCGGCGGCCGGCGTCTTCGACGGCATCGACCTGGACTGGGAGTGGCCCGGCTCCGAGGGTGACGTGGACACCGTCTTCCGGCCCGAGGACAAGAAGAACTTCACCAAGCTGGTGGCGGAGTTCCGCAAGCAGCTCGACGCCCTGGGCAAGCGGCAGCACCGGCACTACGAGCTGTCCGCCTTCGTCCCCACCGCCGAGTCCAAGATCGACGCCGGCTTCGAGGTCCGCAAGATCATGCGGGACCTGGACTTCGTGACCCTCCAGGGCTACGACTTCCACGTCAGCGGCGAGCCGGTGGCCAACCAGCAGTCGGCGCTGTTCGCGAAGGACGACTTCAGCGTGCACGGGACCGTGGAGGCCTGGCTGGACCGCGGGGCCCCCGCCCGCAAGCTGGTGGTGGGCGTCCCCTTCTACGGCCAGGGCTGGACCGGCGTCACCGGCGGCGGTGACGGCCTGGGCCAGCCCGCGGCCGGGCCCGCCCCCGCCACCTGGGCCAACGGGTACGGCGACTACAAGGAGCTGAAGGCCCTCGTGGAGTCCGGTGACTTCACCGTGCACCGCGACAGGCGGAACGGCCACGCGTGGATCTTCGACGGCACCACGCTGTGGACCTACGACGACCCGCAGGTGCTCGCCCGCAAGGCCGCCTACGTGAAGGACCGCCGGCTCGGCGGCGCCATGATCTGGTCGCTGGACGGCGACACCCCCGACGGTGAGCTGATCAAGGCGCTGGACGCCGGTCTCAACGGCTGACCGGCCGACGGCAGGGCCGCCCACGACCCCTCGACAGGGGGGCGCGGGCGGCCCTGTCCGCGTTCCGCGGGACGTGCGCGTGCACGGAGGGGCGGAACATCACCCACCGCTCACGGCGCGGTCACGGGCACGGCGCGGTGTGTCCGGTCCGATACCGAAGCGCAACAGACCGTCACGCACGTTCCCCGCCGCCCCGGCGTCACAGTGACGCCAGGGAAGGCACCGGCGCCGTCCGCGCCGAACATCCGAGGGGGACACGGCAGATGACGATCCCGGCAAGGACACGGACCGGCGACAGGGCCGGCGACAGGGCCGGCGGCAGGGCAGGCGGCAGGACCGGCAACCGGGTCGGCGGCAGGACCGGCAGCGGGACCGGCGGCAGGACCGGCGTCGGGTACCCGGCCAGGGCCGCCGGGCGGCGGGGGCTCGGTGCCCTCCTCGCGGGGGCGGCCGCCGCGGGGCTGCTGCTCACCGGCTGCGGCGCGAGCGGCGACAGCTCCTCGGAGAAGGCCGCCGACGCGCCCGCGTCCCGGGAGGACGTGCCCGCGCCCGCGCCGTCGGAGCGCGGCGGCGACCGGCTCTCCACCTTCGCGCTGGACGTGGACACCGCTTCCTACGGCTACGCCCGGCGCGTCCTGAGCGAGGGCGGCCTGCCCGAGCCGTCGGCGGTCCGGCCGGAGGAGTTCGTCAACAGCTTCCGCCAGGACTACGACCGTCCCGAGGGCGACGGCTTCACGGTCACCGTCGACGGGGCACGGGCCGGGGACGGCGACTGGGCGCTGATGCGGGTGGGTCTCGCCACCCGTCCGGAGCCCGCGGCCGACGACGCCGAACGCCCGCCGGCCGCGCTGACCTTCGTCGTGGACGTCTCCGGCTCGATGGCCGACGAGGGCCGCCTGGACCTGGTGCGGCAGGGGCTGCGCACCATGACCGGGCGGCTGCGCGACGACGACTCCGTGGCCCTGGTCTCCTTCAGCGACGAGGCGGAGACCGTCCTGTCGCCGACTCGGATCGGCGGGAACCGCGACCGGGTGCGCGAGGCCGTCGACCGGCTGGAGGTGGACGCCTCCACCAACCTCGGCGCGGGCGTGCGGGCCGGGTACACCGCGGCGCTGGACGGGCTGCGGGACGGCGCCACCAACCGGGTCGTGCTGATGTCGGACGCGCTGGCCAACACCGGGGAGACGGACGCCGACGCGATCCTCGAGGAGGTGTCGCACGCCCGCCGGGACCACGGCATCACGCTCTTCGGCGTGGGCGTCGGCAGCGAGTACGGCGACGACCTGATGGAACGGCTCACCAACCGGGGCGACGGCCACACCGTGTACGTCGCCACCGCCGAGGAGGCGGACCGGGTGTTCTCCGAGGACCTGCCCCGCAACGTCGACCTCACGGCGCGGGACGCGAAGGCGCAGGTGCGGTTCGACCCGCGGACGGTGGCCGAGCACCGGCTGATCGGTTACGAGAACCGGAGGGTCGCCGACGAGGACTTCCGCGACGACCGGGTCGACGGGGGCGAGGTCGGCCCCGGGCACACCGTCACGGCGCTGTACGCGGTGCGGCTGAGGGACGGGGAGTCCGGGCGGCTCGCCACGGCCACGGTGCGGTGGCTGGACCCCACCTCGCGCGAGCCGCACGAGGCGTCGCGCTCGCTGAGCACCGGGCGGCTGCACGACTCGGTGCGGGAGGCGTCGGCGCGGTTCCAGATCACGGCGGTGGCGGCGCACTTCGCGGCGGCGCTGCGGGAGAACGGGTTCGGGCCCGAGACGCCGACACTGCGGGGGCTCGCGGAGCACGCGGACACGCTGGCCTCCCGGACGGAGGACCCCGAGGTCGAGGAGCTGGCCCGGGCGATCCACCGCGCGGCGGAGCTCCGCGGCGACGAGTGACGGGCGCGGGGGCCGGGGCGCTGCACAGGCGCCGCCCCGGCCCCGCGGGGTTCGCGGGTCCGCGGTGGGGGTCACTCCGTGGGGCGGGTCCACTCGTACGGCGTGGTCGTGGTGACCCGGAGGAACCCGTAGCGTTCCAGGATGGGGCGGCTGTACTCCGTGGAGTCGCTGTGGACGAACCGCTTGCCCAGCGCGATCGCGGACCTGGCCCGCGCCGCCGTGAGGGCCCGGTAGATGCCCCGCCCCCGCCACTCGGGCAGGGTGACCCCGCCCCAGATCCCGGCGAACTCCGTGCCGGCGACCGGCTCGAGCCGCCCGGCGGTGACCACCCGCCCGTCCGCCTCGGCGACCCACAGTTCCAGGTCCTCGCCGGCGGCCAGCCTCCGCAGCAGCTCCGCGGCGGACCGTTCGGGGTCACCGTGCCCGAACCCCTCCGCCTGCATCGCGCACATGGCCCGCACGTCCGCCTCCGCCGTGACCTGCCGCAGCGTCACCCCCTCGGGCGGCGTCGGCTCCTGCCCGGCCAGCGCCCGGACGTCGCCGATCATGACCGACTCGGGCTCGTCCGGCACGAACCCGTGCGCCAGCAGCGCCTCGTGCAGACCGGGCGCGTGGTCGTGCCCGCGGGTCTTCCACTCCGCCTCGCGCACCGTCGGGTCCGCGCGGAAGTGCTCGGCCGCCCTCGCGACCAGGCGCCGCACCTCCGCGGCGTCGGCCCCGCCGAGGTCCTGGTAGGTGACGAAACCGCGGCCGCCGTCGTGGACGGCGAGGTGGAGCGGGCCCAGCCGGGTCACGGCGAGGGCGGAAGCGGTCTCCGCCTCGGTGCGCAGCTGGGTGTCGTAGGCCCGCAGGGCCGTGGTGTGATCCATGGGGCCCGACTGTGGGGGGCCGGGCCCCGCCCCGGCAACCGAATTGTCAGGGCCTCATCGACCGGTTGGGCCACCACACCCGCGCCCCCAGGTCCCGGGCCAGCGCCGGCACCAGCAGCGAGCGCACCACCAGCGTGTCCAGCAGCACGCCGAAGGCGACGATGAACGCGATGAACGCCATGAAGGCCAGCGGGATCACGGTCAGCGCGGCGAAGGTCGCGGCGAGCACCACGCCGGCCGAGGTGATGACCCCGCCGGTGGCGGCGAGCCCGGTGCGGATGCCCTCGCGGGTGCCGTGCCGCAGCGACTCCTCGCGCACCCGGGTCATCAGGAAGATGTTGTAGTCCACCCCCAGCGCGACCAGGAACACGAAGCCGTACAGCGGCACCGAGGCGTCCGTGCCGGTGAAGCCGAACCCGTACCGGAAGACCAGCGCGGTGATGCCGAGGGTGGCCAGGTAGTTGAGGCCCACGGTCAGCACCAGCAGCACCGGGAGCAGCAGGCCCCGCAGCAGGACGACCAGGATGAGCAGGATGATCGCCAGCACCACCGGGACGATCAGCGTGCGGTCCCGGGAGGCGGTGGCCTGGGTGTCGTACTGCTGGGCGGTGTAGCCGCCGACCAGCGCGTCGGCTCCCTGGACGTCGTGCACGGCCTCGCGCAGCCGGGGAACGGTCTGCTTCGCGGCGTCGCTGTCCGCGGCGTCCTCCAGCGTGGCGTCGATGCGCACCTTGCCGTCGACCACCAGCGGCTCGCCGCGTCCGGGGCCCTCCGTGGTGACCGGTACGGCCCGGCTGACGCCCTCGGTCGCCGCGGCGGCGCGGACCACCTGCTCCGTCCGGTCGGCGCGGGTGATGATGACCGCGGGGTTGCCGGAGCCGGCCGGGAAGTGCTCGGCGAGCGCCTGCTGCCCGGAGACGGAGGGGGCGTCGTTGACGAAGATCTCGTCCAGCGGCGTGCCCTTGGCGGCGAGCAGCGGCGAGAAGGCCGCGCAGGCGGCGAGGCCGACCAGGGCGGTGGTCCAGATGCGGCGCGGGCGCCGGTCGACGAGGTCGGCGACCTTGTGCCACAGCCCGTGCTCCTGCCGCGCCTTCTGCTTGGCCGAGCCCGGACGGGTGGGCCAGTAGGCGGCGTTGCCGAGCAGCACCAGCACGGCCGGGAGGAAGGTGAGGGCCGCGGCGATCGCGCAGACCACGCCGATCGCGCCGACCGGACCGAGCGCCCGGTTGTTGGAGAGGTCGCTGATCATCAGGGCCAGCAGGCCGAGGGCCACGGTGAGGCCGCTCGCGGTGACCGCGCCGGCGGTCTGCCGCCAGGCGGTGCGCATCGCGGCGTACTTCTCGTGCCCGAGGGCGAGTTCCTCGCGGAAGCGGGCGGTGAGCAGCAGGGCGTAGTCGGTGGCCGCGCCGATCACCAGGATGAACAGGATGCCCTGCACCTGTCCGTCGACCGTCACCACGTCCCGCTGGGCGAGGGCGTACACCACCGCGCAGGCCAGGGCGAGGGCGAACACCGCGGTGACGATGACGACCAGCGGCAGCAGCACGCTGCGGTAGACGACCAGCAGGATCAGCAGCACCACCGCGAGGGCCACGAGGAGCAGGATGCCGTCGATCCCGGCGAAGGCGTCGGCGAGGTCGGCCTGGGTGGCGGCGGGCCCGGTGACGTAGGACCGGAGGCCCTCCGCCTCTCCGGCCGCCTCGCGGATGGTGGCGACCGCCTCCTCGGTCCGGTCCTCGCCGGCCGACTCCAGCGGCAGCACCGCGGAGAGCGCCCGGCCGTCCTCGGAGGGGATCAGCCGTGTCCCGCCGGGGGTGCCGGACACCACGCCGGGGGTCCGCGCGGCCTCGGCGAGTGCCCGGTCCGCCTCCTCGCGCTGCTGCGGGGTGACCCGGCCGTCCTCCGCGACCCACACCAGGATCGCCGGGACGGTCCGGTTCCGTTCGAAGCCGCGCTGGAGTTCGGCGACCTGGGTCGACTCCGCGCTCTCCGGGAGGAACGCGCCCTGTTCGTTGGTGGCGACGCCGCTGAGCTTGCCGGCGTACGGTCCGAGGAACCCGCCCGCCAGCAGCCAGACGACCACCACCAGCAGGACCGGGACGAGCCGGCGCCACCGGCGGGTTGCTTGCATGATTCCGTTGCCTCCGCTGAGCCGTGCGGTGCCTCCGCCGAGCCGTGCGGCCTTCCGCCCTGCGCGGAGCCTACGGTCCGAGGAGCCCGGTTCCCCGGTGGGCGCGCCCCATCCCCCGACTCCGCGTCGCGACCGCCACCCGCGCGTCGCGGCAGCCTCCCGGGACACCGCCGTGACGGAGCCCGGGCACGTCACCATCCGGAAGTACCCCTTGAACACGCGTTCGGTGAAACGGCGTCACCTGGGTAGACGGCCGACGATCACTGATCGGCGGCACGGCGCACGCCGGAGTGCAGGAGGAGGGGACCGGATGACCACCACGCCCGGTGAACGGATCCCGGCGGGGCGCCGCCGTCGGCGCCGCCGGTTCGATCTCCATTCGACGGCGATGCAGTTCGGCCTGCTCGCGGTGCTGGTGCTGATGATCGGGCTGGCCGCCCGGGTGGCCGCCGGGGCGGTGGGGCGGCGGCCGGGGTGGATCGCGGTGCTGGCCCTGCTGGCCGTCTTCGTGTTCCTCGCGGTACGCCGCCGACGGCGCCGCACCTCGGTGGCGCGGCTGGCCCGGACCACCGTCCACGCGCTGGACCGCGCGACGGAGACGGCGCTCGACGAACTGGAGCCGGAGCCCGTGCCCGCGGCGGCGGCCGCCGCGGCGGCTCCGGCGGGGTCCTCGGCGTCCACCGTGGCGTCGTCCACGGCGACCGAGCCCACCGTGGTCCTCCCGCCCGACCCGCGGGACACTCCCGTTCCGGACTACGACGCGCTGGACGGCGACGAGTTCGAGCAGGCCGTGGCCGCCCTGTGCGAGCGGGACGGCTGTACCGGGGTCGAGGTGGTGGGCGGCGCCGGGGACCTGGGCGCCGACGTCCTCGCCGTCACCCCCGACGGCCGCCGGATGGTCCTGCAGTGCAAGCGCTACTGCGCCACCAACAAGGTCGGCTCCCAGGACCTCCAGCGCTTCGGCGGCACCTGCTTCACCGTCCATGAGGCGCACCTGGCCGCCCTGGTGACCACCAGCGACTTCACCGCCCCGGCGCTGGAGTACGCCGAACAGTGCGGCATCCTCTGCGTGGACCGGGAGGCCCTGCTGGCCTGGACGCTGGGCAGCGGGCCGCCGCCGTGGGGCGCGGTCGCGCCCTGACGCCGACCCGACCGGGCGGCGCCGTCCCCGGCGCCGCCGTCACGCCCGGACCCGTTGGGTCGCGGCGATGCAGGCCAGGACGACCAGTGCCGTCACGGGGGCGAGCGGCGGCAGGTCCTCGCCGAGCAGCGCGACGGCCCACCCCAGCGTCAGCAGCGGCTGCGCCAGCTGGAGCTGACTGGCGCGGGGGACCCCGATCACGGCCATCCCCCGGTACCAGACCACGAAGCCGCCGAACTGCGACACGGCGGCGACGTAGGCCATCCCCACCAGCGCCTCGGCGGTCGGCCGCACCGGTTCCACCGGCAGCGCGCACACGGTGACCAGCGCGGAGACCGGCAGCGCGACGACCAAACCCCAGGCGATGACCTGCCAGCCGGGCATGTGGGCCGCCAGCCGTCCGCCTTGCGCGTAGCCGGCGGCGCAGACCAGCAGCGCGCCGAAGAGGTAGAGGTCCCCCGCCGTGGGCAGGCCGCCGCTCCGCGCCAGCGTGAAGACCAGCACGGCGGCGGCGCCCGCCCCGGCGGCCGTCCAGAAGGCACGGGAGGGACGCCGCCCGGTGAGGACGGAGGAGATCACGGCGGTGGCCAGCGGCAGCACGCCGATGACGACGGCGGAGTGGGCGGTGGACGTGGTCTCCAGCGCCAGCGTGGTCAGCAGGGGGAAGCCCACCACGCAGCCGCCGGCCACGGTGAGCAGCGCCGCCCGGTGTTCACGGGCGGGCACCGGCACCCGGGCCAGGCGGAGGCAGAGGGCGGCGAGCAGCCCGGCCAGCAGTCCGCGCACGCCGGTGGCCGTCCAGGGGCCGAAGCCGTCCAGCGCCCACACCGTGGCCGGGAAGCTGAGGGAGAACGAGACCACGCCGAGGGCGGCGGGGAGAGTACCGCTGCGGAAGTCCGCCGCGGAGAGGTGAGTAGCGCTATCCTGTGCTGTCATGAACAACGGTAGCAGTGTCGAACGGCTCGCCGCACTCCTCCGGACCGAGCTGGAGCACTGCCCGCCCGGCCGCAAGCTCCCCTCCAGCCGTACGCTGACCGCCCGCCATCAGGTCAGTCCGGTGACGGTCTCCCGGGCGATCGCCGCGCTGACGGCCGAGGGGCTGGTGGTCGCCCGGCCGGGCGCCGGGGTGTTCAAGGCCGTCGATCCGCCCACCGCTACTCCACTCGGCGACGTGTCCTGGCAGGAGGTGGCGCTGAGTGCCGCTCCGCCGCACCACGCCGCGGACGCCGGACCGCGCGTCGCCGACGCCTCGGGGGTACTGGCCACCCTGTCCGCGCCGCCGCCCGAGGTGGTGGACCTCAGCGGCGGCTATCCGCACGCCTCGCTGCAGCCGGAGCGCGCCCTCGCCGCGGCCCTGGCCCGGGCGGGGCGGCGGCCCGGCACCTGGTCGCGTCCTCCGGTGGAGGGGCTGCCCGAGCTGCGCGAGTGGTTCGCCCGGGACATCGGCGGCCCCGCCGGCCCGCTGGGCGCCTCCGACGTGCTGATCACCTCCGGCGGCCAGAGCGCGCTGACCTGCGCGCTGCGGGCGCTGGCCGCTCCGGGGTCGCCCGTCCTCGTCGAGTCCCCGACCTATCCGGGCACCCTGGCCGTGGCGCGGGCGGCGGGGCTGCGGCCGGTGCCGGTTCCGGTGGACGCCGACGGGATCCGCACCGACCTGCTGTCCGACGCCTTCGCCGCCACCGGCGCCCGTCTGCTGGTCTGCCAGCCCCTGTTCCACAACCCCACGGGCGCGGTGCTGTCCGCGCCCCGCCGGGCCGAGGTGCTGCGGGTGGCCCGCCAGGCCGGCGCCTTCGTGGTGGAGGACGACTTCGCCCGCCGCCTGGTGCACGCCTCTTCCCCCGTGCCGGCTCCCCCGCTGGCCGCGGACGACCCGGACGGGGTGGTCGTCCACGTCCGTTCCCTCACCAAGTCCTCGGCGCCCAGCCTGCGGGTCGCCGCCCTGACCGCGCGCGGACCGGCGCTGGAGCGGCTGCGCGCGGTGCACGCCGTGGACAGCCTGTTCGTGCCCCGGCCGCTGCAGGAGACCGCCCTGGAGCTGGTCGGCTCCTCCGCCTGGGCGCGCCACCTGCGCGCGCTGGCCGCCGCGTTGCGCGACCGCCGCGCGGCGCTGCTGTCCGCCCTGGCCGCCCGGCTTCCCGCCCTGCTGCCGGCTCGCCCGCCCCAGGGCGGGTACCACCTGTGGCTCCGCCTGCCGGAGGGCGCCGACGAGCGCGCCGTCGCGGCGGGCGCCCTCCGCCTCGGGGTGGCCGTCACCCCCGGCGCCGCCTACTTCGCCGCCGAGCCCCCCGCGCCGCACCTGCGGCTCAGCTACGTCAGCACCCCGGGCACGGCCCAACTGGAGGAGGGCGTCCAGCGGTTGGCCCGGTCCCTGGAGCGGTGACCGTCCCGGAACCCCGGACCAGGGCCCCGCGCCGGTCGGGGCCCTGCCACGAGCGCGGCCGGGCCGGAGCCCGACGCGTGGCCGGAGCCCGACGCCTGGCCGGAGCCCGACGCCTGGCCGGAGACCGACGCGTGGCCGGAGACCGACGCGTGGCCGGAGACGCGTGGCCGGAGACCGACGCGTGGCCGGAGACGCGTGGCCGGAGACCCGTGGGCGGCCGGAGGCGTCGGCTAGAGACCGATGCGCGCCCCCCACCGCATCGCGGCCGGTGCGAGGCGGCTGGTGACGCGGGCCAGTCTGGACTCCACGGTGACCGGGACGACCGGGCGCCGGCGCCGGACCGCGCGCAGGATCTGCGCGGCCACCTTCTCCGGCGGGTAGCCCCGGCGGGCGTACAGACCGGTGAACCGGTCCTGACGGGCGGCCAGGGCGTCGGCGTCGAGGCCGGAGAAGGTCGCGGTGCGGGTGATGTTGGTCTGCACGACGCCGGGGCAGATCGTGCTGACGCCGATCCGCTCGGCGGCGAGCTCGGCCCGCAGGCAGTCGGAGAGCATGAAGACCGCGGCCTTGCTGGTCGCGTAGGCGGCCAGCATCTTGGACGGCAGGTAGGCGGCGGCCGAGGAGACATTGACGATGTGTCCGCCCTGGCCGCGCTCCTTCATCATCGCGCCGAACACCCGGCAGCCGTGGATGACGCCCCACAGGTTGACGTCGAGGACGCGCTGCCACTCCTCCTCGGTGGTCTCCAGGAACGTGCCGGAGTGGCCGATGCCCGCGTTGTTCACCACGATGTCCGGCACGCCCTGTTCGGCGGCGACCTGCTCGGCGAAGGCGGTCATCGCCGGGCCGTCCGAGACGTCGACCCGGTGGGCCGTGACCTCGGCCCCGAGCAGGCGGGCGAGTTCGGCGGTGCGCTCCAGCCCGTCCGGGGTGACGTCGCACAGGGCGAGGGAGGCGCCCCGTTCCGCGAAGGCGAGGGCGGTGGCCCGGCCGATGCCGCTGCCGGCGCCGGTGACGACGACCAGGCGGTCGGCGAACTCACCCGTGCGGGCGTCGGGGCGGCCCTGCCGGGCCTTGGTCAGCGCGGGGCTGGCGGGCGCGCCCTCCTGGTGGGCGGCGAACTCGCGGACCATGGCGGCCACGACGGGTCCCTTCCCGAGCAGCGCCGACCAGTGCGTGGCGGGCAGTTCCCGGCGCCACAGGGACGGGGCCCACTGTTCGAGCCCTTCGGACAGGGCCGGGCTGACGTAGTTGTCCCGGGTGAGGGTGACGAGCTGGACCGGGACGGAGGTGGGGCGCCGCCGCGGCTTCGTCAGCCGGGGCAGCATGTTGGCGCGGTAGAGCTCGATGCCGTGCACCGCGTCGGCCGCGAGCGTGCCCTGCGGGTGACCGGGGCGCGGCGGGACGCCCTCGAGGACCCGCAGGACGGTGCCCCAGTTGCGGGCCAGCCCGAACCGCCAGGCGGCGGGCGCGAGCACCGGCAGGTGGAAGAGGTAGATGTACCAGGAGTGCAGTGCCTGCGAGGAGAGCTGCCGCAGGTGGCGCGGGGTGGGCCTGCGCATCCGGTCGCGGAGCCAGTGGCCCATGTGGTCCAGGCTGGGCCCGGAGAGGGTGGTGTAGGAGGCGATGCGTCCGGCGGCCCGGGGGTCGGTCACCGCCTCCCAGGACTGGATGGAGCCCCAGTCGTGGGCGACGACGTGCACCGGCCGGTCCGGGCTGACGGCGTCGGCCACCGCGAACAGGTCCTGGGCGAGCAGCGCGAGCCGGTACCCGTCCCGGCGGGCGGGGGCGTCGGAGTCGCCGGCGCCGCGGACGTCGTAGCGCACCACGTGGTGGTCGGCGGCGAGGTCGGCGGCCACGTCGTCCCACACGCGGTGGGTGTCCGGGTAGCCGTGGACCAGCAGCACGGTCGGCGCGGCGGGGTCGCCCTGCTCGTGGACGGCGAGGGAGAGGTCGCCGGACCGGACGCGGGTCACGCGCCGCTCGGGGACGGCGCTCATCGGCCCACCGCCCCGGCCGCCGCGGCGGTGACGGCCGGGGCGCCGGCTCCGGCCCTCGCCCGTTCCTCGGCGCGCGGTGCGAGGCCGCGGCGCACAGCGGGCAGGTCCGGTTCGTCGAAGGGGAACGCGGGGAGGGCCGCGCGGGGCCGTGCTTCGATCCTGCTCATGGAGAGAAGTCTCGCCTTCGTCACGGGAACGGCGGTGTTGCGGACGTCGATGTCGGGGCAGGCGTCCTCGTCGGCGCGGGAGACAGCTCCTGGAGGGCGCAGGCACCGGTGAGGCGCCCATTGACGGTTACCCAACAGTAGAATTCTTTGACTTCCTGTCAATGGGCTGGACGGACGGCTCCGCAGCGGGGGGCTGGCCGGGCCGCGAACGTCACACACCGGCCCGGCGACCGGGTGACGACCGCACCCGCGCCGACCACCACGCGGCGCGGGTCCGGGACGCGGCCGTCACCGCGGCCGTCGAGCGCGAGCAGCGGGGCGTGACGACGTGGCGTCACCTTTTCGCGCCCCGCTGCTCGGCTCCTCGGTCACTCGGCCGTCGTGCGGCTCCCGCCGGCCACGCCCAGCCGTGCCTGTTCCTCCTCGACGATCCGCCGGGCCAGCTCGGTGTCGGAGACGTCCACCGCGTCCGGGGTGGCCTCGGCGACCGCGGAGCGCCGGGCGTAGGCGTCGAACAGCCGCGTCTTGCGTTCCAGCATCCGCACCATCCGCTCGTCCACTCCCCCGGCGGCAAGCAGGCGGTACACGCGGACCGGCCTGACCTGGCCCATCCGGTGGGCCCGGGCCACCGCCTGGTGTTCGACGGTCGGCTTGACCTGCGGCTCGCAGATGACCACCACGGAGGCGGCCTGCAGGTTGAGGCCGACGCCGGCGGCCTGGATCTGCGCCAGCAGCACCGCCGGGCCCTCGGCGGCCGTGAAGTCGTCGACGGTCCGCTGCCGCCGCTCCGCCGGGACGCTTCCCGTGAGCGGGCCGAACACCGGTACGGCGGGCGCCTGTTGCGCGGTGAGCGCGTCCTCCACCACGCCCAGCACGTCCCGGAAGTGGGAGAACACCACCGTCTTGTGGCCGTTCTCCCCGGCCTCCTGGACGATCTCCCGCAGCCGGCCCAGCTTGGCCGACTTCTCGGGACGCGCGTACGCCGCCCGGCGCATCGCCATGAAGTTGCCCGCCAGCACGGCCTCCTGGTACGCCTCCTCGTCGGAGGCGCTCAACTCCTCCCACTCGTCCGTCTGCTGCAGGCTGGGCAGCTCGGCGAGGACGTCCTCCTGGTTGCGCCGCAGGTAGACGGGGGCGACGGCCTCGCGGAAGGCGACCGATCCGGCCGGGGCGTCCCGTTCGCCCAGGGAGTCGGCGATCCCGCGGTCCAGCATCGCGACCAGGTTCCGGAACTCGGCGACCCGGTTCTCCATCGGCGTCCCGGTCATGAACAGGGCGCGCTCGCAGCGCTCCGCCCACCGCGCGACCGCCTGCGACCGCTTGGCCAGCGGGTTCTTCACGGCGTGCGCCTCGTCGACGACGAGCAGCCCGACCTCGCGGTCGCCGTCGCGGTCACCGTCGCCGTGACCGTCCCCGTCGCCGGGTGCCGGGAAGCCGCGCAGCGCGTCGAAGGTGGTCACCGCGACCCCGCCGCGTTCCCGCCAGTCGGCGAACGCCTCGTGCCGGTCGGACCCGTGGAGCACGGTGACCCGCAGGGCGCTGCGGGCCTCGATCTCCCGGGTCCAGTTGACCAGCACGCTCGCCGGGCACACCACCAGGAACCGGCTTCGCCCCTCGGCGGCCAGGTGGGCCAGCACGGCGATGGCCTGGACGGTCTTGCCGAGGCCCATCTCGTCGCCGAGGATCACCTTGCGCTGGGCCAGCGCGAACCGGGCGCCGAACGCCTGGTAGCCGCGCAGCGAGACCCTGCGGTGGGTGTCGTCGAGGTGCTGGGCGCGCACCCGTTCGGCGATCTCGTCGGGCAGGAAGCCCTCGGCGGCGGCCCTGGCCGGCTGCCGCCCGGAGACCTCGGCGAGGAGGCCGTAGTACTCGGCGGACCGCAGTTCGAAGTCGACCCACGCGGCGACCTCGGTGACCGGCCCCCGCAGGAGGTCCACGGAGGCCTGGGCGAGCAGGGCGGGCACGTCCTCCCGTCCGGCCTCCTCGGTCAGCGAGCGGACCTCGGCCACGGCCGAGAGCGCGCGGGCCCGCCCCTCCCGGCCCGCCATCAGCATCCGCAGCCGCCCGGTGGCGGGGGAGGCGTCCGCCAGCAGCGGGCCCAGCCGCCGCTCCAGGGCGGCGGCCCGGTCCACCGCGCGCCGCGCCTCCGGTCCGGCCTCCACCAGGACGTGCAGCGCCGCGACCAGCGCGGTGGTGCGCGGCTCCGGCCGGTCGACGTCGAGGTGGACGGCGACCGTCTCCCGCACGGCCTCCGCGAGCCGGCGGGCGGCGGCCAGCATCTGGTCGACGGTGCGCTGCCCGACCCCGGGTATCTGCCGCAGCCGGTAGGGGCCCGCCTCGAGCACCTCCCCCACCGTGCGCAGGCCGCTCCTGCCCACGCTCCCGAGCCGGAGCCGCCCCTCCGTCACGTCCTGCAGCCGGGACACGGGGATGGCGTCGAGTTCGCGCCGCACCGCCGCCTCCCGCAGCGGCTCCAGCGCGGCCCGGACCGCCTCGACCGCCCGTTCGTGGTCGGCGGTCAGGGCCCGCGCGGCCTCGTACAGCCGCGCGCCCCGCGCGACCGCGTCCCGTTCGTCCCGCCCCACGCTCCCCGCCCCTCTCGCCGTTCCGGCTCCGTCCATCGTCCACCACCGGCGGCGCCGTCCGCCCGGGGTCCGCGTGGGCGGGGCCGGTCGGCGAGCCCCCCTGTCAGGACGCGGGAGCGTGAAGTAAGGTAAGCCTTACCTGACCTGAGTACGCCGAGGGCTGCGGATCCGGCCCGTACCGCCTGGAGTTGTCTTGCGCCCTTACACGACAGACGCCCTGCCCGGCCCGAGTGCCGCGGAGCGCGTGCGGACGGTCATGGCCCGCGCGTCCTCGCTCTCCCTCACCACGACCGGGCAGGACTACGACCTGCTGGGCATGCACACCGTGGAACGGGACGGCCGGATCGCCCTGCACCCCCCGGCCGGAGACCCGTTGACCCGTCAGGTGGCCGAGTCCCCGCACGGCACCCTGGCCTGCCTGCTGGAGTTCACCGACATCGCGCCCACCGCCGCCCGCGAGCGGGTCCGCGCCCGAGTCACCGTCTCCGGCAGCCTCTCGATCGTCGCCGCCCGCGACACGGACGGCGACGGCGGTGCCCTGCGCCTCGACCCCGGCTGGGTCCAACTCCGCACCGCCACCGGCTCGGTGGACGTCCCCCTCGACGACTTCGCCCGCGCCGAGGCGGACCCGCTCGCCGTCGAGGAGGCGGCGATGCTGACCCATCTCGCGGACGCCCACGGCGATCTGGTGCGCGGCCTCATCGAGGCGGCCGGCCTCCGGCTGCCCCGGGACATCCTCCGCACCGTCCCCTACGCGCTCGACAGCCGGTCCGTCACCCTGCGGTGCGAGCACGCCCACGGCCACTGCGACCTGCGCCTGCTCTTCCCCGCGCCCGCCCGCGACGGCGCCGAAGTGGGCGAGCGCATCCGCCAGTTGCTCACCGCTCCCCGTGCCTGCGCGCACCGGCACCACACGACCGACACCCACTGACCCCGGCTCAGGCCGTCGACTCGGGCTCAGGCCCCGGCACGGCCCAGGCTCAGGCCCCGGCTCAGGCGCGTTCCCCGGTCAGGTCACCAGCAGGTCCGCGGCCCGGGCGCGCGCCTGGCGCAGCCACGCCTCGCGGGTCGCCCGGTCGGAGCCGGCGACCGTGCGGAAGACGACCCGGCGGACGTCGTCCACCCCCACGTAGGGCAGCACGCACGCCGACCAGACGGAGTGCAACGGGTCGCCGAACTCGGTCTCCTCGCGCTCGGCGGGCGTGTCGGAGGTGTTGAGCACCAGGGCCCGCCGGGCCTTCAGCAGTCCTTCCGGCCGGCCCTCCCCCGTCCCCAGCTTGTAGGCGACACCGGGCGTCAGCACCCGCTGCACCCACCCCGTGAGGACGGCGGGCGGCATGCCCCACCAGTTGGGGTGGACGAACACCAGGACGTCCAGGGTGGCCACCTCCGCCCGGTGCAGCGCGACCTGCGCGTCCGCCGTCCGTTCCCCGCCCCCGACGGTGTCCGTCTCCTCGGCCCGCAGCACGGGCGCGAACCCTTCGGCGCACAGGTCGTGCGCCAGGACCTCACAGCCGCGGCCGCGCAACTCATCCACCACGGCGCCGAACACCGCGTGGTTGAAGCTGCCGGCCCGCGGATGCGCGAGATACACCCCCGCACGCGTCATGCGTCCCGTCCCCCTTTCCCCTGCGGCGGAGCGCTGTCCCGCGACCGCCGGGGCCCATCATGCCGACGCGGCGCCGTCCCGGCACCCCACGCGGTCCAGGCTCGTCCACCGGGGCTCCACGCCGAGGCGTCCCAGATGCTCCTCCAGCAGCGGGAACGGCCCCCGGTTCGAGGCGAGGCCGCGCTCCCACACCGTGTCGCACTCCCGGCACACCAAGAACCCCGCGTCCCGCCCGCGCCCCCGCACCCGGCGCCGGACCACCCAGCCCTGGTCGCAGCGGGGGCACCACACCGTCGCCGGGACGACCAGCACCGTCAGCCGCTTCGCGTTCCCGCCCAGCGCCCGCGGATCGGCTAGCACCTCGACGGCGTCCCCCAGCACCGCCAGAGCGGTCCGGAAGTCCTCCGCGTCCACGTCCGTGCCGTCCGCGACCCGCCAGACGATCACGTGCGACCGCGCACCCGCCACGGCCAGGCCCCCGCTCAGGGCGTCGGACAGGGCGTCCCAGCTCCGGGAGCCGGTCAGCGGCGGGTCGAGCGGAAGCCCCGCCCGCACCGCGCCGAAGAACTCCTCCCTGACGTCCTCCGCCGCGGTGGCGAGGAAGTACACCGCGGCCCCCTCCCGCCGCGCCTCCTCCAGGACGTCCTCCACCCGCTCCATCGAGGCCCCGCCCAGCTCGACCCGCACTCCCACCACTGCCCCCACTCCTCCAGCACGCCCACGTCCGAACGTCCCATCACAGCAGACGCCGGTGACGGCGGGCACGCCGCGTCACCTCACCCGCCGGACCACGCAAAGCGCCCACACCACGAACCCCGCGAGGGCGATCACCACCAGCGACCACAGCGGGGCGTACGGCAGGGAGAGGAAGCCGGTCAGGACAAGGAAGACGGCGACGGCCACCCCACCCGGCCGCGCCCAGCGCGCCGGCCGGAACAGGGCCACGCCGACGAGCACGGCGAGCACGCCGAACGCGAGGTGGATCCACGACCACGCCGTCAGGTCGAACCGGAACGCGTACGCGGGCGTCCGGAGGAACACGTCGTCCCCGGCGATGCCCATGATCCCGCGGAGCGCGTCGAGCAGCCCGGCCAGGACCAGCATCACGGCGGCGAAGACGCGCAGACCCTCCGCCTGTCCGGGCTTCACCGTGTACGCCTGTCGGTCGTGCGTCGCGGTCATCGTGCGCCTCCTCATTCCGGCAACTGCCGCATCTCCACCACCCGCAGCCCCAGCGACCGGCACCGCGCCAGGAGCCCGTACAGGTGCGCCTCGTCCACGACCGGGCCGTACAGCACGGTCTGCCCGGCCATCACCACGTGGTCCAGCTCCTGGAAGGTCTGGGCGAGCGTGTCCGACAGGTGGCCCTCGACCCGGATCTCGTAGCGCACGGGAAGTCCTCCCACGAAACGGCGTCGGCGACAGGTGGACGGTCCGCCCTCCCCCGCGATCCTGCGCCCCCCGGCCCCGCGCGGGCCTCACCCGTCGCAGGTGACCCGCCCGGATGACCGTCACGGATGCCCGTCACGGTGCCCGCCGTAGATGACGGTCACAGCGCGTCCCGCACGCCGGGGTCGGCGGGCGGACGGCCGGCCGCGAGGCGCAGCACGCGCCGCCAGTCCGCGACGCCCGCCCGCGGCCGGCGGAGGCGGCCGTGCCGCACCGGGACCCGGACCCGCAGCGCCCCGGGCACGATGCGGCACACCACCGGGGACGGCAGGACGACGTGTTCGCCGTCGATGCCGACCGGCAGGGTGTCCGTGCCGGCGGTGACGAGGACCTGCGGGGCGGTCAGCCGGGTGAGGCCCTCGGCGTGCGGGCCGCGGGCCAGGCCCGCCGCCTGGGCGGCGTTGGCGACCCGCACGCCCACCACGCCGAGCAGCCCGGAGTCCAGCCGCTCCCGGCGCCCGGGGTGGGCCGCGTCGACGGCCCGCCCGTAGGGGTTGTTGCTGACCAGGAGGGCCTGGAGCCCTTCCACGTGCGTCCCGTCGGCGCGCATCCCGAGCCGGGGCGCGTCGGGGCCGGTGAGCAGCGCGGGCAGGTTGCGCAGGGCGGTGCCGGCCTTGGCGTCGCGGTAGGCGGGGTCGGTGACGACGAAGGCGTACACGCCGAACGAGGCGTTGTTGACGAAGACCCGGTCGGCGGCGTAGCCGAGGTCGACCCGGCGTTCGGTGCCGTGGGCCAGCGCGTCCAGGGCCGCCGCCGGGTCGTCGCGGTCCAGGCCGAGGTCGAGGGCGAAGTGGTTGCGGGTGCCGGCGGGGATCACCAGGAACGGGAGGTCGTGCTCGGCGGCCACCTCCGCCACCAGCGCCTGCGTGCCGTCCCCGCCCGCCACCGCCAGCAGGTCGGCGCCCCGGGCGACCGCCTCCCGGGCCAGTGCGGTGACGTCCTGGCTCCCGTCCAGCAGGGTCACCCGGCAGCCCGCCGCCTCGGCCCTCTCCACCAGGTGGAACCGCTCCACCTTCCCGCCGCCGGACCGCGGGTTCATCACCACCCACGGCGCCCGGGGCGCCTCGACGACGGTCCGCCCGAGTCTCTTCACCGTGTTCCGGGGACCCAGGGCCGTGCGGGCCGCCGTGGCCGCGAACAGCCACAGGGCCAGGGAGACCAGCGCCGGCACCAGCATGTCGAAGACCGCGTACAGGACGAGGACGGCCACGGGCGCCGCCACCGCCAGGGCGAGCCCGGCGGCGCGCACCACGCCCGTGTGCGCCAGGAACCACCACAGCCCGACGGCGGCCAGCGCCAGTCCGCCGAACCCGACCAGGGCCCAGAACACGCTCCGCAGCCCCGCGGCGACCAGCGGCACCACGACGCCGGCCGCCAGGGCGAGCACGGCGACGCGCGCCCACCCCGCGGAACCCGTGTGCGGCGGGACCGCGGGACGCGTCGTCGCCCCCGGCCCCGCCCCGCTGCTCCGCTTCACCGGCCGGTCCTTCCCTGAGGGGACGCCTGAGGGACGCCTGAGGGGACGGTTGCCACGGACGTCGCCTCAGACGCCCCAGCGTTCCCCGTGGTCGTCGCGCCGGACGACGCACAGCGCCCAGATCACGAAGCCGGAGATCGCGATCATCACCACCGACCAGATCGGGTAGTACGGCAGCGACAGGAAGTTCGCGATGACGACGAGCGAGGCGATGGCCACGCCGGCCACCCGGGCCCACGTCGCCGCCTTGAACAGCCCGGCGCTGAGCAGCACCGCGATCGCGCCGAGGATCAGGTGGATCCAGCCCCAGCTGGTCAGGTCGAACTGGAACACGTAGTCGGGCGTGCTGACGAACACGTCGTCCTCCGCGACGGCCATGATGCCGCGGAAGATGTTGAGCAGGCCGAGGAGGAGCAGCATCACCGCGGCGAAGGCCGTCAGCCCGCTCGCCCATCCCTGCTTCGCCGAGCGGCCCGGCCGGTCGTGGGGGGCGGGCGCGGAGTGCGCGGAATCTGTCGCGGCCATCGTGTGCCTCGTTTCTCACGGTCCGGGAGCACGGGCGCCCGGACGTCGGTCCGTGCCACGACCAGCCTGCTCCGGGCGGGGCCCCGTCGCCTCACCCGGCAGGGGTGAGCCTGCGGGGCCGTCCGGGTGGTGTCCTGGAGGCGGTGGGACGGCCGGGGCGGACCACACCCCGACCGGGACCACGCACCGCACGCGGCACCCGCCGCACGCCACACGCACACGCTCCGGACGCCGCCGCACGCCCCGCACCCCGCCCGCCACACGCTCCGGAAGCCGCCACACGCTCCGCACACCGCACGCCCCGCACGCCGCACGCCCGACGAGGAGGCCGCCGCGATGACCACGCCCAGCGCCGCTTTCACCCCCGCCCTGTCCCCCGCCGAGCGTGCGGCGTACGGCCGGGCGGCGCGCCGCCGGGTGCCCCGTTCGAGCCACGGCCGGTACGAGCCGGCGCGGGAGCGCCCCGACCCGGTCCGGACGCTCGAGGAGCAGTCCGCGACCCGTGTGCCGGAGCTGGTGCCGATCCGCTACGGCCGCATGCTCGAGTCGCCGTTCCGCTTCTACCGCGGCGCCGCCGCCATCATGGCGGCGGATCTGGGGCCCTGGCCCGACACCGGGCTGCGGGTCCAGCTCTGCGGGGACGCCCATCCGCTGAACTTCCGGCTGCTCGCCTCGCCGGAGCGGCGTCTGGTCTTCGACATCAACGACTTCGACGAGACCCTGCAGGGGCCGTTCGAGTGGGACGTGAAGCGTCTGGCGGCCGGCTTCGTGATCGCGGCCAGGGCGAACGGCCTGTCGGTCAAGGAGCAGGAGCGTGTCGTACGGTCCTGCGTGCGGGCGTACCGCGAGCGGATGCGGCGGTTCGCCGGCATGCCGGCCCTCGACGTCTGGTACGCCCAGGACGACGCCGACCACCTGCGCGAACTCGCCTCCTCGCTGGACGACGAGGCCGGGCGCCGGACCGCGAAGGCGGCGGAGCGCGCCCGCACCCGCACCCACCTGCGGGCCTTCGCCAAGCTGACGAGGATGACACCCGAGGGCCGCCGGATCGCCGCCGACCCGCCCCTGGTCACGCCGCTCGGCCGGTTGCGGGACCCGGCGCCGGAGGGCGGGCGCGAGGACGAGATCCACGGCCTGCTGGAGGGGTACGCGCGGAGCCTGCCGCCCGAGCGCAGGCACCTGCTGCGGCACTACCGTCCGGTGGACATGGCCCGCAAGGTGGTGGGCGTCGGCAGCGTCGGCACGCGCTGCTGGATCGTGCTCCTGCTCGGCCGTGACGACGACGATCCGCTGCTCCTGCAGGCCAAGGAGGCCCAGGAGTCGGTGCTGGCCCCCCACGCGGGAGGGGAGCGGTTCGAGAACCAGGGCCGCCGGGTGGTCACCGGGCAGCACCTGATGCAGACGTCCAGCGACATCTTCCTCGGCTGGACCCGGGTGCGCGGCTTCGACGGGCGGTCGCGGGACTTCTACGTCCGTCAGCTGTGGGACTGGAAGGGGATCCCCCGGCCGGAGACCATGGGCCCCGGCCTGCTGGCCCTGTTCGCCCAGCTGTGCGGGGCCGGGCTGGCGCGGGCCCACGCCCGCTCCGGCGACCCCGTCGCCCTCGCCGCCTACCTGGGCGGCGGCGACCGCTTCGACCGGGCCCTCGCGGTCTTCGCCCAGACCTACGCGGACCGCAACGAGCGGGACCTCGCGGCGCTCCGGGCCGCCCGCGACTCCGGCCGCATCCGCACCGACCGCCACTGATCCCCTACCGCCCGACGCCACGCCGCCCCGGTCGCGGCCTGGCCCGTGGTGGTGCGGGCGTGGTCAGGCCCGTGGTGGTGGGGGTGTGGTCAGGCCGCGGTGGTGCGGGCGTGGTCAGGCCCGTGGTGGTGCGGGCGTGGTCAGAGCAGTCCGAGGGCGCGTGCCCGGCGCACCGCGTCGCCGCGCCGGTTCACCGCCAGCTTCCGGTACGCGCTCTTCAGGTGGGACTTCACCGTGTTCACCGACACGTGCAGGTCCGCGGCGATCTCCTCGGCGGACATCATCCCGGCCAGCCGTTCCAGGACGTCCCGTTCCCGCCCGCTGAGTTCCGCCGCGGCGAGCTCCGGCGGAGTCGCCGGCAGCGACGGGCCACCGGGGCGCGGCGCGTCGGGGGTGAGCCAGCCGGCCGCCAGTTCCCTCAGCGGGGGCGCGGCGAGGAGCGGCCGGAGCCACGCCCCCGCGTCGCGGAACGGACCCCGCAGCCGCTCCCGCCGGGCGTCCAGCAGCGCCCGTTCCACCAGCTTCCGCGCGGCGTCCTCGTCCCCCGCGCGCTGCGCGGCGCCCGCCCTGACCAGCAGCGCGCGCACGGCCACCGCCGGCCCCGCCCCGCTCCCGGCGCGCACGGCGTCCAGCGACGCGACCGCCTGCTCCGCGCGCCCCGCGGCGAGGTGAACCGCCGCCGCCTCCACCGCGCACAGCGGCTGGTCGCCGGTGAGGTCCCGGACCGCTTCGGTCGCCGCGTCCGCCCGCCCCTCCGCGAGCCGGGCGGAGGCCACGACCAGCGCGGCGTGCCCCTCCGCCCAGGGCGAGGCCACCACGGCGCGCACCGGCCGCCGGACGGCCTCGACGGCGGCCCGCGGCTTGCCGTCCGCCAGCAGCAGACGGGCGGCGACCAGCGCACGGAGCGCCTCCGGCACCGGATCGGGCGGCCCCTCCGCACCCGCCCGGGCGCCCTCGTCGAGCAGTTGCCGCGCCCGGTCCGTCTCACGGCGGTCGAGCGCCACGGCCGCCAGCACCAGCCGGCCGACGCCGGAACCGGACGACCGCGGCAGCCCCGCCCGTTCCTCCTCCGACACCGCGGCGAGCGCCTTCTGCTCCGCCCGTCCGAGCCATCCCGTGAGCTGGTCGAGGAGCGCCAGGTGGGCCAGCGCCTCCTCCTTCGCCACGGCGGCGCACGGGCCCTGGGCGGCCCGCGCGACCGGTGTCAGGACGGCCCGCGCCTCCTCGAAACGCCCGGCCCACACGTACGCCGCCCCGGCGTGGGCCCGCAGGAGGGACAGGACCTCGGGCCGCTCCTCCAGCAGCCGCGCCGGGACGTCTCGCGCCGCCCGCTCCGCCGCCTCGAGCGCCGCCCCGGCCCGCGCCGGGTCCCCGGTCCGCCGGGCGGCGAGCGCCTCGACCGCGGCGCGGCTCAGCCGGGCGGCCGCGGACTCCGGGCCTCCGTCCTGCTGCCGCTCCCCGGCCCGGCGGAGGTGGACCAGCGCGTCGTCGAGGTCGTGCCGGGACAGGTCGTTCCGCGACAGCCGCAGAGCCGCCCGCACGAGGTCCCGCGCCGGGCTCCCGCGCTCGGGCCCCATCCGGGCGAACGGCCCGCCCGGGTCGCCGGCCCGCGGGCCGGTCATCAGCCGGCCGATCGCCAGGTCGTCGACGACGGTGTCCGCGGCGAAGTCCCACGCGCCGGCGGCCGCGCCGTGGGCGACGGCCTCCGCCGCATGGCCGGACCGGCGCAGCCAGCGGGCCGCCCGCAGGTGCAGCTCCGGTTCCAGCCCCGGCAGCCGCACCCGCAGGTGCGCCCGGAGGATCTCCCGGAACAGCGGGTGGAGCCGGTACCACCCGTGCCCGAGATCCTCGACGAACGCGTTGGCGCGGTGCAGTGCGACGAGGAGGGGCTCGGCGTCGACCCGGTCGGTGAGCTCGTTCGCCAGCTCCGGGCAGAACCGCTCCAGGACGCTCACCCGCAGCAGCAGGTCCTGCGTCCGCTCCGTGCACCCCTCGAGGACCTCGGCCAGCAGGAAGTCCGCGATGGCGCTGTGTCCGGCCTCGAACTCCTTGAGGTAGACCTCCGGGTCGGCGCTGCGGGTGGCGGCCAGGGCGGACAGGCGCAGCCCCGCCGCCCAGCCCCGGGTGCGGTCCAAGAGGGCGCGGGCGGCGGCGAGCGGGAGGGACAGCCCGTGCAGGTCCAGCAGGTCGACGGTCTCCTCGGGGGTGAACACCAGCTCCGCGGCGCGGATCTCCGTCACCTCGCCCGCCGCGCGGTAGCGGTGCAGGGGCAGCAGCGGCTCGGTCCGGGTGACGAGCACCAGGCGCAGGCCCCGGCCGGCGTGGCGCAGCACGAACTCCAGCTGCTCGGCGACCTCCGGCGCGCCCACGCGGTCGAAGTCGTCCAGCACCAGGACCACGGGCCGCTCCCGCGCCTCGAGCGCGGCGGCGAGCCGCGCCGGCAGCTCGCCGGTCATCCGGGACGCGTCCGCCGGGAGGTCACCGGGCCGCAGCGCACCGCAGGAACCGAGCGCCCTGAGGACGTACGTCCAGAACACGCCGGGCCGGTCGTCCCCCGGCTCGACGGTGAGCCAGGCGACGGGCGCGTCCAGGCCGGCGACCCAGTCGGCCGTCAGCAGCGTCTTGCCGCCGCCGGCCGGCCCTTCGACCAGGGTGAGGGGCGCCCGTAGCGCCCCGTCGAGACGGCGCAGCAGCCGAGGGCGCCGCAGGTAGGTGCCGGGGGTGACCGGCACCGTGATCCGGGTCCGCAGGAAGGGGTCCGGCAGGGGGTCCGGGCCGGGAGCGGCGGCCGTCCCGGCGCGTCCCGTCCGTCCACCGTCGGTCTCCGCCACGACGCTCACCACCGCTGTCCGCAGGTCCAGTGCCGCCCGCCCTCCTGCCTCCAGCATCCCAGCCCCCTGCCCGCCCCGCAGGCCAGGCGGTCCGCCCGAGTGGTCCGCCCGCGCTGGGCGAGGTCCGCGCTACCGCTCTGGCCGGTCCTGGGCGGCGAGGCCCGTCAGGAAGCGCTCGACCTCCTTCGGCGTCCGCAGCCGGTGGAAGAGGAGGTGCCCGTTCCGCGGGTCGCGCATGGCCGCCTCGTAGCGCTCCTGGACGCCCGGGTACGAGGTCCAGGCCCACCACAGGATCGAGTCCTCGCCGCGCCAGAACAGCAGCCCGCGCCAGCTCTCACGGTTGCCGCTCCACAGCTCCTGACCGGTCGCCGCCCTCCGCACCGTGCGGGTGAGGGAACGCCACATCACCCGCCACCGGGGCGGGTTCACCCACACCACGGTGTCCGCGCGTTGCCACACCAGGTCGCCGATCTTGCTCTGGTAGTTGCCGTCCACGATCCACGCGTCGGCGGCCGTCTCCCGCCGGACCCGTGCGCTCAGCTCCTCGGCCGACGCCGCGGACCAGTCGGGCCCCCAGTGCAACGCGTCGAGTTCGACGTGCGGCGCGCCGAGGACGCCCGCGAGCTTCCGCGCGAGCGTCGACTTGCCCGACCCGGAACACCCCACCACCGAGACCCGCCGCACCCCGCCACACCCCCTCCGACCGGACCGCCCGGCCGTCCAGGAGTATCCCACCGCCGACGCGCGGCGGGCGGGAAACTGCTGGCAGCCCTCACGCCCCCCGCCGAGAATGCACAGGACCTCACGACAACGACGTCCCCCGCCCCCCGACCCCACCGGACCCGCCAACCCCACCGCCCGCACCGCCCGACCCGGAGAGATGACCCATGCCGTTCCAGGACCCCGAGGAGATCGGTTACGGCTACGTGATCGAGCGCTACGTGACCCGTAAGGAAACGGGCCGTCCGCGCTACCGCGAGCTGAAGAGCGGCCGCTTCCTGCAGTTCGACCGGCCCCTCGCCGAACGCTTCGTCCGTCACCTCCTGGACGACGCGGCCGCGGTCACCGATGCCGAACTGGACGCCCTCCTCGGCTTCGAGTGGCGCTCACGCTTCACCACCGCCTGGCTGATCGGCGTGGGCCGGCGCGCCACGTACCGCGAACACCTCGGCGAGCTGCTCCTGGCCAGCGAGTTCTGCTTCTCCGGCGGCGCCTACTGTTTCGCCCTGGCCCGCTTCGGCACCCCCGCGGACGCCGCCATCCTCACGGCCTACCTCGACCGCTACCTCCCCCGCACCGACCTCCGCTACGACCAGGCCGCGGCCCTCGGCGCCCTCCTCCGCCTCGACGCCCACCTCGGCACCCGCCATGCCGACCGCTTCACCGCCCCCGGCGGCCTCTGGGACCGCTGGGTCGACGCCCTCCCCCACCTCCGCGAGGCCCCCTCCCACACCCTCGCCGCACTCCGCCACCGCACCGACACGCTCTGCGACTTCGCCGACGGCTGGACCCTCCCGTAGCCCAACCACTCCTAAACTCACCGAGGTTCGAACGACTGTCTCGGCCAGGTGGGGGCGATGAAGGGTATCCGGCGGTTCTTCGGGGAGAAGGACGAGCGGCTGGCCGCCGTCGAAGCGGACATCACCGCCTTCGGTGAGGCACTGGCCCGTTTCGACCTCGCGGCAGACCACGACGGACGGGACGGCCGGACACCCGGGTCCGCTCTGCTCGACGACTTCGGCCAGGCTCTCGACGCCTACGAGCAGGCGAAACGCGACCTGCTCGGGGACCGCGACCTGGCGGACGCACAGGACGCCCTGCGCACCCTGGACGCCGGGCGGAGGGCGCTGGCCCGCGCCGAGGCGCGGGCCTCGGGCCGCCCGCTGCCCCAGGAGAGCCCCGCCTGCTTCTTCGACGCGCGGCACGGTCCCTCCACCACCGAGGTCCTGTGGGCACCCGACGGTGGCTCCGCCCGCCCGGTCCCGGTCTGCGCGGCCGACGCCGTCCGCCTGACCGACGCCCGGCCGACCACCCCGGCGGCACCGGCGGCCCCATCGACTCCGGTGGCCCACCCGGCCCACCCGGCTCGCCCGGCTCGCACCCATGGCATCCGACCGTCCAAGGTCCCGACACCACCGCCGCCCTCCCACCCGTCCCCGTTGCCCTCGGCCCCCTCATCCCCCTCGTCCCCCACATCCCCCTCGGCGACCGCCGCTCCCGTCCCCTCGGGGGCCCCGCGGACACCCCAGGACCCCTACGGGAACTGGCCCTTCGGCACCCCCGAGGAGCGACGCGCCGCCGGCAGCGGCAGCCGCGAGGTCGACCTGGCCCGCCCGGCACCGGGGGTCCCGGTACTGCTGGTGGCCCGGCTGTGGGGGGACGTCAACGGCCAGGCGTACCTGACGACCGGCCCGGCCCCCGCCACCGGAGCGCGGCGTCGCCCTTCCGGCCAGGACGACCGGCGGGGCGTCGTCACCGTCGTTCCCGTACCGGCCTCGGGGGGCGACCCGGTCCGGGTCTCGGTGGACACGTCCGGCTCGTGGCGCGTCTGGCTGCAGCCACCCGGCCACGAGCTGCTGGTCCTCGACGGCGGCTCCGTGGCCGGCCTGCGCCTCCGCTCCACGGGAGACCACGCCTTCGGCTACGCGGCCGACCCGGGCCGGGAGTTCGTGTTCGTCCACCACGGCGGCGGACCCTACGCCCTGGAGGCCCCGAATCCCGACCTGACCACCCATAGCCGCCTCTGCGCGGGCAAGGGCACGGGGCGCGCACGCTTCGCCGTCCCGGGCCCCGGCCTCTACCTGGTCACGTCCCGCTCGTCCTGGTCCCTGGAACCCGCGTAGCCGCGTAGCCGCGCGGCCGCAAGCCCTCGACCTTTCGACCCCAGTCGAATCAATGGGACGCCGCCGCGCCCACTGCCAGTCTGATCCCGGCAAGCGCAGGAAGCACACCCGAAGCGCACCCGAGGCACACCCTCCCGAGACCAGGAGCAGTCACCGTCATGATCTTCGTCAACTTCACCACGACCGACCTCGACCGCAGCAAGGCCTTCTACACGGCGCTCGGCTGCGCCATCAACCCGATGTTCACCGACCAGAAAGCCGCCTGCGTCGTCTGGGACGAGAACACCAACTTCATGGTGCTCACCCACGGGCACTTCTCCCAGTTCACCGACAAGGAGATCGCCGACCCGCACAAGGTCGCCCAGGTCCTGGTGTCGTTCTCGCGTGACTCGCGGGAGCACGTCGACACCACCGTCGACGCCGGCGTCGCCGCGGGCGGACGCGAGCCGCGGCCCGCGCAGGACCACGGGTTCATGTACGGCCGCTCCCTGGAGGACCCGGACGGCAACATCCTGGAGTTCCTGTACATGGAGCCCCAGGCGGCCGACCAGGGTCCGGAGGCGTACGTCGCCGAGCACGGCACGGGACCGGACCCCGTTCCCGGGCAGTGACCTCCGCGACACGGGGCCAGGTCCCGGTCGCGGCCCCGGTCGCGCTCGTCCACCGCGCCGGACGCGTCGTACACGTCAGACGCGGTGGACGAGCGCATCCCCGAGCGGCGTCCGCGCGTGCAGCACGCGCCGCCCGGCCCGCCGGGACGCTATGAGCCCCGCGGCGCGCAGGGCGTCGAGGTGGTGGGACGCGGTGGACGCCGCGATACCGACCTCCGCCGCGGTCTCCGTCGTCGACAGCGGCACGCCGAGCGCGAGGAGCACCGCGGCGCGGCTCTCCCCGAGCAGGCCCGCCAGCGCGTCCGCCGCATCGGCACGGTGCCACGCCTCCGACACGCCGAGCGCGGGGTAGAACAGCGTCGGCTGCGCGGGCGGCTCCGTGAGCACCGCGCAGTGCCGCGCGAAGAACGACGGCACCAGCACGAGCCCCCGCCCGTGGCAGTCGACGATCTCCTCGTGCCGTTCCATCCGCACGCGCACGGTGTCGAACCCGGTGTCGGCGCTCCACTCGACGGCCTCACCGAGATCGGCCGCCATCCCGGCCAGACCGTCCGCGGTCATCCGCCGCACCCGGGAGCCGATGTCCGCGTGCAGGATGCGTTCGATCTGGGCCCAGTACGGGGCGAGCGCGGTCTCCCACAACGCCTCGACATGACGCACGATCATGGCGCGGACCTTCTCCGGTTCGGCCGCCATCCGCTCCAGCGCGGCCCGCGCGACGCCGGCGCTGCGGATCGCGCGCTTGCGCAGGTCGACCGAGATCGGCTCGAGCGGCGCCTGCCGCAGCCGCGCGATCTCGTCGGCGGGCGTGAGGTCCCACGACGGTGCCGACGTGAACAGATCGGGCGCGTACCCGGCCTCCCCCACGACGAGCCGCAACAACTCCAGCGACTCCCGCGGCACATCGGCACGCACGGCCCGCAACCACCCCCACTGCAGCGGCTGTTCCTGCGGCCTGCTGAGGGTCCGCACCGCGTGCACGATCTCGTGCCCCGGCGACACACCGAAGCGAACGGTGGAGATGTCCTCCGAAGCAAGGCGGAACTCGACATACTTCTGCGGCACGCCGAGCAGGCTACCCCCGCCCCGCCCTACCCGACCGAGTCCGTCCCGAACCGCCGCCCCTCGCCAAGACACCACGGGCCGGGCCTGGACGTAAGCGCCGGTCGTCCCGCCGGACAAGGGCCGCAGTGCAACGCTACAGAAGCACCGCAGGTGTCACAGGCTCCGGAAACCTGCGGACCGCTGCGACGAGATCACGGATGGGGCCCCCACTCGACGAGGTCGAGCATGGTTGCCGGTCATGCACTGTCACGTGAGCCACTGCCTACAGCGGCCAGGCTGTCAACAGATCGCCGGGACCGTAGGCGGCATCGAGCCCCGGACAGTCGACCCCGCCACGCGAGACCGCCACGACCGGGACGGGTTCGGTCGTGAGCGCAGCCCGGTGGCGGTGAAGGGCTGCCAGGTCGTGCCGGTCGAAGGATGAGTTCTCCAGCCACTTGATGGAACCGACGAACAGCAGCTCCTTGGCGATCGGGGCGCGATCGGCCCCGACGATGTCGATCTCGACGTCGTTCGTCCGGGTCCAGTAGCCGCCGACCGCGGGGGCTGCGGGCAGCTGGTCGTCGGGCAGTATCCGGGCGAGTGCCTCGCGAAGGAGCGGCTCGACAGCCCGACCGCGCCAGCTGGTCCAGTTCTCCCGGATCCGTGCCAGGGTCAGGTCGCCTCGCCCCCTCTCGATCTCCTGCATGGAGGGGCCGAGAAGGTGCAACCAAAACCGGAGGTAGGGATCCGCCACCCGGTAGCGGCGGTCCTTCGAGGGGCGCAGGGACACGGGCAACTCGGCGGCGACGATGCGCTTGTCCGTGAGGAGCTCCAGCGCCCGCAGCAGCGGCGTGGCACCGATCCCGCCGGCCGCGCGGGCGATGTTGGTGAAGGTCCGCTCACCGCTGCCGATCGCCGCCAGCACCGCACGGGCCTGGGCCTGCGGCGGGAACTCCGCGGCCAGCGAGCGCTCGGCGGACACCAGCAGTGCCGAAACAGGATCGTGCAGCGCCTCGCCGAGAAAGTCCCACATCCCCGCGCCGTGCGGCCACTCCGCGCAGATCAACGGCAGCCCGCCGGTGACCAACGCGGCGTCGAATGCCTCGGCCGGCTCCAGTCCCAGCATCCGCCCGACCTCGGCGGGGTTCAGCGGCCCCAGCACCATCTCCCGGCCACGTTGGTGAAAGGGGCGCCCGTAGCTGTTCAGGGCCTCCATCATCGACAGATCCGAGCCGATGAGCACCAGCAGCACCGGCTTCTTCTCCAGCACTCGGTCCCAGGCCCGTTGCAGTACGCCCTCGAAAGCCCCTTCGGCGTCCATCAGGTACGGCACCTCATCGATGACCAGCACACTCGCCCGGTCGTCGGGCAGCGCCGCGGCCAGCACGTCGAACGCGGCGTCCCAGCTCTCCGGCCGCGCGGCGGCCACCAGCTGCGCCAGCGGCAGCGTCGACGCTTGAGCGTCGCGGGCCAGCCGCGCCAGATCACCCGCAGGAGACGCGCCGGTGGCCGCGTAGAACAAGAACGGCGCCCCGGAACGCTCCACGAACAGCTCGACCAACCGCGACTTGCCCACCCGGCGCCGCCCGCGCAGCATCACACACCGCCCGGGCCGCTCACCGCCGACCGCTGCCACCACCTTCTGAAGCTCTCGCTCCAACGTGGCCAGCTCCTGCCGACGACCTACGAATTCCACCACGCCACCGACCTCCCATGAAACTAACTACCACGTTACTAACATGGAGGTTAGTAAACGAGACGACTGGGCTGCGCGACACCCAAGATCGGACAGACGGAGAAACCGCGGCAAACGAAGAGGCGACGGGCAACCCCGCCGAACCGTGACCCCCGAGGCGAACCTCGTGCCAAACTCGCTCTCGGATGCGAAGCGAAACGACCTGGTCACGCAATGTATTGACCGTCGATCTTCGTGCCGCCAGTGAACACAGGACGAAAGTTACCGTGCGGGCTCGCCGCTCTCACGATCACCGTTCAAGGAGAGGTCAATGATGAGTACATCCTTACGATTTGGCCCGGAGCTTCGCCGTTTGCGACAGAATGCGGGGCTTACTCTGACCGAGTTCTCCACGGCGCTCAACTACGACAAGGGGCACCTCAGCAAGGTCGAACGCGGGGAGCGCTCCGCGTCCCCCGAACTGGCTTCTCGGTGCGACGCCTTCCTCGGCGCGAACGGCGAACTGCAGCGCCTGGCGGTCCGCCCGAGACCGACTCGGACACCGCCGGGCATCCCGCTGCCCCGAGCCCCTGGCTCGTGGGGCGCCGGGCGGTCCTTTCGGCGGGCACGGGTGCGCTGATCGACCTTGGCCTGACACTCAGCGGGCCAGCGCCCTTCACGGCCTGCCCCCTCCTCTCCTCCTTCCGCGCACAGTTCGACCAGTTGCGAAAGCTCGGCCAGTCCACCGCGCCGAAAGTCTTGCTCCCCCTGCTGGAGACGCAGACCCGCACGGTCGCCGGGCTGGCCGCCGACACCCGGTCCGTCACTCGGGCCCCCGCGCTCCTGCTCGGGCAGGTCGAGCTGCGCCAGCCGCTCAGGGTCGTTGATCACGTACCCCCGTACGACGCACTCCCTGCCGTCTGTCGTGTCCCACAGGGTGGGGCAGTTGCCGTTCTTGCAGTCCGGGTCTCCCGAGAGCTTCCGCAGCGGTGCGCACACCGCTTTCCGCCTCGTGTCGACAGGCGTGCCCAGACCGATGGTTCCGACCTGCCGGCTTCCGGGTCTTGGTCGAAGGCTCCGGCCTGTTGCCAGCGCCGGGACTGGTCCCGACCCTGCGTCGACGGTTCCCACGTCCGCGCCAAAATGGGGGAGTCGACACCGGTCCGTCGCCGGTCGACCGGAGGAAGACGGGCAACAAACACCACCTGATCTGCCACGGACGCGGCACCCCTCTCAGAGTCATCACCACTGCGGCCAACGTCAACGACGTCACTCGGACCCCAGCCCTGGTCGACGGCGTGCCGCCCGTCGCCGGCCGCCCGGGCCGGCCCCGCCGTCGCCCCGAGGCCCTCCTCGGAGACAAGGGCTACGACCCCAACCCCAACCGCCGCGAACTACGCAAACGCCGGATCCTCCCGGTCACCTCCCGCAAAGGCAGCCCGAACATCAAGGGCCTCGGCAAGCTCCGCTACGTCGTCGAGCAGACCGTCGCCCTCCTCCGCCAGTTCAAGCGCCTCGCCGTCCGCTGGGAACGCCGCACCGAACTCCACGACGCCTTCGTCTCCCTCGCCTGCGGCCTCATCCACTGGAGACGCCTGAAGAAGCCCAACTCGTGACCGTGTTACGAGCTCCAGGCAGGCGATTTGCGGGCGGGTCAGGGCTCAGGCGAGGTGCGCCTGGAGGAGTGCCGCGATAGCCGGCCGGTCCTCTTCGTCGTCGTCCCAGCCGTCCGCCCAGTCGAGCGCCGAACCGCCGTTCGTCTCCGGCAGGCGTGGATCTGCGCCATACCGCAGCAGCAGCTCGACCAAGGGCCGGTCCGCCTTGACGACGGCGGCGACGAGCGGGAGGCCCCGGCGCCAGCCGGTGGATTCCTGTGCGGGTGACGCGCCGGCGGCGAGGAGCAGTTCGGCGCAGCGGGTTTCGCCCTGCACGGAGGCAAGGTAGAGCGGGGTAGCTCCGTCCGGGCTGGGGGCGTTGGGATCGGCGCCCTTGGCCAGCAGGTGCTTGACGGTTCCCGTCTTCCCGTCGGCTGCTGCCGCGGCCAGGCGCAGGGGGAGCTTTTTGCGTTGGCGGTTGTTCACGTGGTTCCTACGGATGTCGTGGGTTACCGCTTGGCGCTGCGGAAGGTGCAGTGGTGGGTGCGGTAGCCCTTGCCGTACTTCTTGGCGACCTGTTCCTGGACGTTGCGCTGGGCTGCCCTCTCGGCCTCACCCTTGCTCTTGCCCTTGCCGGTCCCCTTGAGCTGCGTCTTGCCGTGGTCTTCAGTGCCGATCTCCTCGACGCCGCGCGAAGCTGTCCAGGGCGGTCTGCTGCGCATCGTAGACAGCGAAGGAGAGGGGGTAGCGGTCACTCCGCGGTGTTCGCCTTTGCGTTCAGGGCTGGACTTGGATTCGGCGTGGAATCCGTCCCGTCAGGCGATGGTTCATCGTCGGCGAGCGGTAACTCAGAGCATGCTCAACAACACCGGCAACTCCGAGGCATTGAGCCAGTTCCGGCGGCTGTATGACGTCATCGACCGAGGTGACGTCTCCTTGCTGCAGGGCAGCATCCACATGGTCGTCAGCAGCCAGACCGCCGACGGACTCGCCGAACGAATCCGCGAGCTGGGTTCCCCCCTCCACGTACGGGACATGTAGCGACGCCAGAGCCGGTAACTCGCTCATCGCAGCATCCAGCACGACGAGGCCGGGACGAACTCGTTCCGGCCTCGTTAGGTGCTTGTACTTCGCCGGAATTCCACCACGTCGCTGACGTGGGGGAGTTCAGACGTTGTAGCGGAACGTCGGGCACGGGGCAGTCACCTGCGGAACGACCGCCAGGCTCGAGCGGAACCAGCAGTCAACCAGCAACGGTGCCGGCAGACCTCGAGCCGGATAACAAATCTTTTATTAAACTGCCGGTATGGCTGGCACCACACCCACCCCCGGAGAAGGACCCGTCCGTCCCGTCTCCGTGTCCCTGCACGAGGGCACCATCGCCGCCTTGAAGCAGCGCACGGGCCGTCGCGGCATGTCGGCATACGTCGAGGCGCTCATCCAGCGCGAACTGGAACGGGAACGTCTGCGTGAGCTGATCGCCACCGCGGAAGCCGAGCACGGTCCGGTCGACCACCGGGCGGTCGACACCAAGCGTGCGCTTCTGCGGGGTGAGGCGGCGAGCTCGGCCGACGCCGCATGAGCGGCACCCTCGTCCTGGACTGTGAGGGTCTCTCCAAGCTCGTACGCCGCCACCCCGAGCTGACCGAATGGCTCGCGGCAGCTGATGCCGAGGACATCCGGGTCGTAACGAGTGCGGTCACCCTGGTCGAAGCCCGGGACCCTCGCGTCCACCAGGCCCAATTCGACTACGCCATCTCGCGCGTCAACATCATCCCGCCCACCGAAGCCATCGCCCGACAGGCGGGCAACATCCTCGCCGAGACCGGCCTGCACGGCCACAAGTACGCACTGGACGCCATCGTCGCCGCGACAGCACTCGCCTCTCCTCGCCCCACGACCGTGCTCACCTCCGCTCCTGAGGACCTCCAGATGCTCTGTCGCCGAGAGATCACCGTCGTGAAAGTCTGAAGGCAAGGGACATGGTGTTCGCGTGCACGGGGTCCTCAACCACCGCGTCCGTCACTTTCTGACTCCCCGCGGCGCCTCGGCGGGAATCCGCCTGCCGCCCATGTCAATGATCTGGCTGACAGCAGGCGTCGGTCGGGCCACGGCTCCTCCGGACACGCCCCCTCGTTCCTCGTCAACACCGTCGCCCCGTGCCTGCGGGCCGACGCATCGGCGAAGATCCGGCAGGCGCTGCTGACAGCCACCTCGAACCTGCTGTATCTCACGGCCCACATGGCCATCGACGACGGCCTTCACGGGCTCGCGGTACTACCTCAAGGCCGCCGAACTCGCCGGAGCGCCGACGACCGCCTCGCCTACTGCACCGTCCTGCGCGGCATGAGCGTCCAGGCCACCGGACTCGGCCACGGCACCAAAGCCCTCGAACTCGCGAACGCGGCCGCAGCGGCCTCCCCCACCGCCAATCCCCGCATGCACGCGTTCTTCGCGGGCCAGCAGGCTCACGCCGCCGCCCAGACCGGCGATCGCACGGGCGCCCTGCGGCACCTGAGCGACGCGGAGACCGCCATGGACCGCGCCGAGTCGCACGTCGGCGTCATCGGCTCCTACAACCCCGCCGCCCTCAACTACCACGTCAGCCAGGTCCGCCACGAAGTCGGCGACACCCCCGGCGCCATCCGCGCCCTGCAGCTCTCCGACAGGAGTCGTGTCAGCTCCGACCGGGTCATCCGCGTCGTCCACCGGTGCGCCATCGCCGAGCGACAGCTCCGCATCGGCCACCTCGATGCCGCCTGCGCCCCTGGCACCACCAGCAGAAAACCAGCAACGGGAAAGCCGGCGGGGTCGGCCCGAAACCGGACCGACCCCATTGACCTGCGCATTTGCCAGCTCGACCGACACCGAGCTATGGCACCCGCTAAACGTTGAAGCGGAACTCCACCACGTCGCCGTCCTGCATGACGTACTCCTTGCCCTCCATGCGGGCGCGGCCCTTCGCGCGGGCCTCGGCGACGGAGCCGGCCTCGACGAGGTCGTCGAAGGAGATGACCTCCGCCTTGATGAAGCCCTTCTGGAAGTCCGTGTGGATCACGCCGGCCGCCTCGGGCGCGGTGGCGCCCTTCTTGATGGTCCAGGCGCGGGTCTCCTTGGGACCGGCGGTCAGGTAGGTCTGCAGGCCGAGGGTGTCGAAGCCGACGCGGGCGAGCGTGGCCAGGCCGGGCTCCTCGGCGCCGACGGACTGGAGGAGCTCCATGGCGTCCTCCTCGTCGAGCTCGGCGAGGTCCGCCTCCAGCTTGGCGTTGAGGAAGATCGCCTCGGCCGGGGCGACGAGCGCGCGCTGCTCGTCCTTGAAGGTGTCGTCGGTCAGCTCGTCCTCGTCGACGTTGAAGACGTAGAGGAAGGGCTTGGTGGTGAGCAGGTGCAGGTCGTGCAGCAGCTCGTTGCGCTCGGTGCCCTGGACGATGCCCTGCGAGAAGAGGGTGTCGCCGCGCTCCAGGATCGCCTGGGCCTCCTCGACGGCCTTGACCTTCGGGGCGATGTCCTTCTTGATCCGCGACTCCTTCTGCAGGCGCGGCAGGACCTTCTCGATGGTCTGGAGGTCGGCGAGGATCAGCTCGGTGTTGATCGTCTCGATGTCGTCCTTCGGCGAGACCTTGCCGTCGACGTGCACGACGTTCTCGTCCTTGAACGCGCGGATGACCTGGCAGATCGCGTCGGACTCGCGGATGTTCGCGAGGAACTTGTTGCCCAGGCCCTCACCCTCGCTGGCGCCGCGGACGATGCCGGCGATGTCCACGAAGTCGACCGTCGCCGGGAGGACCTTGGCCGAGCCGAAGATCTCGGCCAGCTTCGCCAGGCGCGGGTCGGGGACGCCGACGACACCCACGTTGGGCTCGATCGTGGCGAACGGGTAGTTGGCCGCCAGCACGTCGTTCTTGGTCAGGGCGTTGAACAGGGTCGACTTGCCGACATTGGGCAGGCCGACGATTCCGATCGTGAGCGACACGTTGCGACTTCCCGTTACGTGAGGTGAAGAGGGCGGGCGGGCCTGAAGGGGACCGATCCCCCAGTCTACGGCGTGCCGGACGGGGCACCCGTTGCCCGTCGAACATCAGACCAGTGCCGCCCCTGGGCGTGTCATTAGGGCTATTCAGCACATAAACAGACCTAGGTTGTGCGAGTGGAGCATCACAGGACGACGGGAACCTCACGGTCGGCCGCCCGGCCCGGAGCGGTGCCGCGGCGTGATTCGCGCACGGCACTGCCTCCGCAGGCCCGCGGCGCCGGCTCCGGAAACGATCGAACGGGACGAGGCGAACGGCGGCCTCCCCGGCCGCGGCACCCGAACGGCGGCCAGGCGGCCCCGGCGGGGGCCCGGCAGGGGGCCGCGCTGCCCGCGGGGGCGGCGATCGCCGGCGCGCCGGGCGCGCGCGGCGGCGCCGCGGTGGACCGGGCGGGCCAGGCGATGGCGGGGCTGGCCAGGTGGGCCGGGCGGACGGCGGAGTCGGCCCGCGACTCGCGGGTGCCGTGGATCGCCGCGACGGCGTCCCGCAGCACGGCGGCCGCGCGGACGGTACGCCGCTTCCCCAACCCCCGCCTCACGGGTCTCGGCTGCGGGCTGTTCTGCGCCGCCGCGATGGTGGTGCTGGGGCTGCTGAGCATGCTGGTGGGCGGGTCGGTGACCGTGTACGGGCTGCTGTTCCTGCCGGTCAGCCTGCTCACGGCGCTCTGGGTGCGGCCCGGCGACCTGCTGACCGCGCCGATCATCGGACCGATCGCCTACGCCCTCGGGCTGCTGTTCGTCGCCGACGGCAGCGGGGTCGGCGGCCAGGCCATGGGCTACTTCACGGCGCTGGCCACGGGGGCGGGGTGGCTGTACGGCGGCACGCTGATCACCGGGCTCACGGCCACGGTCCGCTGGATCCACCTCACGTCCTCCTCGCCGCACCGCGCGGGATAGTCCTCCTCGCCGCACCGCGCGGGATAGCCGGGCTAGCCGGGAGGCGCGGGGGTCGGGAGGCGCGGAGGGTGCGGTGCGGGGCGCGTGCCTCCGGCCTCCGCCCGCGCCACCCCTCCCCGCGCCGCCCCCCGGGCGACTGAAGCGTTGAGGCAGAAGGGGCGAGCGGGCGCGGGGCCCGGAGTGCCACCGCAGGACCCGCGCCCGCCGAGCCGAGGGGCGGCCCGGGCGGCCCCCGGGCTCACCCCCGCCGAGCCAAGGCCCCGAGCCAAGGCCCCGGGCCCCGGCCCCCGGGCTCACCCCCGCCGAGCCAAGGCCCCGAGCCAAGGCCCCGGGCCCCGGCCCCCGGGGTCACCCCCGCCGCTGCGCGGCGTACATCGCCGCCCCCACGATGCCCGCGTTGTTCTGCAGCCGCGCCGGCACGATCTCCGCCCGCACCTTCGTGATCAGTGGCAGGAACTTGTCCGCCTTCCGGCTCACCCCGCCGCCCACGATGAACAGCTCCGGCGAGAACAGCATCTCGACGTGGCGGAGGTACTTCTCGACCCGCCGCGCCCAGTGCTCCCAGGACAGGTCCCCGTCCTCGCGGGCCTTGTGCGAGGCGCGCGTCTCCGCGTCGTGACCGTGCAGCTCGAGGTGGCCGAGTTCCGTGTTGGTGACCAGGAGGCCGTCGGTGAAGACCGCGCTGCCGATGCCGGTGCCGAAGGTCAGCACGATGACCGTGCCCCGGCGTCCCATGCCCGCGCCGAAGTTCATCTCGGCCACGCCCGCCGCGTCGGCGTCGTTGACCACGGTGACCGGGATGTCTCCCAGGCGCCCGCCCAGCAGCGCGGCGGCGTCCGTGTCGATCCACGTCTTGTCGACGTTGGCCGCGGTACGGATGGTGGAGCCGTCGGTGACCACGCCCGGGAAGGTCACCCCGACCGGGCCGTGCCAGTTGAAGTGGTCGACGACCTGCTTCACGCACTCCGCCACGTCGTCAGGGGTCGAGGGCTGCGGAGTCAGCACCTTGTGCCGCTCCGCGGCCAGATCGCCCCTCGCAAGGTCCACGGGCGCGCCCTTGATGCCGGAGCCGCCGATGTCCACACCGAAGATCTGCATGGCACCACGCTACGACGCCCGGTGGCACGTCACCGCCGGAAGGGTCCGCGCCGGCCCGGAACGCCCGGGAACGCCGGACCGGGCGACGGTCCCCGCCGGCTCCCGGAACGCCCGTCCACGCCGGACACGGCGACGGCCCGCACCCCGAACCGGGCACGGGCCGCCGGACGCGACGTGGAGCCGCTCAGGCCGGGGAGCCGCCCACCCCTGGGAGCTGGGAGCCGCTCAGGCCTGGGAGCCGCCGGTCCGCTCGGCGACCAGCGCGGCCGCCTCCTCACGCAGGTCGCGGCGCAGCTCCTTGGGCAGCGAGAAGATGATGGACTCCTCGGCCGCCTTCACGATCTCGACGTCCTCGAAGCCGCGCTGCGAGAGCCACTCCAGCACCTGCTCGACCAGCACGTCCGGGACCGAGGCGCCGGAGGTGACGCCCACCGTGGTGACGCCGTCCAGCCAGCCCTCCTCGATCTCGTCGGCGAAGTCGACCAGGTAGGCGGCGGAGGCGCCGGCCAGCTTGGCGACCTCGACCAGGCGCTTGGAGTTGGAGGAGTTGCGGGAGCCGACCACGATGACCAGGTCGGCCTGGGCGCCCATCTCCTTGACCGCGAGCTGGCGGTTCTGCGTGGCGTAGCAGATGTCGTCGCTGGGCGGGGAGATGAGCTGCGGGAACTTCTCCTTCAGTGCGCCGACCGTCTCCATCGTCTCGTCGACCGAGAGCGTGGTCTGGGAGAGCCAGACGACCTTGGACGGGTCGCGGACCTCGACCTTGGCGACGTCCTCGGGGCCGTCGACGAGCTGGATGTGGTCGGGGGCCTCGCCGGAGGTGCCGATGACCTCCTCGTGGCCCTCGTGGCCGATCAGGAGGATGTCGTAGTCCTCGCTCGCGAAGCGGACGGCTTCCTTGTGCACCTTGGTGACCAGGGGGCAGGTGGCGTCGATGGTGGCGAGCCGGCCCTCCTTGGCCTCGTCGTGCACGGTCGGGGCGACGCCGTGGGCGGAGAACATCACGATGTTGCCGGGCGGCACCTCGTCCGTCTGCTCGACGAAGATCGCGCCCTTCTTCTCGAGGGTCTGCACGACGTACTTGTTGTGGACGATCTCGTGACGGACGTAGATCGGGGCCCCGTACTGTTCGAGGGCCTTCTCCACGGCGATCACTGCGCGGTCGACACCGGCGCAGTAGCCGCGGGGAGAGGCGAGCAGGACACGGCGGCGGCCAGGAGAGTCGGTCATGCGCCCCATCGTACGGGCCGTACCCGGTGCGGGCCCGTGGCCGCCCCTCCGCCGGGGAACGCGCGGCTCCCGTGTCCGACGCGGCGGCTACGCTCGGGCGCATGGCTGTGAACACGACCCCCGAGACGGCCCTGCCCGTCGGCCAGGTGTCCCGGATGATCGGGGGCTGGATCGACCGGCTCGGCGCGGTCTGGGTGGAGGGGCAGATCACCCAGCTCTCCCGCCGCCCCGGCGCGGGCGTGGTGTTCATGACGCTGCGCGACCCGTCGCACGACATCTCGGTCAAGGTCACCTGCTACCGGCAGGTCTTCGACGCGGTGGCCGACGTCGTCGGCGAGGGCGCCCGGGTGCTCGTGCACGCCAAGCCGGAGTGGTACGCGCCGCGCGGCGAGCTGTCGCTGCGGGCGGCGGAGATCCGGCCGGTGGGCGTGGGCGAACTGCTGGCCCGGCTGGAGCAGCTGAAGAAGAGCCTGGCCGCGGAGGGGCTGTTCGCGGCGGACCGCAAGAAGCCGCTGCCGTTCCTGCCGCAGCTGATCGGCCTGGTCTGCGGCCGGGCCTCGGCGGCCGAGCGGGACGTCCTGGAGAACGCGCGCCGCCGCTGGCCGGCCGTGCGCTTCGAGGTGCGCAACGTCGCCGTGCAGGGGGTGCACGCCGTGCCGCAGGTGGTGCGGGCGGTGCGGGAGCTGGACGCGATGGAGGACGTCGACGTCATCGTGGTGGCGCGCGGCGGCGGCAGCGTGGAGGACCTGCTGCCGTTCTCCGACGAGGAACTGGTCCGCACGGTCGCCGGCTGCCGCACGCCGGTGGTCTCCGCGATCGGCCACGAACCCGACACGCCGCTGCTGGACCACGTCGCGGACCTGCGCGCCTCGACGCCGACCGACGCCGCCAAGAAGGTGGTGCCGGACGTCGGCGAGGAGGCGGAGCGGGTGCGGCTGCTGCGCGACCGGGCGCGGCGGTGCGTGGACGCGCTGGTCTCCCGCGAGGAACGCGGCCTGCAGAACGCCCTGGCCCGTCCGGTGATGCAGGACCCGCACCGGATGATCGACGACCGCGCCGAGCAGGTCGCCGCACTGGCCGACCGGGCCCGGCGCACGCTGGGGCACCTGCTGGACCGCGCGGAGTCGGAGCTGACCCACACCCACGCCCGGGTGGTGGCCCTCTCCCCCGCCCGGACGCTGCGCCGCGGGTACGCGGTGCTCCAGCGGCCCGACGGGCAGGTGGTCCGCGACCCGGCCGAGGTGGCGGCGGGCGAGCCGCTGCGGGCCCGGGTCGCCGAGGGCTCCTTCACCGTCGTGCGCGGCGACGACATCACCAACGACCCCGAAGCGTGAGGACGGACGGAATGAGCAGCATGGCCGACGAGCAGTCCGCGGGGGCGACCGAGGCGGGCAAGGCGATGCTCGGTTACGAGCAGGCGCGGGACGAGCTGATCGAGGTGGTCCGGCGGCTGGAGGCGGGCGGGACCTCGCTGGAGGAGTCGCTGGCCCTCTGGGAGCGCGGGGAGGAACTCGCCAAGGTGTGCCGCCGCTGGCTCGAGGGCGCGCGCAAGCGGCTCGACGCCGCCCTCGCCGAGGAACCGTCCCCCGACCACTCCGACGAGTCCTGACCCCTCCGCCCTCCCCTGCCCTGGGCGGGGGCCACCCCGGTCACCCAGACCGCCCCCACGCCCCGATCCCCGCCCGGAGCCACCGTCACCGCGCCCCGAGCGCCCCGCAGGACCTCGGCCTCGTCGTCGACCTCGGCGGCCTGGACGCCGTCTCCAAGCCGCTGGGCGTGGAACTCAAGGGCCTGCCCGCCCTCGCGGTGGCCCGCGGATACCACTGGTCGGCGCTGCGTACCGGCGTCGCCAAGGCCCGCGTGGCGACCAACTGGGCGCGGCGGACCCTGGCTCCCGGCAGCCGCCCCTCCCCCGCCCCACCGAGCCTTCGCTCCGGCCCCCGGCCTGCGCGCCGGCCTGCGCCCGCCGACACCAGCCCCCGAGCAGACCCGCGCGCATCCCGGAAGCCCCGCTGGCTCCCCGGGACAGGAGCCGGCCCGCGCCGTCCGCGCCCGCCGCCACCAGGCCCCGCAGAGACCCGCGCGCACCCCGGAAGCCGGAAGCCGTCCCGCCCCGGTCCACCAGGGCCAGGAACCGGGCTCCCCCACCTTCGCGCCCACCGACCGCGCCCCACGGCACCCTGGGCGCACCCCCGGTCGCCCCGACCCCCGCCGCCACGCCGTGGCCCCACCCCGGTCCGCGACTGTTTGAACTTTCAACCTCTTGGGATCTAGACTGGCCGCGCCGTCCCACCGGATCACCGAAAAGGCTGACGCATGTCTCTCGCCCTTGACCCCGCCGCCCAGGACCTGCTGTTCCGCGAGGCGCACACCGCCCAGAAGTTCTCCGCCGAGCCGGTGACCGAGGAGCAGCTGAAGGCGATCTACGACCTGGTCAAGTTCGGCCCGACCGCCTTCAACCAGTCGCCGCTGCGGATCACGCTGGTCCAGTCCCCCGAGGCCCGTGCGCGCCTGGTCGCGCTGCTGTCCGACGGCAACAAGGCGAAGACCGCCACCGCCCCGGTGACCGCGATCCTCTCCGCCGACGTCGAGTTCCACGAGGAGCTCGACACGCTGCTCCCGGCGATCCCGAACGCCAAGGACATGTTCTTCAGCGAGCGCCCGGTGCGTGAGCGTTCCGCCCTCGCCAACGCGCAGCTGCAGGCCGCGTACTTCATCGTCGGCGTCCGCGCCGCCGGCCTGGCCGCGGGCCCGATGACCGGCGGCGACCTGGAGGGCATCCGCAAGGAGTTCCTCGACGACGACCACCTGCCGCTGATGGTCGTCAACATCGGCCGCATCGCCGAGGAGGAGGGCGCCCACTACCCGCGCGCCCCGCGCCTGTCCTACGAGCAGGTCGTCACCACCGTCTGATCCCGCCCCGCCCGGGCACGCCGAAGGCCCCCCGCACCGCGCGGGGGGCCTTCGGCGTACTCGTGCGCGATCGCGCGCGCGGGCCGGCTACTCGGCCGGCTTCTCCTCCGTGCGCAGCGCCCCGGCCATGGCGGCGAGGTCGTCCTGGCCGCCGCTGCCGGTCACCACCGTGGTGACGCCCTCCTCCCGGAGGACCAGGGCGTCATAGCGCTCGCCCTCGTACCGGTCCCAGTCGCGCCCGCCGACGCTCCGGGTCCCGGTCTTCTTCGCGCCCTGGGTGGCCGAGTCGACGAACTCGTCCGGCTTCTCGGTGGACTGTTCCAGCGCGACGTAGCCGCCGTCGGGGTCGGCGAAGCCGAGGTGCCAGCGCGCGTTCTCGGCGCGGTAGCGCACGGACGTCGCCGTCCAGCTCTCCGGCAGGCCCTCGGGCGCCGCCACCGGGTACGGCGCGGCGCGGCGTGCCGTCAGGAGCTCCACCCGGTAGTCCACCCGCTTCGGCTCCGGCGCGGTGTCGTCGTGCGGGACGAAGAGGTAGATCACGCCCGCCGCGAGGAGAATGAGGCCCAGGGAGAGAACCATGTCCCGGACCGACTGCTTGCCTTTCATACCTGCCACGCCCCCTATCGTCGCAGGTGCCCTTCGCGCTCATCCGTGGGGTCCTCTGCTCATAATTTCAGTCGGAGGCTAGAGTCAAGGGCGAACGACCCTCATCCGGCCGTCGTCGTACAGGGAAGGTGCGCTCCGATGACCGAGCACAATCTGCTGCCGTCCGAACTCGAGGTCCCGTCCGAGGCCCCCGACCGCAACCTGGCCCTGGAACTGGTCCGGGTCACCGAGGCCGCCGCGCTGGCGGCGGGCCGCTGGGTGGGCCGCGGTGACAAGAACGGCGCCGACGGCGCCGCGGTGCGCGCCATGCGCACGCTCGTCTCGACCGTCTCGATGAACGGCGTCGTCGTCATCGGCGAGGGCGAGAAGGACGAGGCCCCGATGCTGTTCAACGGGGAGCAGGTGGGCGACGGGACCGGGCCCGACTGCGACATCGCCGTCGACCCCATCGACGGAACCACCCTCACCGCCAAGGGCATGACCAACGCGATCTCCGTGCTGGCCGCCGCCGACCGGGGCTCGATGTTCGACCCGTCGGCGGTGTTCTACATGGACAAGCTGGTCACCGGCCCGGAGGCCGCCGACTTCGTCGACATCAACGCGCCGGTGTCGGTGAACATCCGCCGCATCGCCAAGGCGAAGCGCTCCACGCCCGAGAGCGTCACGGTGGTCATCCTGGACCGGCCGCGGCACCAGCAGCTCATCCAGGAGGTCCGGGAGACCGGCGCGCGCATAAAGCTGATCTCCGACGGCGACGTGGCCGGCTCCATCCTCGCGCTGCGCGAGGGCACCGGCATCGACCTGCTGCTGGGCATCGGCGGCACGCCGGAGGGCATCATCTCGGCCTGTGCGGTGAAGTGCCTGGGCGGCACCATCCAGGGCAAGCTCTGGCCGAAGGACGCCGAGGAGCGCGAGCGGGCGATCGAGGCCGGCCACGACCTGGACCGGGTGCTCACCACGGACGACCTGGTCTCCGGCGACAACGTCTTCTTCGTCGCCACGGGCATCACCGACGGCGAGCTGCTGCGGGGTGTGCGGTACCGCTCGGAGACGGCGACGACCTCGTCGATCGTGATGCGCTCGAAGTCCGGCACGGTGCGGGAGATCCACTCCGAGCACCGCCTGAGCAAGCTGCGGGCCTACAGCAACATCGACTTCGACCGGGCCAAGTAACCGGCTCCGGACGGCAACGGGCGGGGCGCGGGCCCACGGGCTCGTTGCCCGGACGGTGGCGGACGAAGGGCGTTCCCGGTGCGGCGGGGGCGCCCTTCGGCGTCCCGCGGAGGCGTTCGTGGCACGCGAGGTGCCGCCTCGCGGAGGCCCGCCGCGGAGGTCAGCCCGCCGCGGCTATGCGGCCGCCGGCCGAGGCGTGCGCCGCCTTCTTCAGCTCGACGTCCCGCCGCCGGCGGCGGGCCAGCACCAGGCGCCGCTCCGCGGCGGTCAGGCCGCCCCAGACGCCGTAGGGCTCCGGCTGCAGCAGGGCGTGCTCCCGGCACTCGACCATCACCGGACAGCCGGCGCAGACCCGCTTCGCCGCCTCCTCACGGGACAGCCGGGCGGCCGTGGGCTCCTTGGACGGGGCGAAGAACAGTCCCGCCTCGTCCCTGCGGCAGACGGCCTCGGTGTGCCAGGGCGCCTCCTGGTCGCGGTCCCTGCGGGCGCTCCGCGGGCCCGGGACCGGGGGGACCTGTGCGACCTTGGTGACCTGCAGGGACGAACGCGTGTGCTGCGGCACGGTCTACTCCTGACGAAGGCTTCGCGAGCGAGCGGCGATGCGTCAAGCACTACCCCTCGAGCACGCCGCGTATGCACCTCCTATACGCCCGGCGACCGAGTGCCGCGCGTCACAACTCCTTTGTGCCGCCCCCGAGATGCCCGCCTCCGAGGTGCTTGGAGAGCGACCGGTCCACGCTCCGCTGGACCCGGTGCAGGATGTCCGCCACCAGGCGTCCGCGGCGGGGTCGCGCCTCGACGTTCCCCAGCACCGCCCAGCCGTCCACGTACACCACGGGCGCGTTGGAGTCCTCGGCGTCCGCCGTGTCCACCTCGAAGTTGCCGAGCACACCGCCGCCGGTGCCGCGCAGGGTGACGTTCTCCGGCACGAGGACCTCGACGTTGCCGAAGACCGACACGGCCTTCACGGTGACCTGCTGGTGCTCGAATACGGCCTGGCTGAGGTCGATCTCCACACTGCCGAAGATGGCGTAAGCGTTGATCCGCCGGCCGGCGCGCCAACGGCCCTTCCGGGTGGAGGCGCTGAATATCGCCGTCACGTTCTCGTCGGCGACGGGCAGGGACTCCAGGTCCAGCGGCGCGCGCGAGGGCACGGCCCGCTCGCCGGGCAGGTCCCGCACGTACCCCTCCAGATCACCGAGGGTGCGGGCGGCCAGCGCGCCCTCGACCCGCTCGACGTGCTCCTCCGGCGTGATCCGGCCCTCGGCGACCGCCTCTCGCAACTGGTCCACGACGCGGTCCCGGTCGGCGTCCGAGGCCCGCAGCTCCTGCTTCTTGTGAAGGTCCACACACGCAGCGTAGCAGTCGCGATGTATCGCGAACAGCCCTCGCGCGGGCGAACTTCCGGAAGCCGCCACCCCCGCCCGACCCCCGTCCGGAGCCACCCCGTTGCTCACGTGCGGGGCGGTACCGTCAAGTGAGCCTTACCTCACGGCGGAGGCCGTTCCGGCAGGTTCTACGCTGGTAGGCGCCGGCAATGCTTCGAGTGAGGAATGGGCGAGATGCCTGAGTTCGCGTACACCGATCTGCTCCCCGCAGGAGAGGACACCACCCCTTACCGGCTGGTGACCTCCGAGGGCGTGTCGACCTTCGAGGCCAACGGCCGCACGTTCCTCAAGGTGGAGCCGGAGGCGCTGCGCAAGCTCGCCGAGGAGGCCGTGCACGACATCCAGCACTACCTGCGCCCCGACCACCTCGCCCAGCTGCGCAAGATCATCGACGACCCCGAGGCGTCCGCCAACGACAAGTTCGTCGCCCTGGACCTGCTGAAGAACGCGAACATCGCCGCCGCCGGCGTCCTGCCCATGTGCCAGGACACCGGGACCGCGATCGTCATGGGCAAGCGCGGCCAGAACGTGCTGACCGAGGGCGGCGACGAGGAGGCCCTCTCCCGCGGCATCTACGACGCGTACCGGAACCTCAACCTGCGCTACTCGCAGATGGCTCCGCTGACCATGTGGGAGGAGAAGAACACCGGCTCCAACCTCCCCGCGCAGATCGAGCTCTACGCGACCGACGGCGGCGCCTACAAGTTCCTCTTCATGGCCAAGGGCGGCGGCTCGGCCAACAAGTCGTTCCTCTACCAGGAGACCAAGGCGGTCCTCAACGAGGCCTCCATGATGAAGTTCCTGGAGGAGAAGATCCGCAGCCTGGGCACGGCGGCCTGCCCGCCGTACCACCTGGCGATCGTGGTCGGCGGCACCTCCGCCGAGTTCGCGCTCAAGACCGCCAAGTACGCCTCGGCGCACTACCTGGACAACATCCCCACCGAGGGCTCCGAGCTGGGCCACGGCTTCCGCGACACCGAGCTGGAGGAGAAGGTCTTCGAGCTCACCCGCGAGCTCGGCATCGGCGCCCAGTTCGGCGGCAAGTACTTCTGCCACGACGTCCGCGTCATCCGCCTCCCCCGGCACGGCGCGTCCTGCCCGGTGGCGCTCGCGGTGTCCTGCTCCGCCGACCGCCAGGCCGTCGCGAAGATCACCGCCGAGGGCGTCTTCCTGGAGCAGCTGGAGAAGGACCCGGCGCGCTTCCTGCCGGACACCACCGAGGCCGACCTCATCCAGGCCGGCGACGTCGTCAAGATCGACCTCAACCGGCCGATGGACGAGATCCTCGCCGAGCTCACCAAGCACCCGGTGAAGACCCGGCTCTCCCTGACCGGTCCGCTGGTCGTGGCCCGCGACATCGCGCACGCCAAGATCAAGGAGCGCCTGGACGCCGGCGAGGGCATGCCGCAGTACCTGAAGGACCACCCGGTCTACTACGCCGGTCCCGCGAAGACCCCCGAGGGCATGCCCTCCGGCTCCTTCGGCCCGACCACGGCCGGCCGCATGGACTCCTACGTCGAGCAGTTCCAGGCGGCGGGCGGCTCCAAGGTGATGCTGGCCAAGGGCAACCGCTCCCAGCAGGTCACCGACGCGTGCGGCACGCACGGCGGCTTCTACCTGGGCTCCATCGGCGGCCCGGCCGCCCGCCTGGCGCAGGACTGCATCAAGAAGGTCGAGGTCCTGGAGTACGAGGAGCTCGGCATGGAGGCGGTCTGGCGGATCGAGGTCGAGGACTTCCCGGCGTTCATCGTGGTGGACGACAAGGGCAACGACTTCTTCCAGAACCCGGCGCCCGCCCCCACCTTCACCTCCATCCCGGTCCGCGGCCCCGGCCTCTGACCCTCCGGAGACGGCGCACCCGGCGCGGCGCGGCGTGACCACGGACGACCCGTGGTCACGCCGCGCCGGCGTCTCAGGCGCCGATCACCCCGGCGCCGGCCACCCCGGCGCCGCCGGTCACCCCGGCACGGCTCACGCGAACCGCTGGTCGGCCGCCCCGGTGCAGGCCCGCAGCACCAGGCCGGCGGTGGCCGAGGGCAGCGTCACGCACAGCCCGGTGGACGAGGCGGGACGCAGGGTCGCGCCCTGCCGGACGAACTGCTGGTTGGCGTTGCCGTGGCAGTCCCACAGCACCAGCCGCGCTCCGGCCGTGAGGGAGCCCCCGCGGACGTCGAGGCACCGGTCGTGGGAGAGCGCGGAGTGCAGGGTCCTGCGGGTGCCGTCGTACCACCAGTCCTGGTTGCGCCCGCCGTGGCAGGCGTACCCCTGGGCGGCGGTGTCGTTGGCGGTGGACTCGCCGTCCGCGTCCACGCAGGTGCCGGTGGCCTCGTTGCGCAGCGGGCGGAACTTGTCGTCCCAGGCGCCGTCGATCACCTGCACCCCGGCCGTGCCCGCCGGGTCGGCGCAGCTGCCCTCACGCGAGGCGGAGGCGTAGAACTGCCGGAAGCACTCGGCGAACGCCGTGTGGCCGCGGTAGTTGGGGTGGAAGGACTGCCGGACGGCGTTCTCGTCCGGCGGGAACGGGTTGGCGGCCACGGTCAGGCCGCGGACCCAGGTGTCGTCCATGCAGACCTCGTGGCCGTGGAACAGCCGCGAGTTGTCGAGGTAGTGGGCGCCGCTGAGCCGCGCCGCCTCCCGGATGCCGCGTTCGAACGACGGCACCGCCTCGTTCCGCGCCCAGGCCAGGTCCTCGTCGGCGAGGGTGCAGCCGCCGGCCAGCTTGCCGGGGAAGTTCGGGTTGTCGTGGATGTCGGGCCCGCCCGGGCTGGGGTAGCCCATCACGACCAGCTTGTAGGCGCCGTCCGCGTAGCCGGCGCCGCGCATCACGGTCCTGAGGTCGTTCACCGTGGCGGTGACCTTGGGCACCAGGCCGTCGATGCGGGCCTGCCAGCCGGCCTCCAGCTCGGGTGAGCAGGGGCCCTGGAGCAGGAACCAGTCGAGGGTGCAGTCGGTGACCACCGGCCCGAACTGCAGGTCGTCGTTGGCGCCCACCACCAGCGTGATCATCTTGATCCTGGTGTTGCGCGCCTTCACGGCCAGGCTGTCGCTCTGGACCAGCTCGTCGGCGTACTGCGCGGAGCCGCCGATCCGCACGTTGACGGTGCTCGCGCCGGAGCAGGACACGTTGTACGTGACGTCGGCCGGAATGCCCGTGCGGTGGATCGCCGCGTCCTTGGAGCGGTGGCACCAGTTGTCCGGGCCGTCGGTGGGCGACTCGTAGTTGCCGACGCCCTCGCCGGAGATCTCGCTGTCGCCCAGCGAGATCAGCGAGGTCTTGCGCTGGTCGAGGGGCCGTTCGGCGGGGTCGCCGTACAGCTTGACCGCCTCGGCCGCCCGCACCGCCTCCAGCGGGGCCGGCAGCGGGGTGGACGCGGCCGTCACCCGCTGTCCGTCCCGCGCGTCCGGGGCGGCGCCCGCTCCGGGGGCCGCGAGCCCCAGCAGCGCGGTGGCGGTCACCGCGACGAGGGCGGCCGCCCTCCGGAAGGCCGGTCGGCCGGATCTGCTCGTGCCGCCGCCCCGTCCGGGCGTGAGTCCTGCGTGGTGCACGGCGCCTCCTGAATGGTCCGATGTCCCGTTCGGATGTCCCCTTGGGTGTGTACTGGCGAGTAGGCGGGGTTGGGAAGAGCGCGAACCGGTCAAGCGGTTGAGGGGGACGTAGGGCGGACCGCCCGGCGCCGGGCCGGGCAGCGGTCCGGACGAGGAGAGGGACGACGATGACGAGCGGGACGGAACGGGAAGTCGCGGCCGACGGGCCCGGGCAGGACGCCCGGGACGGGGCCGGACAGTGGCGCGTGGAGCACGATTCGATGGGCGAGGTGCGGGTTCCGGCCACCGCCAGGTGGCGGGCGCAGACCCAGCGCGCGGTGGAGAACTTCCCGCTGTCGGGACAGCGCCTCGAGCGGGCCCACATCGAAGCCCTGGCCCGGATCAAGGGCGCGGCCGCCAAGGTGAACGCCGAACTCGGCGTGCTGGATCCCGGCGTCGCGGAGGCGATCCGGTCGGCGGCGGCCGAGGTCGCCGAGGGCCGGTGGGACGAGCACTTCCCGGTGGACGTGTTCCAGACCGGCTCCGGGACCTCCTCCAACATGAACATGAACGAGGTGCTCGCCACCCTGGCGACCGAGCGGCTCGGCCGGGACGTCCACCCCAACGACCACGTGAACGCCTCCCAGTCCTCCAACGACGTCTTCCCCTCCTCGCTGCACATCGCGGCCACCGCGGCGGTCACCCGCGACCTGATCCCGGCGCTGCGCCACCTGGCGGAGGCCCTGGAGCGGAAGGCGGAGGAGTTCGCCGACGCGGTGAAGGCGGGCCGCACCCACCTGATGGACGCCACCCCGGTGACCCTGGGCCAGGAGTTCGGCGGCTACGCGGCGCAGGTCCGGTACGGCGTGGAGCGGCTGCTGGCCTCGCTGCCGCGGCTGGCCGAACTGCCGCTGGGCGGAACGGCGGTCGGCACCGGGATCAACACCCCGCCGGGCTTCTCGGCGGCGGTGATCGCGGAGGTGGCGCGGGACACCGGGCTGCCGCTCACCGAGGCGCGCAACCACTTCGAGGCGCAGAGCGCCCGCGACGGCGTGGTGGAGACCAGCGGTCAGCTGCGCACGATCGCGGTCGGCCTCACCAAGATCTGCAACGACCTGCGCTGGATGTCCTCCGGGCCGCGCACCGGCCTCGCGGAGATCAGCCTGCCCGACCTCCAGCCCGGCTCCTCGATCATGCCGGGGAAGGTCAACCCGGTGGTGCCGGAGGCGGTGCTGATGGTGGCCGCGCAGGTGGTCGGCAACGACGCCACGGTGGCCTGGGCGGGCGCGGCCGGCAACTTCGAGCTCAACGTGATGCTGCCGGTGATCGCCAAGAACGTGCTGGAGTCGGTGCGGCTGCTCGCCGGCGCCTCCCGGCTGCTGGCCGACCGCACGGTGGACGGAATCGTCGCCCACCGCGAGCGCGCGCTGGAGTACGCCGAGTCCTCGCCGTCGGTGGTGACGCCGCTCAACCGGTACATCGGGTACGAGGAGGCGGCCAAGGTGGCCAAGCGGGCGCTGGCGGAGCGGAGGACCATCCGTGAGGTGGTCCTGGAGTCCGGTTACGTGGACCGCGGCGACCTCACGCTGGAGCAGCTGGACGAGGCGCTGGACGTGCTGCGCATGACCCGGCCGTAGCCCCCGGCCGTGGCCCGGCACCGCCGCCCGGGCCGCGCCGCGCGGGCGCCGCGCGAGAGCCGCGCGGGACAAGCACCACCCGCGCCCCGGCCGAGCAACGGCCGCCCGCCGCCGCCCGCCCCGGTGGCCGCGGGCGGCCGGTGCCGTTCCGCCGCCGTGCCGCGCGTGATCCGTACCGCAGCGGTTCCGGCGGGGCGCCGCCTAGGATCACCCCATGACAGCAGACTGCGGAGCGGCACGGCGGGGCGGAAGCGGGGCGACGGAGTACTGGGCCCCCGGCAGCCGGATCCTGTGGCGGTACCGGGAGAACGGCGGGCCGCACCTGCACATCTGCCGCCCCGTCACCGTGGTCCGCGACGACGCCGATCTGCTGGCGGTCTGGCTGGCGCCCGGCACCGAGTGCGTCAGACCGGTGCTGGCCGACGGCACCCTCCCGCACCAGGAACCGCTGGAGTCCCGCTACACCAAGCCCCGCGCCGTGCGCCGGGGCGCCTGGTTCGGCACCGGGGTGCTGAAGCTGGCGCAGCCCGGGCGGCCGTGGTCGGTGTGGCTGTTCTGGGAACCCGGCTGGCGGTTCAAGAACTGGTACGTCAACCTGGAGGAGCCGCTGGCCCGTTGGGCGGGCGGCGTGGACTCCGAGGACCACTTCCTGGACGTCGTGGTGAACCCGGACCGCAGCTGGGGCTGGCGGGACGAGGACGAGTTCGCCGAGGCCCAGCGGGTGGGGCTGATGGACGCGGAGACCGCCGCGCGGGTCCGCGAGGCCGGACGGCGGGCGGTGGACGTGGTGCGCGCCTGGGGCACGCCGTTCTCGGACGGCTGGGAGGACTGGCGGCCGGATCCGTCGTGGCCGCTCCCGTCCCTGCCCGATGACTGGGACCGCACGCCCGCGCACCTCTCCTCGTGAGACCCTTGATGTGCCCTGGGAACCGAACCGTAGGATCGTCCTCCGGTACGCGCTTCGGTCGGCAACGGCGGCTCGGCGCAAGAGGCTTGACGTCTCGTCAGCGCGGTGCGCCGATGTAACCGGAACAGAAGGAGGAAGGTTCGCGAGGGCAGCGCCGGCGAGCGCCGGCGAGCACGGGATTGGCCTTTGGCGGCCCCGGACGGATGGATTCGACACGCGTGACGGAGCACCCCACACCCGACACCCCGGCCTCCGTGCGTCCCGACGCCGACCCCGGCGCGGCCGCGGGGCGGTCCGGCACGGCCCGGTCCGCGGCGCCGCGCGAGCGGCGCCCGGCGCCCTCCGGCCCGCGCTCCGAGCACAGTCAGCCGGACGCGGGGGCCGACCCGTCCGACGCCCCGCGTCCTCGTCCCGCGCCCGACTCCATCCCCGCGCAGCCCAAGCCGCCGCGGCGGCGGGCCGCGAAGCAGGCGTCCGGCGGCAAGGGCAAGGGCGGCCGGGGCAACGGCCGCTCCGCGCCCGCCGTGAAGACCGCTCCCGCGGCGAAGACGTCCGCGGCCGCGAAAACCCCGTCGGCCGCGAAGACCCCGCCGGGCAGGACGACGGCCGGTGTGCCGGGCGCGCCCGGCGGCAAGGACCGCCGCAGCGGGCGGGCGGCCGGGCCGGCCTCCGGACCGGTGCCGATGCGGCGTGACGGCGAGCGGCTGCGGTTCATCGGGGCCGCCACCCGGCGCATCGCCCGGGGCATGGACCTGGACGAGATCGTCATGGGCCTGTGCCGGGCCACGGTCCCGGCCTTCGCCGACGCCATCCTGGTCCACCTGCGCGACCCGCTGCCGGTCGGCGACGAGCGCCCGGCGGGCCCCGTGATGCTGCAGCTGCGGCGCACCGACCGCATCCCGCCGGACCGGATGTCCGGCGCCCCCGATCCGCTGCCGCCGCTGCCCGCGCTGACCACCGGTGAGGCGTCGCCCGCGGAGGTGCGGCCGGGCGGTCCGCTGGACGAGGTGCTGCGCGGCGTCCGCCCGGTCTTCTGCGACGCGCCGGCCGCCCGGGAGGCCCTGGCCGACCTGCTCGGCGAGGGCGCCGACACCTCGGTGGCCACCGGCCAGCACGCCATCCTGGCCCCGCTGCGCGGCCGCCGCCGGGTGATCGGCGCGGCGGTCTTCCTGCGCGGCCCGGACCGCGTCCCGTTCGAGGGCGACGACCTGCTGGTGGCCGCGCAGCTCGCCACGCACAGCGCGCTGGGCATCGACAAGGCGGTGCTCTACGGCCGCGAGGCGTACATCGCCGACGAGCTCCAGCGCACCATGCTCCCGGAGACCCTGCCGCGCCCCACCGGCGTGCGGCTGGCCTCCCGCTACCTGCCGGCCGCCCAGACCGCGCGGGTGGGCGGCGACTGGTACGACGCCATCCCGCTGCCCGGGAGCCGGGTCGCCCTGGTGGTCGGCGACGTGATGGGTCACTCGATGACCTCGGCGGCGATCATGGGCCAGCTCCGCACGACGGCGCAGACCCTGGCCGGCCTCGACCTGCCGCCGCAGGAGGTGCTGCACCACCTCGACGAGCAGGCGCAGCGGCTGGGCAGCGACCGGATGGCGACCTGCCTCTACGCGGTGTACGACCCGGTCGCGCACCGGATCACCGTCGCCAACGCCGGGCACCCGCCGCCGGTGCTGCTGCACCTGGGCGGCCACGCCGAGGTGCTGGAGGTTCCGGCGGGCGCGCCGATCGGCGTCGGCGGCGTCGACTTCGAGGCCGTGGAGCTGGACGCCCCGGCGGGCGCGACGCTGCTGCTCTACACCGACGGCCTGGTCGAGTCGCGGCTGCGGGACGTGTGGACGGGCATAGAGCAGCTGAAGGACCGGCTGGAGGCGACGGCCCGGCTCACCGGCCCGGACCACTCCCCGCCGCTGGAGGCGCTCTGCGACGAGGTGCTGGACATGCTGGGCCCGGGCGACCGCGACGACGACATCGCGCTGCTCGCGGCGCGGTTCGACGGCATCGCGCCGAGCGACGTGGCGTCCTGGGAGCTGTACCCGGAGAACGCGGCGCCCGGCCGGGCGCGGCGGCTGGCACGCACGGCGCTGGAGGACTGGGGCCTGGAGGGCCTCACCGACGCGGTGCAGCTCCTGGTCAGCGAGGTCGTCACCAACGCGGTGCGGTACTCGACGCGGCCGATCACGCTGCGGCTGCTGCGCACCGACGTGCTGCGGTGCGAGGTCGTCGACGACGTGCCGCAGCTGCCCCGGCTGCGGCAGGCCCGGGCCACCGACGAGGGCGGCCGCGGCCTCTACCTGGTGAACCGGCTGGCCCGCCGCTGGGGCGCCACCCGGCTCTCCACCGGCAAGGCCGTCTGGTTCGAGCTCAACCACCCCTGACGACACCCGGCGCACGACGCTCGAGACCTCGACGGGGAAGGGGCCGTACCGCCGATGTCGGCGGTACGGCCCCTTCCCCGTTCCGTGCGGAGGGTCGGCGGAGGTCGGCGGCTACCGGAGGAAGCCGTCCTCGTCCTCCAGGACCGGGTCCCCGTCGTCACCGGGCCGGCCCGGCCTCGGGTCCGTGGTGGTCTCCTCCTCGGACGGACGGCCCGGCAGCGACGGCGACACCGTCTCGGTGGGCGTCTCGGTCGGGGTCTCGCTGGGCGACTGGGTGGGCGTCTCGCTCGGCGTCGGGGAGGAGGGCTCCTCCGTCGGCGTCGGCGACGGCGTCTCGGTGGGCGTCGGGGTCACCGCGGCGCCCTGGTCGGTCCGCAGGTCGAACCGGGCGCTGCCGTCGGTCACGCCGAAGGTGTAGTCGGCCCAGATCTGCGCCGGGTAGCCACCGCCGTTGACGCGGCCCTTGCCGGGCAGGAGACCCGTCGCGCCGGTGAGCGAGGCCTGCGTGTTGGCCTCGGTGTCCTCGCCGAACATGCCGACGGCGGTCACCAGGTCCGGGGTGTAGCCGACGAACCACGCCGACTTGTTGTTGTCGGAGGTGCCGGTCTTGCCCGCCACCTGCTGCCCGGCCCGTGCCGGGTTGTCGCGCACCGAGGTGCGGGCGGTTCCGTCGTCGACCACGCCGGTCAGCACCGAGGTGACCGTGTCGGCGGTGTTCCGGCTGACGGCCTGCTCACCGATCGCGTCGGGCATCTCGACCTCGGTGTTGTCCTTCTCGGCCTTCTTGACCAGGGTCGGGGTGACCTGGACGCCGTGGTTGGCGAGCGTGGCGTAGGCGCTCGCCATCTCCAGCGGGCTGGAGGTCATGGTGCCCAGCGAGTTGGCGGGATCCGGATCGTCCTCACCGGTGTCCATGCCGACCCGCTCGGCCGTCTCCAGCACGTCGCGCATCCCCACGTCCACGCCCATCTGCGCGAACACCGAGTTGACCGACCTGTTCATCGCGGTCTGCACAGGGATGTCGCCGTAGTTCACGTCGTCCTGGTTGGGCGGGGCGAAGGGGATGGCGCTGCCGACGACGGGCCGCTCGCTGGTGCCGTCGTAGATGGTGCCGGCGTTGATCGGCCGCCCGTCCTGGGTGGTCGCGCCCTCCTCCAGCGCCGCCGCGAAGACGAGCGGCTTGAAGGTGGAGGCGGGCTGGTAGTCGGCGCGGGTCGCGTTGCTGAAGTAGTGCTTCAGGTAGTCCTGGCCGCCGTAGAGCGCCACGATCCGCCCGGTCTCCGGGTCCACGGACACCGCGCCCGCCTGCACCCTGCCGTCGACCTTCCGCTTCTCGGGGTCGAGCTTGCTGGTGAGCTGCTCCTCGACGGACGCCTCCAGCGCCTTCTGCTTCTTCTTGTCGATGTTGAGGGTGAGGTCCCAGCCCTGGCCCTCCACCTTGGCCTCCGCCTCGGCGGCGGAGATGCCCTCGACGTCCATCAGCTGCTGCTGGAGCTCCTTGTTGGCGAGCTGCACCAGGTAGCCGGCCTGGCCCTGGAGCCCGGCCGCGGGACGCGGCTCCTTGGGCACCGGGAACTCCATGCCGGCGCGCTCGGAGGCGCCCAGCCACTTCATCTCGACCATGTTGTCGAGCGCGTAACCCCAGCGCTCCTTCGCGAGCCGCTTGCCGGTCTCGGAGGCGATCGCCCAGTCGTACTGGTTGGGGGCCTGCAGGAGGGCCGCCAGGTAGGCGCCCTGCTCGACGGTGAGCTTCTCGGCGTCGGTGTGGTAGTACGCCTGGGCGGCGGCCTGGATGCCGTAGGCGCCGCGGCCGTAGTAGCTGGTGTTGATGTACCCGGCGAGGATCTCGTCCTTGGTCATCTGCCGGTCCACCTTCAGGGCGATGACCACTTCCCGCATCTTGCGGGTCACGGTCTGCTCCTGGGTGAGGTAGTAGTTCTTCACGTACTGCTGGGTGATCGTCGACCCGCCCTGCTTGCCCTCACCGCGCAGGGTGTTGAACAGGCCGCGGGCGGTGCCCTTGATGTCGACGCCGGGGTCCTTGTAGAAGGTCTTGTTCTCCGCCGCGACGAAGGTCTTCTGGACGTCCTGCGGCACCTGGTCGAGTTCGACGATCTCCCGGTTCACCTCGCCCCGGCGGGCGAGGACGCTGCCGTCGCTGTAGCGGTAGACGTTGCTCTCGCTCTGCGCCAGGGCGTTGCCCTCGTCCGGCACGTCCACGATGACGTACAGCGCGATGAAGGAGCCGATGCCGAGCAGGCAGATCCCGAGGAACGTGCCGAGCAGCTTCCGCCAGGTGAAGAACCTGCGTATGCCCCGTGGGCGGCGCGCACGCCGTAGGTCAGCTCGCCCCATGGTCCTCTTTCGCCCCGCTTCGTGTCGTTCGTACTCCCGCACCCCGGACGTCACCCGGATGCGCGGCCAGTCCCGAAAGTTAACACCGCACCCTGTGACAAACAGGGGTCGATCCGGTCTTTTACGGACGTGAGAATCAGCACCCCAAACTTCGAGCTCCTACCGCATCGGACGTCCCACGAGGTCAAAGGGTTGCCCGGGAACGCGCCGCGAAGGGTTGCACGACGCCGAAAAAGTGATATCACTTAGCTAGGTCGAAGCTAAGGTTCGACCTCATCGCCACACGAAACGGGGGCCTCCTGTGTCCAGTCCTTCCAGTCCTGCCACCCCTCCCACTCCGCCCTCCTCCCCGGCCGGCACGGCCGACGTGCCGGAGATGCCGCGTCCGAGCGTCCGGGAGTTCCCGGCCCGCTCCGTCGGCGGCGGCCTGGCGCTGCTGCTCGGGCTGCTCGGCGTGCTGGTCGCGGTCGGCCTCGGTTACCTGGGCGCCACCCGGGCCTCCGGCGGGGCGGCGGCCGCCCTGATCGTGGGCGCGGTGCTGCTGGCGCTGCTCTCGCTGGCCGCGATGGCGGGGCTCAACATGGTCGCGCCGGGCGAGGCCCGTGTGGTCCAGCTCTTCGGCCGCTACCGGGGCACGGTCCGCGAGGACGGCCTGCGCTGGGTGAACCCGCTCACCACCCGCTCCCGCATCTCCACCCGGGTCCGCAACCACGAGACCGCGATCCTCAAGGTCAACGACGCCTACGGCAACCCGATCGAGCTGGCCGCCGTGGTCGTCTGGCGGGTGGAGGACACCGCGCAGGCCAAGTTCGAGGTCGACGACTTCCTGGAGTTCGTCTCCACCCAGACCGAGGCGGCCGTCCGGCACATCGCGATCGAGTACCCCTACGACGCGCACGGCGAGGACGAGCTGTCGCTGCGCGGCAACGCCGAGGAGATCACCGAGAAGCTGGCCGTGGAACTGCACGCGCGGGTCGAGGCGGCGGGCGTCCAGATCATCGAGTCCCGCTTCACCCACCTCGCCTACGCCCCGGAGATCGCCTCCGCGATGCTCCAGCGCCAGCAGGCCGGCGCGGTGGTCGCCGCCCGGCGCCAGATCGTCGACGGGGCGGTCGGCATGGTCGAGTCGGCGCTCGAGCGGATCGCCGAGCAGGACATCGTGGAGCTGGACGAGGAGCGCAAGGCCGCGATGGTCTCCAACCTGATGGTGGTCCTCTGCGGACACGGCTCGGTGCAGCCGGTCCTCAACACGGGAACGCTGTACCAGTGAGCGAGGACGACGAGAACCCCGCGCCGGCGCCGAACGCGGAACCCCCCGCGCGGCGCCGGCGCACCGCGGAGCGCAAGCAGGTCCTGCTGCGGCTGGATCCGCTGGTGCACGACGCGCTGGCCCGGTGGGCGGGGGAGGAACTGCGCTCCACCAACGCGCAGATCGAGTTCCTGCTGCGCCGCGCGCTGGGCGAGGCGGGCCGGCTGCCGAGGGGTGCCGGCCCGATGCCCCGGCGGGGCCGGCCGCGCGGGGAGTGACCCGCGCGGCCCGGCCCCGCCCGGGGCTCGCCCCGGACGCCGGAGACCGGACGCCGGAGACCGGACGCCGGAGACCGGAGACCGGAGACCGGAGACCGGAGACCGGACAACGTCCTCGCACACCTGCCTGGCACGTCGCCCTGCGGGGGCAATGCCCAACTCCCGCCGTCGAACGCGCATGTGACCGGCCGGCGGCCGGTTCCGTCACACCGCCCCCACGCCTCTCCCCCGCCCCGAAAGTCACGAGTTGGCGTATTTCCGGAAACACCCCCCTCTGTGCCACGATCACGGAGAACGTCCACCCCCCTGCAAGGGAGAGCCCGTGCTCACTGTCGGTGACAAGTTCCCGGAATTCGAACTCACCGCCTGCGTCTCGCTGGAGAAGGGCAGGGAGTTCCAGCGGATCGACCACAAGACCCACGAGGGCCAGTGGAAGGTCGTCTTCTCCTACCCGAAGGACTTCACCTTCGTCTGCCCCACCGAGATCGCCGCCTTCGCCCGGCTGAACGACGAGTTCACCGACCGTGACGCCGTGGTCCTCGGCTTCTCCGGCGACTCGGAGTTCGTCCACCACGCCTGGCGCAAGGACCACCCGGACCTGCGCGAGCTGCCCTTCCCGCTGCTGGCCGACCCGCGGCACGAGCTGATGCGGGCGCTCGGCATCGAGGACGAGGACGGCTACGCCCAGCGGGCGGTCTTCGTCGTCGACCCCAACAACGACATCCAGTTCACGATGGTGACGGCCGGCTCGGTGGGCCGGAACCCGCAGGAGGTGCTGCGGGTGCTCGACGCGCTGCAGACCGACGAGCTCTGCCCCTGCAACTGGAACAAGGGCGACGCCACCCTGGACGCGGCCACCCTGCTGGCGGGTGCGTGACCGATGGCGCTCGCGGAACTGAAGTCGGCCATACCGGACTACGCGAAGGACCTCCGGCTCAATCTGGGCACGGTGATCGGGAACTCCCTGCTGCCCTCGCAGGCGCTGTGGGGGACGGTGCTGGCCTGCGCCATCGCCACCCGCTCCCCCCTGGTCCTGCGGGAGCTGGAGCCTGAGGCCCGGGAGAACCTGAAGCCGGAGGCGTACCGCGCGGCGAAGACGGCGGCGGCCATCATGGCGATGAACAACGTCTTCTACCGCACCCGCCACCTGCTCTCCGACCCCGAGTACGGGTCGCTGCGCGCCGGGCTGCGGATGAACGTGCTCGGCGACCCGGGCGTGGACCGGGCGGACTTCGAGCTGTGGGCGTTCGCGGTCTCCGCGGTGAACGCCTGCGGCGCCTGCCTGGACGCGCACGAGCACAAGCTGCGGGAGGCGGGCGTCTCCCGCGAGGTGGTGCAGGAGGCGACCAAGATCGCCGCTGTCCTCCAGGCGGTGGCCGTCACCCTCGACGCGGAGGCGGTCCTGGCCTCCTCCTGAGCCCCCGTGGATCCGGAACGAAAGGGAGGGGCGGGCACCGGCCGACGGCACGGCCGTGCCGGGCGGGAGGATCACTCCCTCGATCACCCGGGGTTC
>NZ_JBSFVZ010000021.1:144129-149092 GCF_053592575.1 Streptomyces sp. NPDC002640 | reverse complement strand
CCGGTGCAGCTCCGGGCCTATGACGTCGGTGACCGCGCAGGCGGTGTCGATGTCGTCGGCCTGCAACGCCCGCAGGTAGGTGAAGGCGGCGATGATGTCCTCCGGCTTCATCGGAGGGAGCGGCGCGGAGACGGTGTTCTCGGGCCAGCGGATGAACTGGTCCCGCCGCACCGTGAAATTCGCAAGTCCGTCCGGCGTCGTGACGCCGTGCACGGAGGTGGAGACGGCAACGGCCTCATCGTCTACCGCCAGGCCATCTCCCTCGGCGACCGTGCAGGCCACGGTGTGTCCGCGCCGAGCTCGCCCATCGCCCCGAAGATCGGGGCCTTGTCGAACAGCGACCAACGCCGCCCTGCCGCATCCGTGAACTGAACCTCGACCCATCGGGCCATGGCTCATCGTCCACCCAGCGGACCGCCTCACGTCGCAGCTGAAGCACGAACGCCCCCACGGCCGAACAAGGTCTTCAACGAGCGCCCAGTATGCCGCGAAATGCCAGGCGCCGGTTACGGGACAACCTTTCGCCAGGGCGCGGGTTGAACAAGGCGTGGCCTCCTGGCCCTTGGGCGTCGCCCGGGCGCAGCACGGGCCGGACAACGTGGGAACGCGGGGACACCACAAGCACAGCGGCGCGCCGTGCGCCGGGACGACTGGCCCGGCAGGGGAGGCGGACCTGGCAGCGGACCGGAGGTCGGCCGCCGACGGGCCCGGGAAGCGGCGCGGCGGCAGCCGGCATCCCGGTGACCCGGCAGCCCAAGCGGCCCGGCAGCCGGCATGGGCGTGCCAAAAGGCATCCGGCGAGCTCGCGGCGGCGGCCCCGGCAGTCCCTGGTGGCCGGCGGCGCCCGGGCGAGCCAGCGGTCCCGGTGGTCGATCTGCGACCAGATCGGGCCGTCGGCCGCTTCGTATCCAAGACCGCCGTCGCGCAGCGGGCAGTAGCGTCCTGGATCCTCAGGACGGCGTTCACCTGCGGCAGGGAGAGGCCGTCCTGGCGCGCCTGCCTGACGGCCGACTCACGGAAGGGGGCTGGTGCTCTCGTCCTTCCCCCTTCCGCGGTGGCGGGTTCTACTCGGATCGGGACGGCTTCTCCGCGGTCGCCTTGGGCGCCTGGGGTGCCTCCGGGACCTTTGGGGCCTGCGGGGTCTTGGGGGGCTTGGTGAAGTCGCTTTTGCTGGGCCTGTTCTGCAGGTCCTCGTCCTTCTGCAGGTCGCCGTACCCCTTCACCGTCGCGCTCGCGTCCTGCATACCGGCGGAGGCCGCCTGGGAGACCGAGCCGGGGCCCTGGGCGTACTGGGCCTGCACGCCAGGGGGCGCCTGGGTGGTCTGGATGAGGGAGCCGAGGAAGCCGAGGACCGCGCGGGCCTCGGGCGAGGTCTCCTGCACGATCTTCGCGCGGGAGGAGGCGCCGTGGATCGCGGTGCTGAACAGGCTGGTGCTGGTGTCGTCGTACGTGCCGTCGTCGGAGTCCTCGAAGTCGACGCCCTCGCCGGGCCGGGGCTTCGTGTTGTCGGTGGTCACGGAGAAGAGCCCCGCGCCCCTGCTGGCGGAGTTGAAGATGTTGTCGAACACCATGATCGTCACCTCTGGTCATGTATGTTCGCGGCGGTGCCGCGTGGTCAGGGCTGCTTGTAGAGGGTCTGCTGGCTGACGGTCAGGGTCTCGACGTCGAGCAGGGTGTGGTGGACGTCCAGGGCGGACACGACCTCGGCAAGCCCGTGCAGGTGGAAGCCGCCGGGCGCCAGGTCGAGGTCGTTGATGTCGCGGGCGACCAGGTGGTCGAGGCCGGGATAGGTGCCGGGCTGCGGAGGAGCAAGGACCGCCACCGGCACGGCGTACTGCACCGCGATCAGCCCGGAGAAGGTCACCGGGATCTCGTAGGTGTACTGCTTGCGGCTGCGCCGCTGGGTGACGATGGTCTGCACGCGGGAGTTCGCCGGCACCTTCCCGGAGATCTGCGACTTCGAGACCCAGCTGGTGGTGAGCGACCCCCCGACGGTGGCAGCGATGCCCAGGGCCAGCTGGGCGTTGAGGGACGCGTTGCCGGTGGCGCTGCCCGAGGTCGTGAACCCCACCGAGTTGGTCATCGTGTTCGACGAGGAGTTCGTCGCGGAGCTACTCGCGGACGTCTCGGTGGTGTTGGCGTTGTCGACCCCGATGCTGTCCTTGCTGTTCTTGTTGGTGACCGTGTTCGCGTTCTTGTTCGCCGTCCCGTTCTGGCACGACGCTGCGAGCTGCGACTGCAGGTCCAGGCGCAGCTGGTTCTGCAGCTGCAGCTGCAGCGAGGCGCCGACGCTGCCGCCGAAGGTGAGTTTGGCGTCGCCGTGCAGTGACCAGGTGACTCCGTTGGAGATGGTGAAGTCGACCGAGTCTGTGAAGGTCATCTCGTCGCTGCCGCGGTTGACGTAGGTGCGGGAGGAGAACGTGTCGGGCGGGGGCTGGGCGATGTCACCGCGTACCTCGATCAGCGGCTCCCCGAGGTTCATGTAGGCGAGCCAGCCTCGCTCGAACGCGGTCCCGGAGAAGGTGCCGAAGCTCGACTTGTTCACGGAGAACCCGACGGGCTTGTGCTTCACACCGGAAGGGTCGACGTAGACCAGGTTGGGGTGGTTCAGGAGCGACTGCCAGGTCTGCTCGATATTGAGTTCCCGCAGGTTCTTCTTCGTCAGCGGCTGACGCTTGGCGTCTACCAGGCTGTATGCGGTGGAAGGCATCTACCCGTCCTCGACTAATTCCGGCCGAACCGCGCTGGGTGAAATGCAGGCAGAAGCCTGCGCACGTTCCGCCAGGCGAAATTACCGCGCCGACTCCCACCCGGGAAGCCACATTCATGCACCACGCTCAATCGAGTGATCGATTTTCGGAAACCGCTTCCGACACGCCGATGAAGTGACCATTCTTCACCCGCTGTCACTCGATCGAGCAATTTTCACCTCGCGCGCCCGCGGGTAGCGTGAGCTCGGATGTTGCCATGGGCGCAATTCCATGTGCTGCCATGGAACCGATTTCGTGCGTCTCATCGGCGACAACAGTCAGGCCGGCCGTGCATGCCACGTGACACATGGCTGCACCTAGCATCCAAGCATTGTTCTCTCCAGTTCAGGACAGGTGAGGTTTTGCGATGTACACACAAGAACGCACAGCGATGTCCAATCTGGTCGTCGGCGGCCCGGTGGCGGTGAACAGCCACGACAACGCGATCGTCGCGGCACTGGTCGAAAACCGTCCGGTGATGCTCGTCCATGCCTTCAACGGCGGTTACCTGCGGCCCGCGGAGTTGGGCGAGGCGAGCCATGACAAGGGAGTTCAGCTGGCCACCGCCCTCGACGAGACCGTCAAGGAGGCCAACGGCCACCTCTGGCACATCACTCCTGCCGGGTTCTTCGGGCAGCGCCCTCTGTACTTCATCGAGAGCGCCGCCGGCCAGGCGGTGGCCCAGCCCGCCGGCGCGGGCGGAACCGACGCCGGACGTGGCGACGACGGCGCGCCGAAGCCACAGCGCAGGCGCATCACCGTCCACCAGGACGCCCCCAAGAGCACTGCCGACACCGTCCAGGTCGGACTGCCCGGCAAGGTCGGCGACAAGTGGCGGGGGAAGAACGGCGCGCCCGAGGACACCCAGCTCTGGGTCGTCACGGTCACGCCGTGGGGCGGCATCACCTTCGTGCCGATCACCCACCCCGACACCATCCTCGGCTTCAAGGACCACTCGGTGACCGCCGACAGCGAGGTCAGGCTCACCTACAACTGGGGTGGGGACTTCACCGGGACGGTCATCAACACGTTCTACCCGCGCCTGCCGAACGAGTGGAACGTCCCGTACCACCACGTCTTCACGTGATCGGCGGCGCGCACCGCCGCACTCCGCCCGTCCCGAGTCACCGTCCGCACCGCCTGGAAGAGGCACCACGATGCCCGTGCCCACGCAAGAAGTGAAACTGGAGATCATCAACGCCGCGACGGGGAAGACCCTCGGGCCTCAAGCCGTGCGCGGCACGAACGGGGCGCTCGTCGTCCGCGAGTTCCCCGAGGACGGCCCGGCCCCGCAGCAGTGGCAAATCGTCCCCGTGCAACCGGCGCAGGACGAGCAGGTCTACGTGATCCGCAACACGGGCGACGGCAAGGTGCTCGAGCAGCCAGCCGCCGCGGGCGGCGGCGTCCGGCAAGAGGCCGCTGCCGCCGGCAGAGCCACTCAGCAGTGGCGCCTCGTTCCCGCCGACGGCGAAGCCGCCCTCTACGTGATCGAGAGCGCGGCCGACGACACCGTCCTCGACCTAGACATCGATGCCGATCCGGGCGCGTCCGTCGAGAACGCCATCCCGGTCGTCGTGCGGGCCTACGACGAGGACACGGAGAGCCAGCGGTGGCGTCTCGTGCCGGCCGAGCCCGAGCGTGTCAGCGATCCGGCACTGCGTTGGGCCTCTCTGGCGCACTGGAACGGACGGCAGTCCTGGCGGCTGTCCTCCTCGGCGGCACTGCGGCCCGTACCCGGCGCGACACCCTCGTTCAGCAACCTGCTGCTGGTCCTCGACCGGTTCGGGAGCGACCAGGAGGCCGGCGGCTGGAAGAGCGAAGGGGCCGCGCCCCGCCCCGGCGCACAGCCGGGCTCGTGGGCCGGGCCCGGCGCGCGCTTCCTCGCCGAAACCGCCGGAGCGGCACCGGCGGACATCGTCGCGGTCAAGCCGGCCCAGGGGGTGGTGACAGCGGCTGCCAGGGGTGACGGCACGTTCGAGGACGAAGAGCGCGTCCTGCACTCGCCCGCGCCCTCTGAGAACCCCGGGGACCTGTGGACCTTCGCCGACTTCAAGGGCGAAGGAAAGCCCGGCATCGTAGTGCTGGCCGCCGCCGGTGTCCGGGTGTACTCCCATGAGGAGGACGGGACGTTCAAGGCCGCCGCCGACGGGCCGGCCCTCCAGGCGTTCGGCCATGGCGACCAGGCCGGCGGGTGGCGCGTGGACAAGCATCCC
>NZ_JBSFVZ010000021.1:0-144033 GCF_053592575.1 Streptomyces sp. NPDC002640 | reverse complement strand
TCCCCGCTTCCTCGCCGACACCACCGGCAGCGGCCGCCTCGACATCGTCGGCTGCCACGACGACGGCGTCTGGATCTCCCTCCAGGACGAGGACGGCAAGTTCGCGCTCCTGGCCGACGAACCCGCTCTCCGTTCCTTCGGCCACGACGACAAGGCCGGCGGGTGGCGCGTGGACAAGCATCCCCGCTTCCTCGCCGACACCACCGGCAGCGGCCGCCTCGACATCGTCGGCTGCCACGACGACGGCGTCTGGATCTCCCTCCAGGACGAGGACGGCGTCTTCGCCGAGCCCTTCTACGTCCTCGACGAGTTCGGCATCGACCAGGGATGGGCCTCGGCCGAGGAGCACCCCCGGTTCCTGCTGCAGACCACCGGCGACGGGGCCACGGACATCATCGGCTTCGGCCCCCACGGCGTCGTCGTCGCCCGCGGTCTCGACGACGGCACCTTCGAGCGCTCTCAGCTCGTCCTGAACGACTTCGGCACCGCCCAGGGATGGACGGCCCGTAAGCACCTGCGCTTCCTCGCCGATGTGACCGGTGACGGCAACCCCGACATCGTCGGCTTCGGCGACGAGGGAGTCTGGGTGGCGCACAACCGCGGCGACGGCATGTTCGAACAGGCCCAACTGGTCTGCCGGGGCTTCGGATACAACGACGACGCCGGCGCCTGGCGGGTCGGTCACCACCCCCGCTTCCTCGCCGACATCACCGGCGACGGACGCGTCGACATCATCGGCTTCGGAGGGCCGGGCGTGTACGTGGCCCGCAACCTCCACCGCCGCTTCCGAACCCGGTAACCGCCGGGTGGCAGCGACAACGGCATCTCGGCGACGGGTTACCTGGCTGCCGTCCTGTGGCGGGCGTCCGGATGCGGCCCCGGCGCGGCGCCCGGCCACCCCGGGCGGGCTGGTGCTCCGACTCGGTTCGGTGAGCCGGAGCGTCTCGCTGGCCGCACGGTCCGAGAACCGGCTCCCGCGGGGCGGCGGGACCGGGGCACAGCGCTCCGGGCGGTTCGCCGGTGGCCCACCGCCGGAGCCGCTGCCCGACCCCGGGCGTACCGCCCCTGCTCGGCTTTTCGCTGTCGCACTGCATGACCCGCGGCGTACTCGAGGAAGTCCATCTGCGTTTGCACCCAGCCTGGGTGCAGTCGATCAACCACACTGCGTAGTAGAGGAAAGAGCTTATGCGTACGTCCACGGCAGCATGCACGGTACTGGCGCTGGCGAGCTTGTTGCTCGGAGGGCTGGCACCCGCAGCCACTGCCACGGCCGCTCCTGCTACGGTCACGACGCTTCACGCGCCGACGCCTCCGACGTCTGTCCCTGATCTCGATGCCCCGGGACCGGGCAGGACGGTCGAGTTCCCGCCGGACGGGCGGGTCCGCTCGAGTCCGGGGCATGTGCAGATCCAGGCTCCGCAGTACACGCGCATCGTGCGGGTGGACCCCTGGTGCAGCGGCATGAGCTGCCCCGTGTCCATCGCGCCCGACGGCTCGTCCGCCAGTTTCTCGCTGGGCGGCAACAACTGGATCTGGAGCCGCCCCTGGAAGGTCGACGTGGTCGCCACGGATGACGCCCCCATGGCGGGTGGCCGGTTCACCGGCACTCTCACCTTCGAAGGGGTGACAGTGGACTGGAGCGTCAACATCACCCAGGGCACTCCCGGAGCCTTCGGCGGGTACGTCAGCAGCGTCCCCGGAGGGGGAGGCGCCCGGGTCCGTTTCGTCGACCCCGATCTGAATGCCGCCGCTGCGGGGTTCCAGGACAAGGACATCATCACCTCCGTGGACGGTCTGCCCGTCACGTCGGCGGCATCCCTCAGCGCCATCCTCGCCGGCAAGCGCGCCGGAATCGCGGTGCCCGTGGGCATCACCCGCAACGGCACCCAGATGGCCTTGCAGTACACGGTCGACGAGTGATCGCCACGACGTCCACGCGCGGGCGCGCCTCCCGCCTGCCACTTCCGCGGTCCTCGGACACGAGCGGTCTTCGAACACGGTCGGCAGGGCCTTCGTCCTGTCCGACCGGCACCCGGTGAGGGGATGATGATGAGCACGGCACAGACAGCAGCAGAGGGCGAAGACCTCGCCCCCCGGATCACCACGGTCGCCGGCACCGAAGATGCCGGGGCCCACGGAGACGTCGGTCCCGCCGTCGCGGCCCGACTTGACCGTCCCTACGGCCTCGCGATGGACAGCACGGGCACCCTCTACGTTTCCGACCACAACAACCACCGAGTCTGCCGGATCACCACGGACGGCAGGATCCGCACGGTGGCAGGGACCGGCACTGCCGGGTTCGACGGTGATCACGGCCCGGCCCTCTCAGCACAGCTGGACTGCCCGCGTGAGGTGGCGGTGGACCGTGCAGGGAACCTCTACATCGCCGATTCCGAGAACCACCGGATCCGCAAGGTCACGGCCGACGGACAGATCCGTACAGTCGCCGGCACGGGCACTGCCGGGTTCAGCGGTGACGACGGCCCCGCCGCCTCCGCCGAGTTGAACTGCCCGTACGGGGTCGCGGTGGACAGCACCGGCACCCTCTACATCGCCGATACCGACAACCACCGGGTCAGGCAGGTCACACCGGACGGACGGATCCGCACAGTCGCCGGGACCGGCACCCCGGGCTTCTCCGGCGACGGCAGCCCTGCCGCCGCGGCGCAGCTGAACGGCCCGTACGGCGTTGCGGTCGACGGCGCGGGCGACCTCTACATCACCGACGCCGACAACCACCGAGTCCGGAAGGTCGCGGGGGACGGCACGATCAGCACGGTCGCCGGCACGGGAACCGACGGCTTCAGCGGTGACGGCGGCCCCGCCACCTCCGCCCGACTGGACTTTCCCCTGGGCGTGGTGGCCGACCACACCGGGGCCCTCTACATCTCCGACCACAACAACCACCGAGTCCGGAAGGTCGCCGGGGACGGCACGATCAGCACGGTCGCCGGCACGGGAACCGACGGCTTCAGCGGTGACGGCGGGCCCGCCACCTCCGCCCAGCTGAACTACCCGTTCGGGCTGGCGGTCGACTGCGTGGGCGCCCTCTACATCGCGGACTACGTCAACGACCGCGTGCGGAAGGTCGCGGCGGCCGCCATGGCAGGACTGCCCGCATCAGGCACGGTGGTCTCCTGGGCGAGCATCCGCAGCCGGCTGCGCATCGGGGTCACGCGCGAGTCGCTCAAGGACGGGGCCACCATCCAGCAGTCGCTCGCCGCTCCCCGCCAGTCGCAGCGATGGCGACTGGTCGTATCCGGGAAGAGCGACAGCGGCGACATGGTCTACACGATCGAGAACGTGCGCAGCGGGAAGGTTCTGGAGGTCGACGAAACCCGGGTGGCGGCCGGCGCGGTGGTCGCGCAGCGCGCCTACGAAGGCGACGAGGCGCGTCATCAGCAGTGGCGGCTGATCCCGGTGGCTACCGTCGCCGATGGCTCCTTGGTCTACGAGATCGCGAACCGGAGCAGCGGCCTGCTGCTGGGCGTCGAAACCAACGCGCCCATGGTGATCACGCAGCGCTGGGCGGACGGCGACCACCGCGGCAGGCAGTGGCAGTTGCTGCCGGTATGACACACGACCTGGGGGCGGAAGCGGCCTTGCCTACCCTGCCCCCAGCACTTTCAGCCGGACGCCACCCGGCCGCAGGCCCTGAATAAGGGGGTTGGGGCGAAGATCGCGACGCGCGTCGCCGGGCTGAGGCCGCCGTGCGCGCACGCGCGGGCCGGCACCCGGCGGGCGTCGCCACCAGCGGGCACGTACATGGGCCTGCCAAAGTGCGCAGACCTCACCGCGTCTCGCGCTACTACCGCGGACCATGTCGGCACAATCGGCCGACGTGACCAGGTCCGGCCTGCGCGTCGGCAGGTGCCGGACAGCACGGTGAGGCCCTGTTCCCGGGTTGCCGAAGGGCGAAATCGGTGGCCACCACTCCGGGGTGAAGCCGGTCACTCTCGCGGGATGACGCCAGACGCACCCCGCCCGGACGGCTGCTCCGGATGCGCTATCCCAGCAGACGTGATACAGCATCTCGCGCGCGGCGTGACCGCACTCTGCCTCGCTCTCGTCCCCGTCACAGCTGCGGTCCCCGCCCACGCCCCGGCGGAATCCGTCGTCCTCCCGCTCGAGGAAGTCGTCGCAAGCCTGACGCTGGACGCCGAGTCCCGCGACAGCTACACCCGCACCGCCTTCAAGCACTGGAACTCCGGCGCCGACCCCGCGGACGGATGCAACACGAGGAACGAGGTCCTCCTCGCCGAAGCCGTGACCGCGCCCACCGTCGGCACCCGGTGCGCGCTGACCGGGGGAAGCTGGCTGTCCTACTACGACCAGACCGTCGTCCCCAAGGCGTCCGGCCTCGACATCGACCACATGGTGCCGCTCGCCGAGGCCTGGGACTCCGGCGCCTCCGCCTGGACCGCGGCACGCCGGGAGGCCTGCGCCAACGACCTCGGCCAGGACGCCAGCCTCGTCGCCGTCACCGCACGCTCCAACCGGTCCAAGGCGGACCAGGACCCCTCCCAGTGGCTCCCGCCCGCCACCGGAGCGGTGTGCCGGTACGTGGCCGAGTGGACTGCCACCAAGCTCTGCTGGAGCCTCACCGTCGACCAGGCCGAGCAGGCTAAGCTCCGTGCACGGCGGCCCTCCGGCCGCCCGGAGCTGGAGAGCTGGTGCACGACGATCAGGGCGCTGGTGGTAGGTCCAGCCTGCCCCGGCATGGTTCGGTCCGCGAACCATGCCTCGCCGCCCTGCGCTCGATCCCCAAGTGCGGGCGTCACCTGCGGAAGCGGACAAGCCAGGTGCTGCCGGCCTTCCGCCCGGACCCGGTCTGCTCCTGGCCCTGGTGCTCACTGTCGGCTTGACGCTCGGCGGTGACGGCGCGCTGCTTGCAGTCGTCACACAGCTGGGGGTGGGAGTCCTTCGGGCCGTCCCAGTTCCTCTCCTGTGCCTCCCACCGTTCGTCGGTAGCTTCGTCCCGCAGCCGGCGCACACGGGACGCCGCGCCTCACGCTCGGCTGCCTCCTTCGCGGCCCGCTCCTCAGCCGCCCGGCGCGCCCGTGCCTGGCGCTCCTCTTCCCGGATCCTGGCTTCTTCGCGGGCGCGGGCGTCGGCCACCTCGCGCCGGGGATTGCCGATCGCGTGCCGCAGGGGCTCCATCTGCTCGCGGCCAACAGGGCCCCAGGCTCGCGAGTCAAGGCGCAGGGCACCTCTCTCGACGGCCTGGGAGCCTTGTCCGTTGCGCCAGGCTCCGATGTCACCCTCCGGGGCCCGCCTGAGAACCCTCGATGCTCAGTTGCGCGTGATCTGCACAGTCGCCTCAGCAGAGGAGGCGGTGTGCCAGTAGTCGCCGTCGAAGGCCGCAACGTAGCGGACTTCGCCGAGCCTGGCCGGGGCGTCGGTCGCCGTGAAGGTGCCGTCGGCCGCCACCGGTACGGTGCCCAGGGAGACGCCTTCAGGGTTGGCGGCGTCGTGGCGTGTGACCGTGACCGTGGTGCCAGGAGCTGTCCCGGGGGTCAGCGTGCCGGTGAGGGCCAGGGTCCGGCCCTTCCTGCTGGTTGCCGGCGCGTCGAGGGTCAGTGTGGTCGGCACTGTGGTGTCGACCTGGAGAGAGTGGAACTGGAGTCCCATGACCCCGCTCTGCCCCGTCACGGCGAAAAGTCGACTCCCGTCCGGCGCCCAGGCCAGGCCCCGGACCACCGGGCTCTGCGCGGCAGCGCCCAACTCGACCGCGGTCAGCGGAGCCGAGGCTGCCGGAGCGTAGAGGGACACGTCCGGTACGTCGGCGCTGGTGTTCTGAGCGCCCCCCGCCACCGTGCCGTCGGGTCCGGCGGCGACGGCCAGTGGGGAGGCGGGGGCCGTATGCGTCGCCACGTCCGAGAGGTCGTCGAGGCGGAAGGCCCGGTAGCCCGGCGAGATGAGGGCGGCGGTCAGGATTGTACGGCCGTCCGGTGTCACGTCGATGTCCCGCAGACCATTCATCTCGGTCCCGGACAGCACCCGCCGCTTGGCCATGACGGGCGAACCGCTGCTCACGTCGTACACGGTGAGAGTGTTGCGGTTGGGGTCGCCGGTGCCTACCACCAACGCGTTCGGGTCTGCGGGGGAGGTGACGAGTTCCGCCCCGGAGTCCAGCGAACCGTCCAGCGCAAGATCGACGACCGGCTCAGCTGCGTGCACGTCGATCGAGCCGAGGTCTCCGCTGACGCCGTAACCGAACCACAGCTTCCCGCCCGCGACCGCCACCCCCCACGGGGCTACGCCATCACCCACGTGGTACCGCGCGGTCTCCGCCAGCGTCGCGGTGTCGTACGCCACGATCGTGTCGATGTCCCGCGCTGCCACGTACAGGGTCTGGTCGTCAGGCGAGAGCGCCAACCCGCCGGCTCCCGGCAGGCCGCCCAGCCACGTGCTGTTCCCGTCGTAGTCCGTCACCACGACTCGACCGTCCGCTCCGGCCGGCATGCTGAGGAAGATCTTCTGATGGCTCCCGTCGACCTTCATGTCGGCGAGCTGGTACAGCGGCAACGACACACCGGTCGCCGCGTACGCCTGCGTGGCCCCTGGTACCGCCAACAGCACGGAACCGAGCGCCGCAGCGAACACGGCACTGAGCGTGCGTCTGTTTCTGCGCACGGCAGAACCCCCCTATACGTCCTGTGATGTCGCACCGGCAGCCCCCTCGACCGACCGGCGGAGACGACGCATGGCGTCATCAACGAGCATTCTCCGTCAAGGAACGCAAATTAGGTGGCGCTTAAGGGAAAACAGGCAACCAGCGTGCGCGGTGCGAGGTCACCCCAGTGGAGCGCGGTCAGCCCGTCTGTCCGTCTGTCCGTCTGAAGTGCACGCCCCAGCCGCAGGACGGGACAGGACACCCTCCACGGCCTCTGGCACGACCGGGAGTGGGTCCGGCACTACATCGTCCGGCCCCGCGCGCCGCTGTCGAGGCATCCGGAACGCCGCGATCCACGCCCACGCCGTCAGCGGCGGCAGCTATGGACAGCTCGCCACGCCCTGGGCGAAGTCTCCAAGTCCACCGCGCAGTACCGCCGCGAGACCCTCCAGCGCTCCGACGCATCGAGGCGGGCGGACGTGCTGGCGTCGTCCGCGGACGGCGGGCGGCGCATGGCGTGGGAGGCGCAGCTGTCGCTGATCACGGTGGAGGACATCACCGCCGCGCACCGAGCGGTACGCGGTGGAGGGCATCGGGAGTGCTTGCTGGCGGCGGGCGAGCGCGCGCCGGAAGCTCGAACCAGGCGTTGTAGCGGCGCAGTTCGGTCACGAGGTCGTCGACGGGTTCGGTGACGCGGTCGACCTCGAGGAGCATCGCGGGCACCCCGGCTTCGGTGGCGCGCATCGTCAGGTCGGCGTACTGGGTGTAGCCGTACGGGAGGCGGTGGGCGATCTCGGTCCGCCAGGACAGCGGAGTACCGGAGCCAGCTCCGGTGAGGACCGCGGCGGTCATCGTGACGGCGGCCGTGTGTTCGTCGAAGCCGTCGCCGGCCACCGGCTCGCCGTCGTCGCCGACCTCCAGCTTGCGCAGCACAGACATCCGCGCGTTCTTCGGGAGCAGCTGATTGGCTTCCTTGTGTCCTCGCTCGGTGAGCACCCACAGCTGGTGCCCTGACTGCAGTCGCGGAGCTGACCTGCGGATTCAGGCCGGGCAGGCGAAGAGGCCGTGGAGGGGGCGAAGGAGGGGCAGCACGCTCTCGCGACTGGAGTGGGGCCAGCGCCGCCCCACCCTCGAACTGCTCCTGCCTCTGGCCCGGGAGCTACGCGTGGACATCGGCCAGCTCATCGGCGCACCCCGGACGGGCGACCCCCGCCTGCACCTGCAGCCCATCACTCGCCTCGGCATGACCATGGTCCCGCTCACCCGGCGGGCGGGAAGTCTGCAGGCCTACAAATTGATCATCTCGCCGAAGATGCGCTCGCCCGAGCCCGAGCAGACCAGCCACGAGGGCTACGAATGGATCTACGTCCTCGACGGCCGCCTGCGCCTGGTCCTGGGCGACAGCGACCTGATCATGGGCCCCGGCGAAGCCGCCGCATTCGACACCCGCACCCCCCACTGGTTCGGCAACGCCGACGAACACCCCGTCGAAATCCTCAGCCTCCTCGGCCACCAAGGAGAACGCGCACACCTCCGCGCCCGCACCACACCGCGATGACCTCGCTGCGGCTACCCCGGCCGTTCCACCCTGTCGTCAAACGATCGTTTGACGACAGGGGCCGCGGGCGTCCAATGGACCGAGCACCAGGGTCGCCAGGACGGGCTGCCTTGAGGCCCCACGGCGCAGGCTGGGGCGGGGCGGTAACGATGTGCGGCGCGGCAGGGGGCGGCAGGACGTCGAGAGCCAGCCTGGCCCCGGCACGGCGACGGCGTGGGCTCCTCGCCGGGCCCCCACCGCGCACCAGGGCACTCGGCCGCTGCTGGTCGCAGCGGCGCATGCCCTCCTGGCTGGTGGACTCCGACGGCCGGGCCGGCCCGCGACCGGACCGCCGGACGGCCTTGACGTGCCGTGCGGGGAGTGGCTGGATGGAACCAGATGGGAGCGCTCCCATCTGCTTTCGCCCCCGCTCCACGGACAGAAGGGACCGAGATGCTCGGCAACCGATTACGTCTTCCCCTCGTATGCCTGTTCGCCGTCATTCTGATGACTCTCGGCGGCCTCGCCCCCCACGCCGCGGCCGCGCCGGCGGCCAAGGAGGCGGACCCGGTGCGCGTCATGCCGCTGGGCGACTCGATCACCGGTTCGCCGGGTTGCTGGCGAGCGGTGCTGTGGAACCGGCTGCAGGACGCCGGGTACACCGACGTCGACTTCGTCGGCACCCTCGGCCCGCAGGGGTGCGGCCAGACGTACGACGGTGACAACGAGGGTCACGGCGGGGAACTGGTGACCAACACCGCCGCCCAGAACCTGCTGCCGGCGCGGCTCGCGGCGACCCGCCCCGACATCGTCGTGATGCACTTCGGCACCAACGACGTCTGGAGCAACATCGCGCCGGACCGCATCCTGGCCGCGTACACAAAGCTGGTGGAGCAGATGCGCGCCTCCAACCCGGACATGAGGGTCCTGGTCGCGCAGATCATCCCGATGAACCCCAGCACCTGCGCGGAGTGCGCGCGGCGCGCCGTCGAGCTCAACGCGCGGATCCCCGCCTGGGCGCAGGCGACCACCACGAGCCGCTCCCCGGTGACCGTCGTCGACCAGTGGACCGGCTTCAGCACCGCCACCGACACCTACGACGGCGTGCACCCCAACGCCGCGGGGGACGCGAAGATCGCCGCCCGCTGGTACCCGGCACTGGCCGCCCTGCTCGACGCGGGGGTGCCGGAGGAACCCGGGGAGCCGGAGGAGCCCGGTGGCCCCGGGCCCTCGTGCAGCGCCACCTATCGCGTCGTCTCCAGCTGGCAGGGCGGGCAACAAGGCGAGGTGACCGTCACCAACGCCTCGTCGGCGCCCGTCGCGGGCTGGGCGGTGACCGGTGTACTGTCCGGCGGCGCACGGATCACCCAGGTGTGGAACGGCAGTCTCACCACCGCCGCGGACGGCACCGTCAGGGTCACCGACATGGCGTGGAACGGCACGCTCGCCCCCGGGGCCAGCGTCACGTTCGGCCTGATAGCCGCCACCACCGGCGCGTCCGGCACGCCGCCGGTGACCCTCACCTGCGCCGCCAGGGCCGCCTCCTGACACGACCGCGGACGACGACGGTGCGGGCTACCGCCGGTGGCTCCCCTCGGCCGAGGGGAGCCACCGGTGGCGTGAGCCCGGTCAGCGGTTGGTCCACAGGTTCCAGAAGAAGGTGCCCTCGGCACACTGGTAGCGGTCCCAGTGTCCGCGCTCGATGCCCTGCTGGCCGGCCGTCTGGCAGCCGCCCAGCGTGACGTACTTGCCGCGGTGGACGTCGAGGCCGTCGCCCGCCCGGACGACGGCGACATCGCCGGGCGCGGCGAGAGCGGGCGCCGCCGAGGCGGCGCCGAGCGCGACCGCGGTGATCGTCGCGAAGGCCGTGAGAGTCGTGCGTACACGCATGGTGCATCCCTTTCGGTGAGGGGTTCGGACGGCCGGGCGCTCACCCTCGGGGGTGATCCGCCAGGCCGGTACGCCGAGTTTGCGCAGGCTGGAGCGCTTTCACCACCGGATCCCGCTTGATTCATGGATGTCGGGACAAATAGGGTTCTGACCTGCTGGGACGTCTTCGTCCCGGGAGACGGGACGGCCGTTCGGGACGCGTCATCCCGCTGCTCCGCTCGGCAGAGAGGCCCTTTGATGACCGGTTCGCGGCCGGAGCGCGACGAGGCGGTACGGAGGCTGGCGAACGCGCTGCGGGGTCTTCAGCAGAAGTCGGGGTGCACGCTGCGCGGGCTGGAGACGCGGGTCCGCATCAGCGACTCGTCCCTCTCCCGCTACTTCCGGGGCGAAAGCGTGCCGACCTGGCCCGTGGTGCGGGATCTCTGCCGGGCGATGGGCGCCGACCCGACCGAATACCGAGCCCTGTGGGAGGCCGCCGACCGCACCCGCCAGGGGGAGGAGAGCGAGGACCGTGCAATCGCCGCCGCCGCGCCGCAGGCCCGCTCCCAGGCCTGGTGGCGCCGGCCGACCGGAGGGCTGTCCCGCGCCGGGGTCGTCGCGGTGGCCACGGCGGCCGCTGTCACGGGAGGCGTTCTGACCTGGGTGGCGGCGGCCCTGCTCCTCCCGCCCGCCGGGGCCGGTGCCCGGTCGGCCGAGGGCCGGGCGGGCGGGGAGGGCGACGTCGGTGTCGTCGTCCACAACGCGGAGAAGGCGTGCCGGAAGCCGCGCACGCACGACTGTGCGCTCGCCCTGGCCTACGATCCCTACCGTCCCTACGTCCGGTCCAACGCCGCGGGCCGCGTCTGGCACCACGACCTGCTGCAGGCGCACTGCACGGTCGCCGACGGCATCAGCGTCACCGACGAGAACGGGAAGCACAGCAGCATCTGGATCCAGGTCACGCACCACCGCGACCAGGTCTGGCTGCCCGGAATCCGCGTCACCCCCGACGACCTCGACCAGCTCGCCCGGCTGCTGCCCCACTGCGCCCCGTGAGCGACGCCCCGTCCCACCGCCCGCCACCCCGCCGTCCGACCCTCGCGTCGCCCGTTGCCGTCGCTGCCGGGTCCAGGCGTGCCCTCGGTCGCAGGTGAGGGAGCTCGATATCGCGCCACCGCCTGGCCTCCTTCCCGTCACCGCCCCGCGCGTCCGCGTCCGCGTCAGCGGCCGTGTGTAGCGGCACTGCCTGACCGTCGTCGCGGATTACACCCGTCCGGACCGCGGTGATGGCGGGGCGGGCGGAGGACAGGAAGGGTGAAGGGTGCTGTCCACGTCGGCCAAGCCCCTCTTCCGCACTGAAGGAGCTCCGCTATGTCTGAACGCAACACCGCCGTCCGCAGCCTGCACGATCTTGGCCTGGCGGCCTGGTTCGGTGGCTCACTGATGGGGGCGGTCGGCCTCAACGGTGCTGCCGAGGATGAAGGCGGCACGGAGGCGTCCCGGGACCGGATCGCGTCGTCCGGGTGGGCGAAGTGGGCCCCGATCAACGCCGCGGCGATCGGCGCGCACCTGTTCGGTGGCGGCGGCCTGCTTGCCGTGAACGCCCACCGGGTCGCCACCCAGCAGGGTGTGGCCGCCTCCACCACGGCCAAGACCGTCGTCACCGCCGCGGCTCTGGCAGCCACCGCCTACGCTCGCGTCCTGGGCAAGAAGGTCGAGCTCGCCTCCTCCACCGACCCTGATGCGGCCGAGAAGGCGACCAAGCACCCGATCGACCTGGAAAAGGCGCGGCGGCAGTTGCACCTGGCGCAGTGGGCGGTACCGGCCCTGACCGGATGCCTCGTGGTGCTGAACGCCCTGCACGGCGAACAGCAGCGCCCGAGCGAGCAGATCCCCGGCATGTGGGATCGGGTCCGCTCCGCAACTCACCTCATGCCGTAAGGCCCCGCCGTACGCAGAGAGGCGGCCGGTGGCCGGAGCGGCACGGCCCGCGGCGACGGGGCACGGCGCTGGTGCTCCGACCGGGAAGGTTCGCCGGGTTGGTGATCGTCAGTCTGTCCCAACCCGGTGCGGAGCGACCGCATCCACCGAGGTCCTCGCCCTGGCGTGCCACGTCTCCGGGTGTCCGGGGCCACGCCGCCCTCCTGGGGCCGGGGGTTTGTCAGTGCTGGGGTGGGTGGGTGTTGATGGCGTCGGTGATGGTGCGCGCGGTGCGGGTGAACTCTTCGGCCTGCTGGGGTGAGAGGTTACGGACGGAGGCTTCCTCCAGGGCCTTCCACATGGCCTCGATCGGCCGGCGCATGGCGCGTCCCTTGTCGGTGAGGTGGACGACCATGACGCGGCGGTCGTGTTCGGCCGGTTCACGGGTGAGGAGACCGGCGTCCTGCATGCGGCGCAGGGACTTGGAGACGGTGGAGTGGTCGAGGCCGACGCTTTCGAGGAGTTCGCTCTGGGTCTGGCCGTCGCGGTCGAGGAGCTGCATGAGGAGGAGCTCTTGACCGGGGTGGAGGTCCATCGTGCGGAGCATGGCGGAGGCGTGGGCGCGGTGGGCGCGGGCGAGTTGGAAGATCGCGTAGCTGAGCGTGCCCTGGCCGGCAGTGGCGGGGATGTGGGGGGCGGCGGGCATGGCGGAGTTCGTTCCTCGGTCGGTCGGCGGGGGCGTTGTCGGGAGGCGGTGAGGGAAACCTAGCAGCGGTTGCGTGGCTGGCCAAGTATTGGGGTGGGGGGACCCGGGCGGCGGGGCGGAGCGCCGGGGTGCCGGGGTGCCGGGGTGCCGGGGTCAGCGTGGAGGGCCGAGGACGACGCCGCCGTACAGGTCCGCGGCCTCCGCCAGGAGGGTTTCGGGTATGGCGAAGCCGTCGGGGCGTGGTGTGGTCAGGTCGCGGCCGGCGTGGCGGAACATGCCCTCGATACCGCCTGGTGTGGCGATCAGGAGGAGATCGGCGCGGGCGGAGGTGATGCGGTAGGAGTGGGGGATGTTGCGTGGGAGGTAGACGATGCCTCCTTCGCGCAGTTCGTGTTCCTCCTCCCCCGCCCATACCAGGGCGGTTCCCTTGAGGAGCAGGAAGACCTCGTCCTCGCGGGTGTGCAGGTGGAAGGGCGGGGCCTCGCCCCGGGCGACGTCGAAGCGGCCGACGGTGAGTTGTCCGGCGGTGGCTTCCTTGTCGAGGAGGACGGAGAAGGTGCTTGCGTCGATCCATTCCAGTTTCTGCTGGTCCTCGGCCTGGGCCAGATAGGGGATGGTCATGGCTGGTTGCCTCCCTTGGTGAGGGGGTGGGTTGGGGTGGGGGATGAGGGGGTGAGTGGGTGGGGGGCTGAGGGGTGAAAGAGTGAGGAGTGAGGGAAGTTTGGCGCCGGGGGCGTTCCGTGCGGGCGCTCTGGGGGCGGGGGTTTGCGGGGTCAGGGGGTGAGGGTGCGGTGGAGCCAGGCGGTGCGGGTGGTGCGGGCGGCGGTGGACAGGGCGGCGGTGGGGGCGGCGCCGTCGAAGATGTGGAAGCCGCCGGCCCAGACGTGGAGTTCGGCCTGGACGCCCGCGGCCCACAGGCGCGAGGCGTAGGCGACGTCCTCGTCGCGGAAGACCTCGGCGGAGCCGACGTCGATGAAGGCCGCGGGGAGGGCGGAGAGGTCGGTGGCGCGGGCCGGGGCGCTGTAGGGGGAGACGGCGTCGGTGCCGCGGAGGTCACCGAGGAGGGCTGTCCAGCCGGTGGTGTTGCTCTCCCTGCTCCATGAGCCGGTGCCGGAGTACTGGAGGGTGGAGACGGTGCGGTCGCGGTCGTCGAGCATCGGGCTCATCAGCAGTTGCGCCAGCGCTTGCGGCCCGTTGCGGTCACGGGCGAGCAGGGCGACTCCCGCGGCCAGCCCGCCGCCGGCCGAAGTCCCGGCGAGCAGGATGCGGCCGGGGTCGATGCCGAGGTCGGCGGCGTGGGCGGCGGTCCAGAGGAAGCCGGTGTAGGCGTCCTCGACCGGGGTCGGCGCGGGGTGCTCGGGAGCGAGGCGGTAGTCGAGGGAGACGACGACGGCGTCGTGTTCCAGGGCCCGGTCCAGGATGTACTCGATGCCGGTGAAACGGTCGCCGATGATCATTCCGCCGCCGTGCAGGAAGTAGATACCCGGCCCGCGGGTTCCGGTGGTCCTGGTGCGCGGGGTGAAGACGGAGGCGGTCAGATCACCGTCGGCGCCAGAGACCGTGACGGTGCGGTGGTCCAGGGCGCGGGTGCGCAGGACGTCCTCGATCGGGGCGGTGAAGGGCGCGGCCCGCAGCGGTTCGATCATCTCCGCGGTGATCGTGGGGGGCAGCGGACTGTTGGCCAGCAACACACCCAGTTCCGGGTCGTAAGGCGGCCGGGCGGAGCGCTTGGCCGGGGGCGGGGCCAAAGGCATGGAGGCGGGTTCGGGGGCCGGTGTGGAGGTAGGCGTAGGCCTGGGAGTGGGGGTGGTGGGCGGGGTTGTCATGACGCGCTCCCGGGGAGAGGTTCCGCCGACGCACTTATGTGGCCGACCACATAAATGTAGCGCCGAAATAAGTGGCTGGCAACATGTTTGGTGCGGTGCCCCGCCAACGGTCGCCAGCCGGGCGCGGGCGGACGGGTGGAGGCGTACAGAAGGTGACGGAAGGGCGGCGGGTGGGTGGTGGGTGGTGCGGTCGTCCCGACGTTGATCCCGCGGCTGCGCCAGCCGCCTCCTCCCCCGCTCCCCCTCCCGTCAGCGGGTGGCGCGGTAGGCGGCTGTGATGTGGCGGGTCACCACGTCCGGGTGGGACATCATGACGACGTGTGAGGAGTTCTTGACCTCGACGGTCCTGCTCCCGGCGCGTTCGGCCATGAAGCGCTGCAGGGCCGGCGGGATGACGCGGTCGGCGCCCGCGACCACATACCAGGACGGCAGGGTCTTCCAGGCCGGCGGCCCGCTGGGGCCCGCCAGACCGCCCAGGGCACCCGGACGCTGGGAGACCGCCATCACCCGGGTCATGGCGCGCGGCAGCTCACCGGCGAAGACGTCGTGGAACTTCGCCGGGTCGATGTACCCGTCGGCGTCCGTGCCGCCGGGCAGCGGGCGGGTCACGAGCGCGCCCTCGAGTTCGCTGCCGGGGAACCTGCCGGCCAGCTGCAGCGCGCTCTCGCCCTGGTCCGGCGCGAACGCGGCGACGTAGACGAGGGCCTTGACGTGGTCGTGGCCCCTGGCGGCATTGGTGATCACTTCGCCGCCGTAGGAATGGCCGACCAGGATCACCGGCCCGGACAGCGAGGCAAGGAGGGCGGACAGGTACGCCGAGTCGCCGGCGAGGTCACGCAGCGGATTCGCCGGCGCGATCACCTGGTGGCCGTCCTTCAGCAGCCGGGCGGTGACTTCGTTCCAGCCGGAAGCGTCGGCGAAGACGCCGTGGACGAGGACAACGGTCGTGCCGGTGGGCCGCGCAGCGGCGTCGTCCACGACGGCGGCGGCCGATGCGGAGACGGGCCCGGCGCCGACGCCGGAGTGGGCGGAGACAGGGGGTGCGGTGCCGAGCGTGAGGGCAGCGCCACCCACCGCCAACAGTCCGCCGAGCACACGGCGACGGGAACGGTCTTCGGAGGTCGTCACAAGCGGGCCTTTCGGTTCCGGTGCATCCAGCAGGCGGGGAGAGGCGACGGAGCGGAGACAGGGGTGCACAAGGCGCCGCCCCGGGGCCGCTGTCGCAGTCGATCGTTCACGCCGACGACCACTCACCCGTCAGGCTCGCCGGACGGAACCGGACGTTCACCCCTACCGCCCTCAGACCCCCAACACAGCAAGGACAGGACCACGGGACCGCACGACGGCCGGGGTGGACTCACGGCTCTTCGGGCGGGCCGGAACGGTCCGGGGCGGAGGGGTCCTGGGCGGGGTGACGCGCGTTCTGGTCCGGTGGGCGTTTGCTGTCCGCCGGTTCGCCGGTGAGGCGGCTGGCCAGGTGATAGGCCACGGTCACATCGCGGTACCGCTGTCCAGGGGTCACCCGCGGGGGGAGGTTGGTCCTCCTGGTGCGGGACTCCGACTCGCGGGCTCCCCTGCCGGGGAAGGAGACCCGGGTCCGCGGCGTGTCGGCGAAGCGCAGACGGTCACCGCTGACGACCGCGTCGAACGAGACATCCGCAGCCGGGCCGGGAGTATCGGGGAGAACGCCGGCCGAAAGGGCCGGTGGTGGCGGGGTGCGTGTTCAGGGTGGCTCGCCGTGTTTCCCGGCCCCGCGCCGGCCGGCCGGGCGCGGTGCCGCGGACTCGTCCTCGCGGGGACGGCGCCGGCGCGAGGAACGCCGGTCCTCCGTACCGGAGCCGGTCCGCGTCGGCCGCTTCCGTGCCGTCGGCCCGTCGGCGGACGGCGTGCGGCGTGCTCCGGGCCGCGGACGTGCGGCAGAACCCGCGGTGCCGAGAGCCTCGTCACCGGCGCCCGCGACTGCGTCGCCCGCCTCCTCGAGAGCTTCCCCGGCCCCCGTACCGACGTCTCCTGCCAGACCGCCTACGCCACGGCCGACCTCGCCGACGGCCTCGCCCGCACCGTCCCCCACCGCCTCGACGGCGGATCCGGCCGCCTCACCGACGCCCACCACCGCCGAGCCGGCTCCACGGCCGAGATCCTGCACGGCCGACCCCACCCCCCGCACCAGGTCCGCCATGATCTGCGGATTGCGGTCGAGCGTGGTCAGCACCCGGTCGATGATCAGCGCGACATTGTCCAGCCGGACCTTCAGCTGGGCCTGCGCCTCCACACCGGAGATACCGAGATGCACCTGGCCCAGAGCGACGTCGGCACCCACGTTCAGCTTGAGAAGGTCGAGCACCTCTGCCTGCAGGGAGACGCGGGCCCGCAGGTCCTCCACATCCAGATCGATCTCGTCGACCCTCAGCTCCGGCACATCCAGATAGACGTCCGGACTCCCCTCCGGCGACGGGGCCCGCATCGCGGCAGCGCCACCCCCGGCCACCCCACCGTCGGAAAGCCCGGCCTCGCGGTCACCGTCGAATCCGGCCGGCACATCCTCGTAGAGGTCATAGGGTTCCGGCTCCCGCGCGGCACTCGCCGCGTCACCGCCACCGTTCTCGCCGTGCTGCACCATCGCTGCGCCTCCACGAAGTCGCCCGGGCGTTGTGTCCTGCGCTACCACCAGTCTCACGCCGACCAAGCCGAAGCAACCAGAGCGGCGGAGGCCACCGGATGCTCCTCACCACACCCTCGCCCCCTGCCCACCGCAGGCAATCCCCGGCCCGCAAGGGGCCGGCAGCACGGACACCACCAGCAGAGCCGAACGGGTGAGCAGCGGCAGGCGGCCCTGCGGCCATGACGCGGTGGCTTCGCGAGAACCTGTGGGCGCAGGCGGACGACCACTGCTATGTTCGCCGGAGGCCGTGCGAGAGAGCGAAGGGGGTGGTACCCGTGAACACGATGTCGACATGGGTGCTCCCCTTCGGGGTCACGGTCGGGCGATAGGCAGGTCGTCCGGGAGCGCCGTTGTGGTGCACTCCCGAAAGGCACGACCATGCGTTTCACATCCCAGCAGCACGTCGACGGCGAGGTCCTCGAACGTCGCTTCACCCTCGCCGGTATCCCTGGAATTCTGTGGACCCCCGCTTCCGCGTCGGCGCCGGTGCCCTTGCCGTTGCCGCTGGTCCTGCTCGGCCACCCTCCCCTGGGGCTGGACACCATGTACCCCCGACTGGCGGCACGGGCCCGGGCTTTGGCGGCGGAAGGCTTCGCGGCGGCCACCATCGAACTCCCCGGCAGCGGCGACCGGCCTCGCCGCCCCGCCGCCGAAGCCGCCCGCGCCGACCTGCGCCGTGTCATGGCAGCGGGCCAACCGGTCGACGACGACATCGTCGACGCCCTCGTCCTCCCCCTGGTCGACGAGGCGGTCCCGGAATGGCAGACCGCGCTGGACGCCCTCCTGTCCCTGCCCGAGCTCGGCGGTCCGGTCGGGTACTCGGGCGGAGTGATCTCCATCGGCGTCCGGCTGGCCGTGGTCGAGCCGCGTATCTCGGCCGCCGTCCTGTTCGCCGGTAGTTTCGTGCCCCGCGCCGTCATCGACGAGGCCAAGCAGGTCACGATTCCCCTGCACGTCCTGCTGCAGTGGGACGACGAAGGCAACGACCGGCAGACGGCCCTCCACCTGTTCGACGCCTTCGGCTCTCGGGAGAAGACATTGCACGCCAACATGGGCGGACACACAGGCGTCCCGCCGTTCGCCGGAGACGTTGCCAACCAGTTCCTCGGCCGACACCTGACATAGCAGGCCGGAGGGCAGCGGCCGAGGGGGTGTGGCGGGGGCCCGGTCAGTCGGAGAGGTGGTCCTGGGGCTGCCATTCGATCAGGAGGATCGTGGCGTCGTCGTTCAACCGGTCACCGTGGTGGTCGAGGATGTCATGGATCAGCAGCCGCAGGATCTCCGCCGGTCGCTGCCCCGCGGCGGCCGAACGGATGATGAAATCCGTGAAGCGGGCCAGGCCGAACTCGTCACCGCCCCGCCGCGCCTCCGTCACACCATCCGTGTAGAGCAGCACCCGGTCACCGGGCTGCAGAGCCGCCTCATGCACCGTCCGGGCCGCGTCCGCCTCGCCGAGCAGGCCGTGCAACCCCATCGGCGGCTGCGAAGGACGATCCAGCGCCTGGTCCAGGACACGCTGACCGCGGATCAGCAACGGCGCGGGGTGACCGCAGTTGATCCAGCGCAGCACGCCCGTCTCCGCATCCAGCTGGCACACGACTCCCGTACAGAACTGATCAGGCAGCCATTGCGCGAGCGCCCCGTCGACCGACGCGATCATGTCCGGCAGATCCGCACCGGAACGCCGAGCGTTACGGCAACACGCGATCGCCACCGCCGTCGTCAGACCCGAGGCGAGGTTATGACCCATCGAATCGAAGATCGCCGCATGCAGGACGTTCCGTGTCAATGAATGATCGAATGCGTCCCCGCCCAGATCGTAGGCCGGCTCCAGCACCCCCGTCGACGTCAGCGACGTCGTCCCGATGCTCCGCGGCGGCAGCAGGGCCCGCAACATCTCCGTATGCGCATGCATCGACCGTGTCCGGATCCGGGCCACGAACCAGTCGCTGTACGTGCGCTTCGACGTCACCACCATCGACAACGTATGCGCCAGCAGACGGGCCCGACGCAGCCGCGTCGCATCCATCACCTCCGCCCGCACACCCAGCACGCCCAACCGCTCCGCGCCATCCACCAGAGGCAGCCACACCACCAGTTCGTCCAGCTGCTCCTCCACCCGCACCGACAACGTCCGGTACGCCCAACCCGCGACGCTGTGATCCACCGGATAGGGAGCATCCTGCTCATCCAACGGAAGCAGCACCCGCTGCTGCAGATCCACCAGATAGACGGCCGCACCCGACAGTCCCATCACTCGGGCACAGCGATCCACCGTCCCCGGCAATTGATACGGGACGATCGCATGCACATCCGCGAGCATCGCCTCCAGCAACTGCTCATCCAGGCCAGACGCCCCCGCACCCTCGAATCCATCCGACATCGCGCCACCTCCACACCCACCCCACTCTCACACGCACCACCCCCCGCCACACCCTCAGCCACACCCAACACGCCACCCGGCCCACCGCACCCGGACGGACGTCCTGACGCGTAGGGCCCAGGGAAGGGTCGCTCTTGTGGTTGTTCGGTTGTGGCGCAGCCACGGTGCTTCGCTCAGTCGTCGGCGGCGACGATGAGGGTGAGGCGCCCGGCCGAGCGGTCGACGAGCACGAACTCGTGAAAGTATTCGTGCACGCGTCCCCAGTCATGAATCGCTTCATCACCGAGCTCGGTGAGGTAGTGAATGACGTCGGCTGCGGCCAGGCGGGCGAACACCTCCCGCTGCAGATCCGCCTCCAGCTCGGTGGGCACGTTCCGGAGAGGATCCACCCACTCCCGGAGGATTTGCACCGCTTTTTGCCGGCCGACGGACTCGTAAAGGTCGGGAGTGATCAGCCGCAGCCAATAGGGACCGTGCCGGGGGCCGTCCGGCAGGACTCCGCCACCTGCATAGTCGTCCCGGAACTGCTCGTGCTCGATCAGTGCGGCGAGCAGACTCCTGTCGTCCGCCGGATCACCGGAGATACGCAGCTGCTTGATATCGACCCAGCGAAAACCATGCTCCTTCGGATTTCGCATGTAGTCGCGAAAATTGATGAATACGCTTTCTTCGTGCGCGAGTTTCTTGTCCATGGCGCAAGATTAGAAGGTAAGGGACCGACCCTGGCCGGCCGGGTCACGCCTGGGGGCGGGGTCGGCGGGGCGGCGGACCGCGAGGAGGGCGACGTCGTCGGTGAGGCGACCGTGGGTGTGGTCGAGGACCGCCTCCAGGACCAGGGTCAGCAGACGGGCCGGAGCGACACCGGCCGGCTCGTCCGCGGCCAGTTGCTCCAGCCAGCGCCGCAACGGGAAGTACTCCCCCGCGGGGCTCCGTGCCTCCGTCACCCCGTCCGTCACCAGCAGCACCGTCTCGTTCCGGGCCAGAGGCACCCGTCGCACCGCCGGCGTCATGCCGACCAGATCCGCCATTCCGACCGGCGCGCCGGCCTGCTCGGGCAGGCGCCTCACGCCCTGCGGCCCGATCACCAGCGGTCCCTCGTGCCCGAAATTGACCACCTCAACGGCATCGTCGTCGTTGTCGGGAAAAGCCACCACGACCGCGGTCGCGAAACGCTCCATGTCGTCACCGCAGGCCTCTCGCAGGGTGTTGTGCCGGACGAGGCCGTTCTCCATTCGCCATGCCACGACGTTCAGGTCACGCTCGTGATAACCCGCCTCCCGGAATGCGCCGGTCACCGCACCCGCAGTCGACACAGCGGGCAAACCCTTTCCCTGCACGTCACCCAGGACCACCCGCGCCCCGAAAGGGGTGTCCAGAACGTCGTAGAAATCGCCACCGACCCGCGCCTCCACATCAGCCGCCTGATAGCGCGCAGCGGACTCCACACCACCCCAGCCCGGTGGAATGGGGCGGAGAATCACCTCACGGGTCGCCTCCGCGGAACTCTGCAGATGACGTACATACGTGTAGGCCCGCACTCGGAGAACAGCTGTCAGGACCGCGAGGACCGAGGTCGTCACCTGCAGAAGGAAATCCTCCGTCCGGATCACCGTTTCCGGATGGGTCACATCGATCCACCGGTTCAGCCCCAGAACCAAGAGGGCGAAAAAGGCTGTCACCCACGGCGAACACACTCCCGCCGCAAGCAAAGGGACCATCAACAGCCAATCCACGACACGAATGGACGGCTTCAATTCCCCCACCAGCACAATCACCAGCAAACAGCCCACCGGCAACAACCACGCGACCCGGGCGAACCGCCTCAACGCAGGCCCGCCCTCCTCCACCGACCCACCCCCACCGAAATCGCCACCGCGGAAAGCACGCATCGTCACCGACCCAGTCTCCACCTCGCCCACAATCCATCAAGAACAACCACACCGAGCCGGTGAGCTTTTCCGGCGGGGCCACCGATCGGGTGGTGGCCCCCGTGTCCGAGGGGGCGAGGTCGAGCGGCCATCCGGGTGACGGTGCGGCGGGAAGCTGAAGGCGCGGGGAGGCAACTGTTCCTGCGTCGACAGTCACGAGCAGTGCCGTGGCGCCGCCTACATTCCGGGCACATCACTGCCGTGGAAAGGTGAAACCCCATGCAGTTCGGCATCTTCTCCGTGGGAGACGTGACCCCGGACCCGACGGACGGGCGGACTCCGTCCGAACGTGAACGCATCAAGGCGATCATGGCGATCGCGCTGAAGGCGGAGGAGGTGGGGCTCGACGTCTTCGCGACGGGCGAGCACCACAACCCGCCCTTCGTGCCGTCGTCGCCGACCACCATGCTCGGCTGGATCGCCGCGCGGACCGAGCGGCTGCAACTGTCCACCGCCACGACACTCATCACGACCAACGACCCGGTGAAGATCGCCGAGGACTACGCGATGCTGCAGCACCTCGCCGACGGTCGCGTCGACCTGATGATGGGCCGTGGCAACACCGGCCCCGTCTATCCGTGGTTCGGGCAGGACATCCGCCAGGGCATCAACCTCGCCAAGGAGAACTACGCGCTGCTGCGGCGCCTGTGGCGGGAGGACGTCGTCGACTGGGAAGGCACCTTCCGCACGCCGCTGCAGGGCTTCACCTCCACGCCGCGCCCCGTGGACGGCGTGCCGCCGTTCGTGTGGCACGGCTCGATCCGTTCGCCCGAGATCGCCGAGCAGGCCGCGTACTACGGGGACGGGTTCTTCCACAACAACATCTTCTGGCCCGCCGATCACACACGGAAGATGGTCCGGCTCTATCGCCGGCGGTTCGCCTTCCACGGTCACGGCCGCCCCGAGGACGCCATCGTGGGTCTCGGCGGACAGGTGTTCATGCGCAAGAACTCGCAGGACGCGGTCCGTGAGTTCCGCCCCTACTTCGACAACGCGCCCGTGTACGGGCACGGGCCCTCCCTGGAGGACTTCACCCAGGCGACGCCGCTGACCGTCGGCTCGCCGCAGCAGGTCGTCGAGCGCACCCTGTCGTTCAGGGACATGGTCGGTGACTACCAGCGGCAGCTCTTCCTGATGGACCACGCCGGGCTGCCGCTGAAGACCGTGCTGGAGCAGCTCGACATACTCGGCGAGGAGGTCGTCCCGGTGCTGCGCAAGGAGTTCGCGATCGGCCGTCCCGCGGACGTGCCCGACGCACCCACCCACGCCTCGCTGCGTGCCGCGCGGGAGGTGACGGCCGTATGAGGCTCGTCGCCGTCTCCGCCGGGCTGAGCACGCCCTCGTCGACGCGTCTGCTCGCCGACCGTCTCGCCGAGGCCGCGCGGGAGAGGCTCGTCACGGACGGGCACGAGGTGGTGGTCGAGGTCGTCGAGCTGCGGGAGCTGGCCCGGCAGATCGCCGACAACCTGGTGACGGGGTTCCCCCCGCCGCGGCTGGCCGCCGCCGTCGACGCGGTGACCCGCGCCGACGGGCTGATCGCCGTGACACCGGTCTTCACCGCCTCCTACAGCGGTCTGTTCAAGTCCTTCTTCGACCTGATCGCCCCGGACGCCCTGACCGGCAAGCCTGTGCTGCTCGCCGCGACCGGCGGCACCGCGCGCCACTCGCTGGTGCTCGACCACGCCTTGCGCCCGCTCTTCGCCTATCTGCGCGCGGTCACCCTGCCCACGGCCGTGTACGCGGCCTCCGCGGACTGGGGGGCGCCGGGCGACGACTACACCGAGGGTCTCCCGGCGCGGACGCGGCGGGCCGCGGGCGAGCTGGCCGTGGCCGTCGCCTCACAGGCCTCCGGCGCTTCCGGCGCTTCCGGCGCACGGGACGGGGAGGAGGCGGAGGACGAGATCGACGCCCTGGAGCGGCAGCTCTCCGATCTGCGCTTCGACTGAGGTCGCCCGCGGGTGCGGTGCGGACACGGTCGGCGGCATGTGCGACCGGCGGCCACAGGGGCCGCCGGTCCCACGGTCCACGGCGCCCCTGGTCCTGGCCGGCCGAAGTGCGGACGTGGTGTGTCAGGCGTCGGCGAGGAGGGGGTCGTAGGGGGTGTTCGCTCGGCGGCCCGACATGAAGGAGAGGAAGTCGCCCACGAAGGCGCTGCGCCCGTAGGTGCCGTCGGTGGTGACGAGATCGCGGTGGAAGGCGGTGCGGAAGAGCGCCCGGTACTCGTCCGCGTCGATGGTTCCGTTGCCGTCCTTGTCGCAGGCGTCGAAGAGGACCTCGGCGACGCGGATGAGTGCGGGACCGGCGAGGGAGGGGACGGCGGCGGCGTACTCGGCGATGCTGATCCTGCCGTCGCCGTCGGTGTCGAGGGTGGTCTGGAGCTCCCGCCACCAGGCGGCGAAGGCGTCGTAGAGGCGGGTCTCCTCGGGCTCGTCCAGGTCGAGGCGGGTGGCCAGTTCACGTGCCATGGCGGCGAGGTCGGGCCAGTCGAGGTGGCCGTCGCCGGTCTGGTCGAGCACCTGGTGGAAGAACTCCTCCGCCGAGCGGCGGCCCTCCCCGGTGGCCGCCGTGGTGGGCGGGGCGGGGTCAGGGTGGGTGTGGGTGTGGGTGTCACCGCCGAGAGGGGTGACGAGGCGGAGCAGGGCGGTGGCGCGCTTGATGCGGGCGCGCAGGGCGCTGACGGTCCTGGCCCGGGGGTCGTCGCTGTCGGGCGAGAGGGAGAGGGTCTCGATGATGGTCTCGGCGTCGATCCAGCCCTTGGGCAGGAAGCGGGTGAGGCCGGCGGCGAGGTAGGCGCCCTGCATGAGGGTGGGGACGCCGGGCGTCTCGGGCAGGCCCGCCTTGCGCCGGTAGGACTCGGGCAGTGAGGCGACGGTGATCGCGCCGAGGAGCGGGCCGACGACGGCGCGGCCGGCCGCCCACAGGGTCGGCGCGCCGTCGAGCAGCGCCGGGGCGGGCAGGTGGTCGAAGAGCCGGAAGAGGATGACGCGGGCCGCCTCGGTGTCCTCCAGTTCCTCCTCGACGACCCGGTCGAAGTAGCGCCAGAAGTCGTTGAGGTTCTCGGGGAGTTCCCTGGCGTCGCCGTCGAGCGCGGCGAGGTAGGCGCGGTACTCGGCGTACATGCGCTCCATGGTGTTCTGGTCGAGCGGTTGGCCGCTCAGCCGGCACATGGTGACGGCGCTCTCGAAGAGGGTGGCGACCACCCAGGCGCGCGTCGGGCGGTCCATGGCGTCGTACGCCCGGCCGCGGGCGTCGGTGCCGCTCATGCGGGCGTGCAGCCGGTTGAGGCGGGCGGCCTCCCGCTCCCGGACCGCGGGTTCGGCGTCGAACATGCGGCGCATGCTGAGGAAGGTGTTGCGCAGCCGGCGCCAGGGGTGGGCGACGAAGGTGGAGTTCTCGGCGAGTGCCGCACCCACCTGGGGGTGCGCGGCTTCGAGGACGGTGGCGCGGATGAGGGCCAGCGCCCAGCGCGGGTCGTCGAAGAAGGCGCGGAACTGCGAGTCCTCCGTGATCCGGGGTGCCCCGCCGGCCGTGCCCTTGCCGGTGCCGTTGCCGGCGCTGGTGCCGGTGCCCGTACCGGTGCTTGCGGTCGTCATCGGGTGTCTCCGTTCGTCTGGGTCGGCACGCCGCCGAAGCGGCGGTCACGGCGCCGGTAGGTGTGCAGGCAGGCGAGGAAGTCGGGGGCCCGGAAGTCCGGCCAGAGCACCTCGGGGAAAACCCACTCGGCGTAGGCCACCTGCCAGAGCATGAAGTTGGAGATGCGCTGTTCGCCGGAGGTGCGGATGGCGAGGTCGACGTCGGGGGTGTCGGGGAACGGCAGGTGGTCCGCGAAGAGTTGCTCGGTCACCTCGTCGGCCGGGGTCCCGGCGCGGATCAGCGACCTGGCGGCCTCGACGATGTCCCGGCGTCCTCCGTGGTCGAAGGCGACGGTCAGGGTCATCCCCCGGTTCTCGGCGGTGAGCGTCGCCAGGTCCTCGAAGTCCTGGGCCAGGTGGCGGGGGATGCGCGGGTCCGAGGCGCCGAGGAAGCGGCAGCGGATACCGCGGGCGAGCAGCAGCGGCGCGTGCTTGCGGACGACCCGGCGGACCAGCCGCATCAGGTAGTCGACCTCGGAGCCGGGACGGCTCCAGTTCTCGGTGGAGAAGGCGTACAGGCTGAGCCACTGGACGCCGGCCGTCCGGGCGGCCTCGATGATGTCGACGACGGTGGTCTCCGCGGCCCGGTGGCCCGCCGTCCGGGGCAGCGAACGCTGCTGTGCCCAGCGGCCGTTGCCGTCCATCACGCAGGCCACGTGCCGCGGTACCGCGCGTGGCGGTCCTTCGCCCCGCCGCTGCTCGCCGTCGTCCCGTGGGCCGGCCGGCCGGTCCGCCGTCGCCGTGCCCGCCTGCCGGATGCCGTGGTAGGTCACGGCCGGTCCGGTGCCGCCCCGAGCGGCGCGGTCGGCCTTCCCGCGTTCGGTCACTCCCACCCTGTGTCTCCCCTGTACGCCCGCCCCACCGGGGCGCTGCCTGTGAGGAGTCTGAGGGGGCGGAGGGGGCATGATCGGCCGAACGGGTGGGACGTCACCCTTGGGTCATGTGCGCGACTCCTCGGGGATGGGGGGTCCTCCCCTGTAAACGCGGATCGGTGATCTTTTCCGTCACTGCCTCGCCCGCCACCCCCGCGCGGAGCAGAGGAGGCGGATCAGAGGAGGGTGAGGATGCGGGGGCCCTCGTCGGTGACGGCGACGGTGTGCTCGATGTGGGCGGCGCGGCTGCCGTCGGTGGTGCGCAGGGTCCAGCCGTCGGGGTCGACCCGGTAGGCGTCGCGGCCGCCGGCCATCAGCATGGGCTCGATGGCGAGGGTGAGGCCGTGGCGCAGGGGGTAACCGCGGCCCGGGCGGCCGCGGTTGGGCAGGTGGGGGTCCTCGTGCATCCGGCGGCCGATGCCGTGGCCCCCGAAGTCGGTGGGCATGCCGCAGCCGGCGGCGTGGGCGACCGAGCCGACGGCGTGGGAGATGTCACCGGTGCGGCCCCCGGCCCTGGCCGCGGCGATGCCGGCGTCGAGGGCCCGCTGGGTGGCGTCGATCAGCTCCAGGTCGGCCGGGCGCGGGGTCCCGACGGTGAAGGTGACGGCGGCGTCGCCGGTCCAGCCGTCGAGTTCGGCGCCGCAGTCGACGCTCACCAGGTCACCGTCCCTGAGCCGGTAGCCGGTCGGGATGCCGTGGACCACGGCGTCGTTCACCGACGTGCAGATGACGGCCGGGAACGGGACGGGGGCGAAGGAGGGCTGGTAGCCGAGGAACGGCGAGCGTGCTCCGGCCTCGTCCAGGACCGCGCGGGCCGCCTCGTCGAGCTCCCGCAGCGACACGCCGATCGCGGCCGCCTCACGGGCCGCGGCCAGTGCGCGCGCCACCACGCGCCCCGCCTCCCGCATCGCGTCGAGCGCCGCGTCCGTCTTGATCTCGACCATGTGCTGTGACTCCCCACATCCGGGTGGACCCAATACTTATACCGGTATTAGTATCACGGTCATGGTGCGCACTCCACTGACCCCCTGGGAACGCGAACGCGGCGAGCGGTTCGGCGCGCTGCTGCGCCGGGCACGCGGCGACCGGAGCATGGCCGAGGTCGCCGCGGCGGCCGGCGTCTCCGCCGAGACCCTGCGGAAGATCGAGACCGGCAGGGCTCCGACGCCGGCCTTCTTCACCATCGCCGCCCTCGCCGCCGCGCTCGACATCTCCCTCGACGAGCTCGCGGCGGCGTGCGCGCACGAGGCCGACCATGCGGAACCGACAGCGCTGTCGGCCTGAGGCCGCGTGCCCCGCCCGCCCGTCGTGACGTTGCAAGGCCGTGCGGCTAGCGGGCCGGCAGGTCCAGCAGGGCCAGCGCTTCCCTGGCGTTGTGCTCGGCGATCTCCCGCATCGTCGTGCGGTCGGGGTAGTCGCCGTCGAGCAGGCGGAGGGGGCCGGCCACGAGGGAGAGGCGCATCGCGAGCATGTAGAGGTCGAGCCGTGCCGGGTCGAGTCCGCCGCGGGAGAGAGCCGGGTACTGGTCGCCGAAGCGAAGCCGGAGGAAGACGTGCTCCCATTCGACGTCGAAGAACATCAGGCCCTCGATGTCGATGAGGCAAGGGCGGCCGGAGGCGTCGACCAGGACGTGGTCGGGTCCTAGTTCGCCGTGGATCAGTCCGTACCGCGTGCGCGGAGCCACCCGGGCGGCCAGTTCCTCCAGGCGGTCACACAGGGAGGGTGCGGCCGATCCGATCGTCGGGTCGCGGTCGGCCGCTTCCGCGAGGTCCCCGAGGGCGCGCTCCAGCACCAGGGCCTCACAGGGAGGGGCGCCCGCTCCCCCACCTCGTTCGAGCACGTCCACCCTGCCGTAGTGCCGACCGCGCTGCCCGTGCATCGCGTCGAGCATCTCGGCGAGCTCGCCCATGGCGTCCGCTGCGCGTGCGGGATCCGTCCTCAGGAGTGCTTCCAGCGTGCCGCCCGTGACGTCCTCGACGACTGCCACGTCGGACGGGCACCGGCGTCGGCTGTCGTCGGCCAGCAGCACCGCCGGAACGCGGACTCCCAGGCCGTCCAGTCTCCGGTGGGCGGACAGGAAGGGGACCAGCCCGGAGGCCGGGGCGAACGGGTGCGCCGGGTCGACCGCTTCCGCGGTCGGCCAGTAGTTCTCGGTCTCCGCCCAGTTGTAGACGATCACACTCGTCGCCGGGGAATCGCCGGTGCGGACCCGGTAGACCCCCTTCTTGCTGCCGCCGCGCAGGCGGTCCACCCCGAGGACACAGGCCTGTGGCCCCAGTGCGTCCCGCACGACACGGGACAAGGCGTAACCATCCGTCAATCGGCGCATCGTGCGACCTTGGCGCCGGCCGGCGGGTGATGGTCAGCCGAGGCGGGAGCGGAAGGTGCGGCGGTAGGTGTCCGGGGGGACGCCCACCGTCCGGTGGAAGTGGCGGCGCAGGGTGGTGGCGGTGCCCACGCCGGTCGCGGTGGCGATGGAGTCGATGCCGTCATCGGTGGTCTCCAGGAGTTCCTGCGCGTGGCGGATGCGCTGGGTGAGCAGCCAGCGTAGTGGAGTGGTGCCGGTGACGGCGCGGAAGAGGCGGGTCAGGTGACGGGAGCTCATCCCCGCCTTGCGGGCCAGGTCCTCCACCGTCAGCGGCTGGTCGATCCGTTCCACCGCCCACGGCAGCAGGTCGGCCAGCGGATGGTTGTCGGGTGTCGGCACGGGGGTGGCGACGAACTGGGCCTGACCGCCGTCCCGGTGCGGCGGGACGACCAGTCGGCGGGCCACCGCGTTCACCACCGCCGAGCCGCGGTCCAGGCGCACGACGTGCAGGCAGAGGTCCATCGCGGCGGCCTTGCCGGCCGAGGTCAGCACGCTGCCGTTGTCCACGTAGAGCACGTCCGGGTCGACCTCCACCCGGGGGTGACGTGCCTTCAGCTCGTCCGTGTGCGCCCAGTGCGTCGTGGCGCGCAGACCGTCGAGCAGGCCGGCCGCGGCCAGGACGAACGCGCCGGTGCACAGGGACACCACGCGGGCTCCCGCGTCGTGTGCCGACCGCACCGCCGCGACCAGTTCGGCGGGCAGCGGCTCGTCGAGGTCCGCCCAGCCCGGCACGATCACGGTGTCGGCGTCCGCCAGGCCCTCCAGGCCGCGGTCCGGTTCCAGGAGGAACCTGCCGCTGCCCACCGGCCGCGGGCCGCACACGACCAACTCGTACCACGGGCCGGGCACCGCCGCCGGTTGGCTCCCGAACACCTCGACGGCCAGAGCGAGTTCGAAGTTCAGCATGCCGTCGGTGACGGCGATCGCCACGGTGTGATCCATGTCCGGAAGTGTACGCATCGTGTCACTGCAGACACTCACGGATGGCGATCACCGCCCGCCAGGATGGTCATCGACAGCGCGCACACCGCCCGGCGACCGCCGGCCACGGAAGGTGCGGGCCGATACCGAGGAGACACCATGCGTGAGGTAGCCGTCTACGGGGCGTACGGGCACACCGGCCGGTTCGTGGTCGCCGAGCTGCAGGCTCGGGGTTACCGTCCCGTGCTCACCGGACGCGACGCCGAGAAGCTGAAGGCGTTCGCCGCCACCGGGGACGGGCTGGAGGTCCGCCCCGCCGCCGTCGACGACGCCGCCGCCCTCGACATCGCCCTCGCCGGCACCGTCGCCGTCGTGAACTGCGCCGGTCCCTTCGCCGAGACCGCCGGCCCTGTGATCGAGGCCGCGCTGCGGGCCGGCATCCCCTACGTCGACGTCGCCGCCGAGATCGAGGCCAACGTCGACACCATCGCCCAGTACGCCGACCGGGCCCGCGAGGCCGGCACCGTGGTGCTTCCCGCCATGGCCTTCTACGGCGGTCTCGGTGATCTCCTCGTCACCGCCGCCCTCGGCGACCGGACCGACGCCGACGAGGTCCACGTCGCCTACGGTCTCAACAGCTGGCACCCCACCGCCGGGACCCGTGTCGCCGGCGCCGTCTCGCGGCGCCGGCGCGAGGGCCGGCGGGTCCGCTACTCCGGCGGCCGTCTGGAGTACCGTGACGACGCCGCGCCCACGCTCACCTGGCCGTTCCCCGAGCCGGTCGGCTCGCGCGAGGTCATCGGCGAGTTCTCGATGGCCGACATCGTCACCGTTCCCAGCCACCTCACGGTGCCCGAGGTCCGCACCTACATGACCGTCGAGGCCGCCCGCGACATCGCCTCCCCGGACACCCCCACGCCCTCCGCCGCCGACGAGCAGGGCCGGTCCGACCAGACCTTCCTGGTCGACGTCCTCGTGCGCCGCGACGGGGTCGAGCACCGTGCGACCGCCCGCGGACGCGACATCTACGCCGTCACGGCCCCCCTCGCCGTCGAGGCGGTCGACCGCATCCTCACCGGCCGCACCCGCACCACGGGCGTCGCCACCGCCGGCCGTCTCTTCGACGCCCCGGACTTCCTGCGGGCGCTGTCCGAGCACCTGACGGTCGAGCTGGGCGACTGATCCCCCGTGGGGTCAGACGTCGGCCAGTGCGGCCTCCTGGACGAACGCCGCCAGCTCGTCGGCGGATTCCGGAGCGAGACGGTAGAAGCCCTGGAGGCCGACCGAGTTCTCGAGGCGGCCGTCGACGACGTACTTCAGCTGCCGGGTCCTCCCCTTGAGGTTGCGCCAGGTGAGACGGGACAGGAGGTCGCCGGGGATCGGCAGGTCGAAGCGCACGGGCGTGGCGTCGACGTGGACGGGATCCGCTCCGCAGCCGCCGGCGCCGAGCATCCACCAGTCGTCGTGGCCGGGGAACGCCGGGTCCTCCCAGGTCGCCTGCGGGGCGCCGCAGCACTCCAGGTGGTCCCGGTCGACCATGCGCATCCGGGTGACGACGTGGACGACGCAGCGGTCGACGTGGAGCGCGTACACCTCGTCGCCCGCGACGGCCCGCGACCACGTGGGGAGGGAGGAGTGCACGCCGCTGAAGGCGACGGGCGGCCGCTCCCCCACCAGACCGGCCTTGCGCAGCGCGCGGCATCTCTCGTGGGTCCACAGGACGGTGAAGGCGTCAGTCATGTGGATCATCGTAGGGTCGGGGTCCGACAGTGGTTCGAGGCTGATGCGGCGACAGGCGTGCTGGTGGGAGCGGTGGTTCGCGCACCGGCGTGGCGCAGGGCCGGGACGCGGCCGGGGGCGGCGCGTCAGGCGGCGGTGTCCGCCGGCCAGGCCAGCAGCCGGCCCTGGGACCAGCAGCGGCCGACGGCCTCGACGGTCATGACCGGGCCGTCAAACAGCGCGATGCCGAGGATGCTGTGGCCGGAGGCGTGGCGGTCGCCGAAGGTCGGGACCGCCGGTGCGACGCCGACCCCCTCCGCCGACACCCACGCCACCGGGCGCCGGGCGGCCGCCTCGTCGAGGCGGTGCAGGAACCGCGGCCGGCTCTCCGGGGGCATGCGTGAGAGCGCCCAGGTGGTGGTGACGACCGGCAGGGTGCCGGCGGGGACGGCGGCGAAGGCCCCGGGGAGCGTCTCCAGGGGGTCGCCGGGCAGGAGCAGCGGGGGGTTCTTCGCCGTCACCGCGATCTCCGCGTCGAGCAGGGCGGCGGCCTCGTGCCGGTCCGGTGGCAGGCAGGCGCGCAGCCACCCGGCTTCCTCGGCGTCGGTCAGGTCGATCGGGTCGCGGTCCAGGCCGATACGGACGGCGACGCGGGGCGGGGTCCGTTCCGGGAGGGGCCGGTCCCCGACGACCCTGGCGGACTGCCGTACGGGCGAGGAGGCGTCGCCCAGTGTCTGGCCGTTGCTGTAGGCGACGGTGGCGTGGCCGGCGTTGAGGTTGAGGCCGGCGGAGCAGCCGATGTCGATCAGGGCGATCCGCGGGGCGCCGAGCCGGTGCGCGGCCTCGGCGACGAGCGGCAGCAGCACGGTGTGGCGTCCGGTCTCGTCGGCGCGCAGTCGCCGCCGCCCGGTGATCGCCGCGACCGGGCCGGCCAGCCGCAACAGGGTGCCGAGGGCCGCGGCGGCCGCGCTGTCGGGGTCGCCCGCGGTGTAGGCCTCCGCGAGTTCGGGGGCCTGCCCGGTGAGGGCGAGGTGGTGCAGGGCGGCGAGGACGAGCGCCGGCCGCCGCTTGCGGGCGGGCGCCTCCTCCACGGCCCGCAGGGCGGCGTCGGACGCGCTGATCGCGAGGGCCACACGCTTGTACAGCGGCGAGAAGCCGGCGGCTTCGGTCTCACCGAAGCGTCGGAAGACGTCGGCGAGGGTCCGGGGCTTCGGGGTGCGGGGCTTCGGGGCGGGCGCGCGCCGGCTACCGGGCATGCGGGGAGTCTAGGTGGCGGGGCGACCCGCCTTGGGCGGCTCCCGGAAACCCGACCAGCAATTCGAACGTATACTCGATTGCGTGACCGATCCCGACGCCGCGCCCTCACGGCTCGCCCTTCTGCGCTTCCTCGAGCGGGTGCAGCAGCGCGACCTCGAGCGCACCCGGCGGTGGATCGCGCAGGAGGAGCGGCGGGTGGCGTCGGACCGCGACCGCCGGACCGACGGCGCTCCGGAGCCCGAGTGGCTGATCGAGCACGGGCTGACCGGCCGGTCCCCCGTCTACGTGCACGTCGGCGGCTGCTGGAGCGGCGGCAGGCGCAGTCGTGCCGTCGCCCGGGACCAGGCGCGCCGTGCGCTGGCCGACGGTATCCAGCCCTGCCCCCAGTGCCGGCCCGACACGGAGCTCGGCCTGCTGGAGTGAGGCGACGGGGACCGGCGCACGCCCCCGGGCCCAGGGGACACGGGCCCGCCCCCGGCCCGGGGGAGCGGGCGTTCGGGGGCGGGTCCGCGGTGCGGCGGCGTGCGGGCTGTGGGCCGCCGCACCAGGTCTCGGGTCAGGCTCCGGGGACGACGCCGGTGCGGGCGACCTCGGAGTACCAGCGGGCGCTGGCCTTGGGGATGCGCGTGCCGGTCGGGTAGTCCACGTAGACGGCGCCGAACCGCTTGCTGTAGCCGTAGCCCCACTCGAAGTTGTCCAGCAGGGACCACAGGAAGTAGCCCCGGACGTCCGTCCCGTCCTCGATGGCGCGGTGGACGGCGGCCAAGTGGTCGCGCACGTAGTCGATCCGGGCCGGGTCGTTGACGTTGCCCTCGGGATCGGCGTAGTCGTCGAAGGCCGCGCCGTTCTCCGTGATGATCAACGGGAGGTCGGGGAACTCGGTGCCGAAGCGTCGCAGCAGCTCGTACAGGCCGGTGGCGTCGACGGCCCAGCCCATGGCGGTGGTCTCGCCGGGCGGCTGGTGGAAGGCGACCTCGTCGGCGGCCGGCCAGGGGGTGTGGGTGCTGCGGCCGTGTCCGTCGGAGGTGTGGGTGCCCGAGCCGTCGGCGCGGGAGACCACGGTGGGCGTGTAGTAGTTGACGCCGAGGAAGTCCAGGGGCTGGTGGATCTGCTGGAGGTCGCCGTCGCGGACGAAGGACCAGTCGGTGAGCGTGCCGGTGTCCTTGAGGAGGTCCTCGGGGTAGGCGCCCTCGAGCATCGGGCCGGTGAAGACCCGGTTGGCCAGCGCGTCGATGCGGCGGACCGCGTCCTTGTCGTCCTCGGTCCGGCTGAGGGGCCGCACGTGGTGAATGTTCAGTGTGACCGAGCACTGGGCGTCCGCCGGGAGCGCGGCGCGCAGCGCCTGGACGGCGAGGCCGTGACCGAGGTTGAGGTGGTGGGCGGCGCGCAGGGCGTCGACGGGGTTGGTGCGGCCGGGGGCGTGCACGCCGGAGCCGTAGCCGAGGAAGGCGCTGCACCAGGGCTCGTTGAGGGTGGTCCAGGTCTTGACCCGGTCGCCGAGGGCGTCGGCGGCCAGGCCCGCGTACTCGGCGAACCGCTCGGCGGTGGCGCGCTCGGGCCAGCCGCCGGCATCCTCGAGCTCCTGGGGCAGGTCCCAGTGGTAGAGGGTGGCGACCGGCTTGATGCCCTTCTCCAGCAGCTCGTCGGCCAGGCGCCGGTAGAAGTCGAGCCCCTTCTGGACGGCCGGGCCCCGGCCGGTGGGCTGGATCCGCGGCCAGGCCAGGGAGAACCGGTAGGCGCCGATGCCGAGGTCGGCCATGAGGGCGACGTCCTCGCGCCAGCGGTGGTAGTGGTCGGTGGCGATGTCTCCGGTGTCGCCGTTGCGGACCTTGCCCGGGGTGCGGGAGTAGGTGTCCCAGATGGAAGGCGTGCGCCCGTCCTCGGCGGCGGCGCCCTCGATCTGGTAGGAGGCGGTCGCGGAGCCCCAGAGGAAGCCCTGCGGGAAGGTGAGGCCGGTGCCGGGGGTGGAGGCGGCGGCCTGTGCGGCGGTGCCCATGTGTTTCCTTTTCGCGTTGGGGGGACGAGTGGGGGTTGCCTGGTGTGCGTTCTCCGTCAGCCCTTGACGGCGCCCGCCATGACTCCGCTGACGATCTGGCGTCCGAAGACGATGAACATCAGCAGCAGGGGCAGCGTGCCGAGCAGCGCGCCCGCCATGATGAGGGACTGGTCGCGGATGTAGCCGGCGCTGAGCTGGGTGAGCGCGACGGGGACCGTGGGGTTGGTCATGTCGAGCGCCACGAACGGCCAGAAGAAGTCGTTCCAGGCGTGCACGAACGTGATCATGAAGAGCACCGCCATCGCGGGGCGCGCGATGGGCAGGACGATGCTCCAGAAGATGCGCAGCGAGTGCGCGCCGTCGACGCGGCCGGCCTCGACGAGCTCGTCGGGCAGCGCCTCGGACAGGTACTGGCGCATGAAGAAGACGCCGACTGCGCTGACCAGGGTGGGGAAGATGACGGCGGGCAGCCGCTGCGACCAGCCCAGCTCGGCCATCATCATGAACAGCGGGACCACGCCGAGCTGCGGCGGCACCATCATGGTGCCGATGACCAGCATCAGCAGGATGTTGCGTCCCTTGAAGCGCAGTTTGGCGAAGGCGAAGCCGGCCAGCGTCGCGAACATCACCGTGGACATGGCGATGACGCCGGCCACGATGAGGCTGTTGATCATGGCCTGGCCCATCGCCGCCTCGTCCCAGGCGCGGGCGAGGTTGCTGAAGAGGTTCGGGCCCGGCAGGAAGGGGGGCGGCGTCTCGCTCACCCGGGTGTTGTCGGTGGAGGCCGCCACCATCGTCCAGTACAGCGGGAAGATCGACAGGAGGGCCGTGATCCCGAGGAGGATGTAGGCGAGCGGGCCGGCGTGGTGCTGGCGGCCGGCGCCCTGGCGCAGGAACAGGCGGCCGGTGGGCGGCTTCGCCGGGTCGGCGGTCCGGGCCGGCGTCTTCGTCGGGACCGGGAGGCTTTCTGTGGTCATGGAGGTCTCTCCTGGTCAGGACGAGCGGGACCGCAGGCGCTTGATCAGTGCCTGGGCCGCGAAGACGATGATGAGGAGGAGGAACATCGCCCAGGCGACGGTGGCCGAGCGGCCCATCTGGTAGTTCTTCCAGCCCTCCTCGTACAGCAGCAGGCCCAGCGTCTGGTACTGGTTGTCCACGCCGCCGGAGATGCCGTTGGGGCCCTGGCCGAAGATGAGCGGCTCACCGAAGAGCTGGGTGGCGCCGATGGTGGACAGCACGATGGTGAAGACCACGGTGGAGCGGATGCCGGGCACCGTGACGTGGATGAACTGCTTCCAGCGCGAGGCTCCGTCGATGGCCGCGGCCTCGTAGCGCTCGGCGGGGATGGCCTGCATGGCGGCCAGGTACAGCAGGGCGTTGTATCCGGTCCAGCGCCAGATGACGATCGTGGAGATGGCGAGCTGGGCGGGCCACTTGTCGCCCTCCCAGTTCACCGGGTCGACGCCGAACAGTCCGAGACCCCAGTTGATCATGCCGAAGTCACGCTCGAAGATCATGGTGAACACCAGGGCGGCGGCGCCGACCGAGGTGGCGTAGGGCACGAGCGAGGCGACCCGGAAGAACAGCGAGCCGCGCATCCGGTAGTTGAGCAGATGGGCGAGGCCGAGCGCCATCAGCAGCTGCGGCACCGTGGAGATGATGCCGATGGTGATGGTGTTGCCGAGCGCGTTCCAGAACCGCGTGTCGCTCCAGAGTGCGACGTAGTTGTCGAACGCCACCCACTCCATGATGTCCAGAGTGGCCAGTTCCACCCGGTGCAGGGAGATCCACGAGGTGTACACGAGCGGGTAGAAGCTGAACGCGGCGAACACGACGAAGAACGGCGCCACGAAAACGTAGGGCGCGCCCTTGACGTCCAGCCGGTGCAGCAGCGCGCCGCGACGGCGCCGGCCGCCGTCGCCGGCCTTCGGGGCAGGGCCTTCGCGTCCCTCGCCGATCTGAGCCTTGGTGGTGGAGGTGGCCACCGGACTTCCTTCCTGAGAGCAGAGGTACGAGCCGGGGTCCGGGCCCGCCGGTGTGCGTCACCGGCGGGCCCGGGCTGCCGGGAGGAGCTGCGGTCAGCCGACCGCCTTCTCGATGCGCTCCGAGGTGGTCTGCCACGCCTCGTCCCGCGGCGTTCCCCCCTCGACCAGGGCCAGGCCCTGGGAGAAGATGTCCTTGATCGAGCCGTCCTTGCGGCCCAGGACCTGCTCGTCCGGGATCTCCTGGGCGGCCTCACCGAAGATCCGGCCGATCGGGGCGCCGCTGAAGTACTCCGAGGTCCTGTCCTTGACGGCCGGGTCCTCGAGGGCCACCTGCGAGGAGGGCACGCTGCCCTGCTGCTTGAAGATGTGGGCCTGCTGCTCGGGGGCGGTCAGCCAGGCGACGAGCTTCTTGGCCTCCTCCTTCACCGGGCTGGCCTCGACCACGCCGAGGAAGGAGCCGCCCCAGTTGGCGCCCTTGGGGGCCTTGGTGACGTCCCACTTGCCCTTGTGCTTGTCGCCGGCCTTCTCACCGATGTGGCCGAGCATCCAGGCCGGACAGACGGTGGTGGCGAAGGTGCCGTTGGACAGGCCCGGGTCCCAACCCGGCTGGAACTGCGGCAGCTTGGCGGACAGGCCGGACTCCGCCGCGTCGGTGGCGAGGTTCCACGCCTCCTCGACGGCCGGGTTGTCCTGGTAGATCAGCTCGCCCTGGGCGTTGTAGAACTGCTCCGAGTGGCCGTAGATCATGGCGTTGAACAGGCCGCTGGAGGCGTCGATGTAGGAGACCTTGCCGCCCTTGTGGTTCTTCTTGAAGGTCTTGCCGACCTCCACGAACTTGCCCCAGTCGCCCTCCCACAGCTTGGCGACCTCTTCGCGGTCGGTGGGCAGACCGGCGGCCTCGAAGTGGTCCTTGCGGTAGCAGACGGCCATCGGGCCGATGTCGGTGCCGAGGCCGAGGACCTTGCCGTCCTTGGTGGTGATCTGCGCCTGCTTCCAGGGCAGGAAGTGGTCGGTGTCCGCCATCCCCTTGAAGTCGGCGAACTTGTCGGCCTGCGTGTCGACGATCTCCTTGGCGCGGCCGATCTCGATGCCCTGGATGTCCTTCAGGCCCTTGCCGGCCGCCAGCTTGGTCTGCAGCGCGGTGTAGTAGGTCTGCTCGTCGCCGGCCACCTCGGCCTGGATGTCGACGTCGGGGTTCTCCTTCTCGTACTGCTCGATGAGGCCGGTCTCCTTGAAGCCCATCACCCCGTACATGCCCATGGTGATGACGACCTTGCCGTCCTTCTTGCCGCCGCCGGTGACCGACTCGTCGCCGCCGCCGCAGCCGGCGAGGAGCGACATGGCGCCGACGGCCGCGACCAGCGCGACCGCTTTCGTACGCAACGACCTGTGAACAAGGGTCATGTTTCTTCCTCCAAGCGACGGCGCTGACGCACCGGAGTTACGAGGTCTGTAAGGAGCCACGGCAAGCGGGACGGTTCAGGGCGAACGCGTCTGAATCGCCGGGTGGGAACGTTCCCAACGCGTGGTGGGAACGTTCCCACCGGCGGATGGAACACTCGTACGTGCGACCGCTCATGTCAATATCGTGAAACCAACTTGTTGCCGGGACCGTGCTCCGGGTTCATGGGAGCGTGCTCGCACCGGTGGCCGTTCGGGCCCCCGGGCGTCTGCCACAATTGCGGCGATCATGCTCGCGGCCGATGCCGCGGCCGCCGAGGGAGAAGTGCATGTCAGAGGGCCGCCCGCCCACGATCAAGACCGTCGCCGCCCGTGCCGGAGTGGGGCGGACCACGGTCTCCCGCGTCCTCAACGGCTCGGAGCTCGTCAGCACCGAGGCGCGGGCCCGGGTCCTGAAGGCGATCGAGGAACTCAACTACGTCCCCAACTCGGTCGCCCGGGGTCTGGTGACCAGCCGGACCGAGTCGGTGGCCCTGGTGATCCCCGAGTCGGAGAGCCGGCTCGGTTCCGAGCCGTTCTTCGCGGCGCTGATCCGCGGCGTCAGCGGGGCGCTCACCGAGACCGGAACCCAGCTCCAACTGGTGCTGGTGCGGGATCAGTTGGAGCGTGATCAGCTGACCGCCTCGATCGCCACCCGCCGCGTGGACGGGGTGCTGCTGGTGTCGGTGCGCACCGAGGAGCGGGTGGCGGCGATGCTGGAGGAGATGCGGCTGCCCACGGTGCTGGCCGGCCGCCGCGGCGAGGACGAGCGGCTGAGCTACGTCACCTCGGACAACGTCGGCGGGGCCACGGCGGCGGTCGGCCATCTACTGGACCGGGGGCGGCGCCGGGTGGCCACGATCACCGGCGCGCTGGACATGGACGTGGGCGTGGGCCGGCTCGCGGGCTGGCGCCTGGCGCACGAGCGGGCGGGCCTGCGGGCGGACGAGTCGCTGGTGGAGGCCGGGGACTTCTCCGAGGAGGGCGGTCGGCGGGCGATGCGTTCACTTCTCGAACGCGCGCCGGATCTGGACGCCGTCTTCGCCGCGTCCGACCTGATGGCGGTGGGCGCCCTGGCCGAGTTGCGCGGGCTGGGGCGGCGGGTGCCGGACGACGTCGCGGTCGTCGGCTTCGAGGACTCCGTGCTGGCCCGGCACACCAATCCGCCGCTGTCGACGGTGCGTCAGCCGGTGGAGGAGGTCGGCCGGACGATGGCGCGGATCCTGCTTGCGGAGATCGCCGACGCGGACGCCGAGCGGCGGCACGTGACGCTGCCGACGGAGCTGGTGGTGCGGGAGTCATCCTGATCCGCGCCGCGGGCGCGGCGGCCGGGCGTGGCGGCCGGGCGCGGGGCTCGGCGCTGCGCGCGGCGGGGGCGCGCGGTCCGCCGGCGGGTCGCGCGGCGCGAGGCAGAGGGCGCGCGGTTCGCCGGTGTGCGGTGCGGGGACGGGGGTGGAGTCGATCAGTGGTAGGGGCCGTGGCGGCCGAGGGTGTCCACGGGGGTCGCGCCGGGGCGGGTCCACTGCGGCACCGGCCGGCTCGTCGGGCCCCAGGTCGCGTTGCCGTCCGCGTCCGTGCGCCAGTACCAGCACGGCTCGTTCCCGTCGGGCCGTCCCTCGGGGTTGTCCTCCCACGCCTCGCCGCGCCCGTAGGGCGTCATGTCGAGCAGGCCCATGGAACCGTTGGCCCGCTCGGTGCCCCGGCCGGTGGTGGCGTACGTCAGGAAGGTGCGGTCCCCGTCGCGGAGGTAGGAGGTGAGGTACCCCATGCCGCCGCCGACCGGCTCGTCCAGGCCGCGCACCGAGTACCAGGGCTGGGTGTAGCCCATGAACGCGACGTAGGAGGCGATCTCCTCCCACGGACCCGTGGTCACCAGGGCGAACGAGACGCCGCGGGCGTTGAGGTACACGGCGTCCTTCAGGTGCCAGGCGGTGGTGGTGCAGCCCTCGCACTGGCCCTGGGGCGGAGCGCCGTCGTACCACATGTGCTTGTACACGACGAGTTCCTCCCGCCCCTGGAACAGGTCGAGGAAGGGGACCGGACCGTCGGGGCCGACGACCTCGACGGTGCCGTCGAACTCCACCATGGGCAGCCGGCGGCGGGCCGCCGCGATGGCGTCCCCTTCGTGGGTGTGGGCCTTCTCGCGGACCAGCAGTTCGTCGCGGGCGGTCTGCCAGGTGGCCAGGTCGACGACGGGTGGGCGGCCGGGGAGCTCGCCGGGGCTGGTCATGGTGTCCTCCGTGGGTTCGTGCCGTCATGTTCCGTGTCCGGGCAGCGGTCGCCGGGCTCCCGCTCCGGCGGTTCACCAGTACAGACCCGTCGGGTGGCCGGAAATCATCGCCGGTCCCGGCCTGCGGATCCCGGCCGGAAATGAGTGCCTCGGCCACGTACAGCGTTCGCTGTACGCTGGTCCCATGTCGAAGTCCGTGACCATCCGCGTCCCCGACGAGGTGCACGCCCGGCTGCAGGAGCGGGCGGCCCGGGAGGGCAGCACCGTGACGGCCATCCTGACCGAGGCGGCGCTGCGCGACCCGCGGCTGTCGGACCCCGCGTCGCTGGCCCGTGCCGCGGCATGGGTGCGGCAGCACGCGCACGAGTTCGCCGAGGCGTTCCCGGACGAGGAGCCGCACCTCGGCGCCCGCGGCGGCGAGGCCGACGCCGCCTGATGGAACTCCTCGTCGACCTGGCGTGGCTGCTCGAGCGCCAGGCTCTGCTCATGCCGCACGAACTGGACGTGGCCGACTACTCCGCCCTGGCCGCCGCCGTCCAGCGGCACCGGGTCAACACGCCGCGGATCGGTTACGAGCCGGACAACGCCTGGCGTGCCGCGGCGCTGCTGGTGACCATCGCCCGGGAGGAGCCGCTGCCCGCCCGCAACTCGTTCTTCGCCGCGCTGGCGGCCGTGGAGTACATGGCGCAGGCCGGGGAGCCGGTCGAGGCGCCACGGGGGGCGCTGCCCGATCTGCTCAGGCAGGTCCGGACGTACGGGATGGACGTGTACGCCACCGCGGCATTGCTGCGGACCTGGAGGGTCCGGCCGCCGCACCGAGGGTGACGGCCGCCCGGCGGGTGTCCCGCCAGGCGGCCCCGGCCCCCAGGGGTCACTCCTCGGTTTCCTGGACCTTCGCCGCGATGCGCTCGACGGCCCGGAGATCCTCGGGCGTCAGCCGGTCCACGAAGTGGCGCCGTACCGAGTCGAGATGGGCGGGGGCGGCGGCCTCCAAAGTCTCCATGCCGTCGTCGGTGAGCACGAGGAGGCAGCCCCTGCCGTCCGCCGGGTCGGGTTCGCGCCGCAGGAGCCCGCGTGCCTCCATGCGGGTGGCGTGGCGGGAGAGCCGACTGCGCGACCACCGCATCTTGGCGGCCTGTTCCCGCAGGGTGCTGGTGCGGTCCGGGCGTTCGGACAGCGTGCTGAGCACTTCGTAGTCGGGCTCCGAGAGCCCGACGGCCGCCAGGTCACGGGCGGTCGCGGCCTGGACGGCGATCACCATGCGGCGGTAGGCGCGCCAGGCCCGTTCCTCGTCCTGATTCAGCCAATTCACGGTCCGGGCCGACTGGTTCGCCGTATTCGTTGACATGGAACCAATCTACTCCGGTACTTTCATTTCCATGTCAACGAAAACGATCCGTGTCCTCGTCCTGGTCTGCAGCACCCGTCCCGGCGCCCTCGGCCCGGTGGTCGGCAGATGGCTGACCGAGGTCCTCGAGCCCCGTGCGCGTGAGCTCGACGTCGAACTCGTCCCGGTCACCCTCGGCGAGCTGGCCCTGCCCTTCCTCGACGAGGAGGAGGAGCCGTCCTCGGGCGTCTACGCCCACGAGCACACCCGGCGGTGGAGCGCGCTGGTGGACGGCGCGGACGGCTTCGTCGTGGTCACGCCGGAGTACAACTACGGGATGCCGGCGCCGTTCAAGAACGCCCTCGACTACCTGACGCGCGAGTGGGCGTGGAAGCCGATGGGCTTCGTCAGCTACGGGCACACCTCCGCGGGCACGCGCTCGGTGCAGCACGCCAAGCAGGTGGTGACCACGCTGCGTCTGGTGCCGCTGGGCGCAACCGTCGCGCTGCGGATCCGCGACGCGGTGGAGGGCGGACAGATGCGCCCCGACCCCGCGTTCGCCGCGTCGGCCGTGGGCCTGCTGGACGAGCTGGTCCGGGTGTCGCACGCGCTGCGGCCCCTCCGTGAGCGGGCGCGCCCCGGCCTCCCGGCGGGACCGCTGCCGGGCTCGTACCTGCGGCCGCTGACCCCGGACGACGCCGGCGAGGTGCTGGTCCTGCAGCGGTGCTGCTGGGTGGAGGAGGCCCTCGCCAACGACCTCCTGGACATTCCGGCCCTGCACGAGTCGCTGGACCAGGTGCGGGAGTGGCTGGGAACGTGGCGGACCACGGGCCTGTGGCGGGACGGCCGCCTGCTGGGCATGGTGCGCAGCCGTCGTGACGGGACGGACTGGCACGTGGGCCGCCTGGCGGTGGTGCCCGACCTGCGGGGTCGGGGACTGGGGCGCGAGCTGCTGCGGATCGGCGAAGCCGGTGCCGAGGCCGGGTGCCTCCGGTTCGTGCTGCACACCGGCGCTCGCAGCGAGCGGAACATCCGCCTCTACCGCGACGAGGGGTACCGGATCGTGCCCCTGCCGGGGGACGACGGCACGATCTCGCTGGTGAAGGACGCGAACTCGGCGCTCGTGCGGGTCGGTTGACGACCGATGGGCTGCGGATGAGGGCAGGGGCGCGCGGGCGAGGGCCGCGGCCGTCCGGCCCGCGCGGTGCGGAGCCGCGATCGGGAGCCGGCGTCGGCGCGGACACCACGGGCGCCGACGCCGCGTACTCCGACCGGGCCGTCCGAGGTGCCGCGGGGCGCGGCGGGGCGCAGAGTTCTGCCGGGGGAACTCGTGCGAGGAGCCTCACGATGCGCAGGAAAGCCCGGCGGGCGTCGTCCGCCCCCTTGATGCGACTGGCCGTCGGCCTGGCGGTGCTCGCGTCCACCCTCCCGGTGGCGGCGGCAGCGGCCGCGGAGACGAGCGCGCCCCCGGCCGCCCGGGACCCGGCCGTGGTGGCCCGGTGGATGCGCGTCGCGGCGGAGACGATCGAGACCGAGGTGGACGGCACACCGCCGGACCGGATGTTCTGGGAGGCCTACGCCGCGACGGCCGTGTACAACGCGGTGACCGGGATCGAGGGCCGGTACGCGCCCTACCGGTGGCGGGCGCACGGGCCGCGCGGGGCGTCCTCGGCGGCCGCCGCCGCGAGCGCCGCCCACCGGCTGCTGCGTCACTACTTCCCCGGCTCGGCGTCGAAGCTGGACGCGGCCTACTCCGCCACCCTGGAGGAGATCCCCGACGGCCGGGCCGAGACCGAGGGCGTCGCCTTCGGCAGGCGCGCGGCGGATCACTTCGCCGGGCTGCGGGAGCGGGACGGGCGAGGCGCTCCCGTGTCGTTCGACGCGCCGCCCGCACCGGGGGTCTGGCGACCGGCCCCGCCGTCCTTCGCGCCCTTCTCCAACGCCTGGCTCGGGCGGATGCGGCCTCTGCTGCTCCACTCCCCCGCCCAGTTCCGGCCCGGACCGCCGCCCCCGCTCACCTCGGAGCGTTATGCCCGTGACTTCGCGGAGGTGAAGGTCTACGGCGCCAGGGAGAGCACCGTCCGCACCCCGGAGCAGACGGACACGGCACGGTTCTTCACCGAACTGGACGTGCCCGGCGCGCTGGGCGACCACGCGGCACGGCGCCGCCTGGACATCGCCGACACGGCCCGCCTGTACGCGGCGGTGCACGCCGCCCAGGCCGACGCGATCGTCGCCGCCTGGGACGCCAAGCTGCACTACGGCACCTGGCGTCCGGTCACCGCCGTCCACCTGGCCGACGAGGACGGCAATCCGGCCACCGAGGCGGACCCCGGCTGGGAGCCACTGCTGCCCACTCCGGCCCACCCGGACTACCTGAGCGGTCACGCCGCCACCGCCGGGGCGCTGACCGGCGTGCTCACGGGGCTGCTGGGCCACGACCGGATCGACCTCACCATCCGTTCCGTGCGGGGTGGTTCGACGCGGCACTACGAGCACGCCGGGCAGTACGACCGGGACGTCGTCGACGCCCGGGTGTTCGCCGGCATCCACACCCGCTCGGCCGACACCGCCGGCAACCGGGTCGGGCACCGGGTCGCCGCCTGGGCCCTCGAGCGGTACTTCCGGCCCGTTCGGCACGGGTGACGGTCCCGGGCGGCGCCATCGTGGGCGGCGCCGTCGTGGTCCGCGCCGCCGCCGGGGCCGGGCCCGTGGGTCGTCCGCTCAGGCCGCCTGCTGCCGGTCCTGGGACGGGGGAACGTCGGCCCCGAGCAGCTCATGGAACGCCTCGGCGCCTTCGGGGGTGACTGCCAGCGCGCGTCCGCTGCCGATCCGCCGGACCCACCGGCGCTCCAGCGACGTCGTGCACAGCGCCGCGCCCAGGGTGCCCGCGAGGTGGGGGCGGCGCTCGGTCCAGTCCAGGCAGCTCCGCACCAGCGGGCGCCGGGTCCCAGGGGGCTGCTCGAAGCGCAGGGCCTCGGCCGCCCACGCGCGGCCCGCGGTGGTGACGGCGAGCCCGGAGTCGACGGACACCAGGCCGCGGGCGATCATCGCGTCCGTGAGGGCGACGCCCAGGGCTCCCGCGAGGTGGTCGTAGCAGGTGCGGGCACGGGCCTCGGCGCTGCGCCTGACCGATTCCCGCAGGTTCCGCGGCGGGCGCGGGGCTTGTGCGCCGTAGGAGGCCAGGGTCTCGATCAGCGCCGCGACCTCCGGGCCGGCCAGCCGGACGTAGCGGTGCCGGCCCTGGCGTTCCTCGGCCAGGACGCCGCCCGCGATGAGCCGGGAGAGCTGCTCGCTGGCGGTGGAGGGCCGCACGCCGGCGTGCCGTGCCAGCTCACCGGCGGTCCAGGCCCGGCCGTCGAGCAGGGCCTGGCAGAAGGCAGCGCGGGTGCGGTCGGCGAACAGGGCGGCGGTCTCGGCGAGCGGCGGCATGGCTTCATGATGCCGCAGGGACGGTTCGGGGAGCGCCGAACCGTCGCCGTCCGGGGCTGGTCACGCGCCCCGGTGCCGGGCACACGCCGCCCGGATCTCCGCGAGCAGGTCCGGGTGGTGCTCGCCGTAGGCGTGCACGGCGTGCCACACCGCGCCCAGCGCCGCCCGGAGCGGGTCGGCGTCCGCCGCGGCGAGCACGGCACGGACGGCGAGGTGCTGCTGCGAGACGCGCCCGGTGGTCTTCGGACCGTCCGCGCCCGGCCCCACCACGACGGGTTCGTTGAGGGCGTGTGCGGCGTGTGCGGCGTGTGCGGCCGACGCGGCGGGCCCGTTCGGCACGAAGGCTCCCAGCCGGCGGCCGAGACCGGGCCGGGTCGTCCTCGCCTCTCCCAGCCGCGCGGCGGGGATCCACGTCACCCCGTGCCCGTCCGTGGCCGGCCGGTACGGCGGCCACTCGGGCGGCTCGGCCGGGCTCGCGGGGCGGTGCGGTACTCGGGGGTCGGAGGTCAGCGTCCGACGCAGCCGGTCCGGGTCGTGGAACGGTGGTGGCAGCGGTTGTCCCCGCGTCAGCGCGGTGAGCGCCTCGCCGACCCAGGGCACCTCGGTCAGGTCCGCCGTCTCGCAGGCCCGCCGGGCGGCCAGCAGTGCCGTCGCGCGCTGGGCCTCGGGTTCCAGCGTGTCGAGGGTGTGCACCAGGTCGCTGTCGAAGCGGAGCAGCGGTCGGGCGGCGCCGCCCTCGGTGCGCGGCCTCGCGCTGGGCGGACGTCCGCCCCACTCCCACCGTTCCAGGTCCAGCTGCCGCTCCTTCGCCGCGCGCTCGGCGGCCTGTTGCGCCAGGAGTTCACGCTCGGCCCGCTCCTGCGGCGTGGGCGGCGGGGGAAGGTCGCGCGCGTACCGGTGCCAGTGGGCGGCCTGGCGGGACGTTGCGCGCAGGACGCGGTCCGGCCCCGGTGGCGCGGGCCAGAACTGCAGCAGGTAGCGCTCCGTCTCCGGCTCCGCGCCCGGTCCGGTGTCGCGCCCGCTGCCCCGGTCCATGCCGCGGGCGCAGTACCGGACCCGGTGGTCGGCCCGGGCGAGGCCGAGGTCCCACGCGGCTTCGCCCGCCCACTGCACCAGAAGCGTGCGGTCCGAGACGGGGCGGAAGGACACCTCGACCACGTCCTCCCAGGCGGGGTCCGGTGGTGGAGGCGGCTGCTCGTGGACCTCGACGGTGAAGCCGACCTTGCCCGTGTGCGTTCCGGTGGTGAGCCAGAGCGCGCCCGGCACGGCGGCCCCGCACAGGCCGGCCGTCTGACCGGCGAACGCCTCGGCCAGGTCCATGTCCGTGTCGTCCGGATCACTCTGGACGTAGATCTGTCCGTAGGCGACGAACACATCGCCCGTGACCGGTCTGCGCACGGCTCCTCCTTCCGCTCGTCGCCCGACGCGTCGGTCCGTGCCGACTCCGACGCGCCGTCACCCGTCCCATGCTGCCCCTTGGCACCGACAGTCGGGACGACGACGGCGGGCGGGCAGGGCTGTCGGGCGGCCTGGCAGCGCGTCAGCCGGTGAAGCGCGTCCGGAAGTGGCCGGGGCGCCGCGGGTCGCGGTCGGCGATCGCGACGGGGGGCCAGGTCCACTGCCAGACGTCGCTGCCCGGTGGGCGGGAGAACCGGATCGTGCCCCGGGTGCCCTCGACGGCGAGGTGCGGCCAGGACGCGGTGAGGTCCGTCCGGTCCGTGCCGTGGGTGCGCAGTGCGTGGGCGAGGACGGTCACGGTGTCGTAGCCCTCGAAGGCCACGAACGACGGCGATGCGGTGAGCTGTTCCCGCAGGGCGGCGCCGACGCGTGTGCCGAGCGGTCCGAGCCGCTCGGGCAGGTAGCGCAGGAAGGGGACACCGGTGCCCGAGGGGCCCAGCAGTGCCGCCCATTCGGCGAATTCGGGCTGGCCCGCGGGGGCTCCGAGGGTGAGGCCGGCCAGGCGCGGGTCGCCGCGGACCGCCTCGACGATGGGCACCGCCGGTCGCGGATGGCCGACGAGGAGCAGCAGGACCGTGGCGCCGTCGGCGGCGAGTTGGGCGCACAGGGCGGCGGGGGTGAGGGCGCGCGTGTCGAACTCGGTGACGCTGCCCCCGCGTGGGGCGACGTGGTCGCGGAGGATGCGGGCCCCCGCCGCCCAGTAGACGCTCGGTTCGGCGGCGAGGGCGATGCGGCTGTGCCCCGCGGAGAGCAGGAAGTCCGCGTAGAGCCGCCAGCCGTGGGACTGGGGCGGGGCAATGCGGGCGATCCGGTCCGTGGGTTTCTCGGTGAGGTCGTCGAGGACCGCCGAGGAGCAGAGGAACGGCAGGCCCAGGGCGTCCGCCGTGGTGGCGACCGCCTGGGCGACGACGCTGTGGTACTCCCCCGCGACCGCCGCCACGCCGAGGCGGTCGAGTTCGTCGACGGCGGCCGCGGCCCGCCGGGGGTCGGCCGCGGTGTCACGGACGATCAGTTCGAGCGGCCGCCCGCCGATGCCGCCCCCGTCGTTCACCTCGCGGGCGGCCAGTTCGGCCCCGGCCAGGAGGTGTTGGCCCGCCTCCACCCAGCCGGGCCGGGTGAGGGGGACGAGCAGGCCGATCCGGACGGGAGACGCGCCGGTCCCCCGGGTTCCGGGTGGGGAGGCTGCTGGGTTCATGCTCCGACCTCCGGTGCACCGAGGTTACTGCGGTCACCCGAACGGCTGGTCGTCACGGCGGCTGCACGATCCGCTCGGGCGCGCAGCCTATCCCCGCGCGGGCCCGCCGATCCAGGCTTGTGCCGCCCTCATGGACACGAACCTCCGAAGTTCCGTCCCCCAACGGGCGGTTGGCAGCCGCGGGGATGGCCGGCTCAGGTCGCCACGGCGGCCGGTGGGCGTCCTCGCAGGCCGGGGGCGAGAGCCAGGGTGACGGCGACGGAGGCGAGGGCCATGGCGGTCATCGCCACGGCGGGTGTGGTGAGTTCGGCGACGGTTCCGGCGAGGAGGGCGCCGATGCCCTGGAGGGCGAGCAGGCCGGAGGAGTGCAGCCCCAGGGCCTGGCCGCTCAGTTCGTCGGGGGTGAGCCGCATCAGGCGTTCCTGGAGCAGCAGGCTCGCCGAGAAGCCCACGGAGGCCAGGGTGACCGCGGCCAGCGCGGCGGGGAGCCCGGGTTCGAGGAAGAAGAACAGGTAGGGGGCGGCGAGCAGCAGCCGCAGGGGTGCGCCGAGCCGTTCCCGCCACCGGGCCGGGAGGAAGCGTCCGGCGATCGTGTCGCCGGCGAGCATGCCGAGGGCGGCGAACGAGAAGAGCAGTCCGGCGTGTTCGGGGTCGTAGGAGACGAACAGGGATTCGCAGCCCACCACGAGCCCGTTCGGAACACACAGCGCCAGGTAGACGTGGCGGCGGGGTGAGGAGGACCAGAGGCGGGCGTTGACCCGCCAGGTGGCCGCGGCGGACGGGCGGCCGGTCGCTCGGGGTGGACGGTCGGTGAGGCCGAGGCGGGTGACCGCCGCGGCGGTGACGTACAGGAGCGCGGCGACGAGCAGGGCGCCCTGCGGTGAGAGCAGGGCGACGAGGACGCCGCCGAGGGCGTAGCCGCAGATCTGGAGGGTGCCGACGGCCATGTTGAGCACCGAACGGCCCAGCAGGTAGCCGTCCTTGGTGAGGATCTCGGTGAGCAGGCCGTAGCGGACCCCGCCGCCCACGGAGGCGATCAGCCCCTCGGCCGCCAGGACCGCGAAGATCACCCATATCGGGACGGCGGGGATCGCCTGGACGGCCGTGGCCGTGGCGAGGATCAGGGGGAGGCCGGTCATGGCGGCCCGCGGGCGCAGACGGTCGGCGGCCGACAGCAGGGTCGCGGCGCCGACGAGTTGGGCCAGGGACGGCCCGAACATGGCGAGGGCGGAGAGCAGGGGGGATCCGGTGGCGGAGTGGACGAGGGTGCCGAGGGCGAGGCCCGCCACGGTGGTGGCGGCCACGGAGAGGGCGGTGGCGGTGAAGAACGGCGTGAACTCGGGCGTGCGGAAGAGGTCCCGGTAGGTGCGCATGGCGGGAGTGTCCGAGGCGCCGCCGTGGCGGCGTTAATGTTTCGCGGGGAGGCGAAAGCATGGGTCTGTGGCTGCTGGACGCGGACACCTTGGCGCGCGGCCGGTTCGTTCTGTCGCCGCTGGCCGAGACGGTCGCCGCACTGATGGACCTGGACGAGGCGGTGGCCTTCCACCCGGGGCAGCGCGGGTGGCTGGCAGCTCATCTGCCCGCCTACCGTGGGCGGTTGGCCCGGGACCCGGTCGCCGCGGCGGTGGTGGCCGGGCTCCGGTCCAGCTGGCTGGCCGACTTCCTCATCCCGACCCCGGTGGGCGAGGGCGTCCCGGGCATCGACGAGGAACTCCGGCGGGTCCGCGGCACCCCGCCCGCCAGGGCACGCGCCGACCTGACGCTCGCGCTGGGCGGCGGCCGGCTTCCGCCCGAGCTGTGCGGCGACGACGTGCCCGCACGGGCGGCGGACCTGCTGGAGTGGGTCTGGACGGAGACGGTCCTGCCGGGGTGGGAGCGGCGGAGGCAGGTGCTGGAGGCCGATGTGGTCGCCCGTACACGGCAGCTCGGCGACGGCGGCTGGGCGGTGGCCCTGGACGGACTGCGCTCCCGGACGCGCTGGCTGGGCGAGGGCCGGCTGCAGATCAACGCCTACGACAATCCGCCGCGTGACATCCGTGGCTCCCAGCTCCTGTTCGTGCCGGTGTCCTCGCGACGCGGCTGGGTGAGCTGGGACGAGCCGCACCGGTACGCCGTGGTGTACCCGTGTTCGGGCGTGCTGACGGGGGCGGAGGAGCGGCCCGCGCCCGAGGCGCTGCGCGCTCTGCTGGGCGCGGGGCGTGCCCGGGTCCTGACGCTGCTGGCGGCGCCGATGAGCACCTCCCAGGTGTCGGCGACGACCGGGATGGCGCTGGGCTCGGTGGGGCGGCACCTGAAAGTGCTGCTGGACGCGGGACTGGTGCGGCGCCGCCGTGCGGGGCGGTCGGTGCTGTACTACCGGGCCGAGGCGGGTGACCTGCTGGTCGAGGCCGCCGGGGGCGGGCGGCCCGCGGGCACGCGGACGGGCACGGCCTCGTGCCCGTCCGCAGCCCCCGGTCACCGCCCGGTGGGCGCCGGCACCAGTCCGTCCTCGGCCAGCCCGGCCAGGACCGCCTCGCCGAGGGCGTGCACGGCCGACTGAGGGCGGACCATGACGGTGAACTCCTTGATGCGGCCGTCGTCGTCGAAGTGCAGCAGGTCGATGCCGTGGATGTCCTTTCCGCCGGCCTTGGCCCGGAAGAGCAGCACCGCGGAGTCGGCGGTGCCGCCGTCGCCGCTGGTCTGCGAGGTGCCGCTGAACTCGCCGACGTAGCGGAAGTCCTCGAAGATCCGCAGCAGGACCCCGAAGAGGCCCATGACCATGGGCCTGCCCTCGAACGGGGTGAACTTCACCGGGCTGTACAGGCGGATGTCCTCCGTGAACAGGTCCTGGAGCGCCGCGAGGTCACGGCGGTCCACGGCGGCGCGGAAGAGGTCGGCGGTGCTCGTGCTCATGGCGGTCAGCTCCCGAAACCGGTAGTCATGAAATTGACTAGTCAGTTTCATGACTACCATAGGCCGAAGCCGGACGACAGAGGCGGCGAGCCGGACGACAGAGGCAGGGGGAAGGCGACGCGATGGCGCTACGGCACGCCGTGCTGGCGGCACTGCTCGACGCGGAGCTCAGCGGCTACCAGCTGGCCAAGGCGTTCGACCTGGGAGTGGCGAACTTCTGGCACGCCCAGCCGCAGCAGCTCTACGCGGAGCTGTCCCGGCTGGAGGGGGACGGGCTCGTCGAGGGCCGCGAGGTGGTCCAGGAGAGCCGACCCAACAAGCGCCTGTTCCGGGTGACGCAGGCGGGTCTGGCGGAGCTGGAGCGGTTCACGGCCGCCGCCGCGAAGCCCTCGTTCGTCCGCGACGACCTGCTCGTCAAGGTCCAGGCGGCCGACCACGTCGACACCGGGGCACTGATCGCACGGCTCGAGGAACGCTCCGCCGCCGCCCGGGCCAAGGCCGGCCTCTTCACCGAGCTGCTGCGCGGGATGCGCGGCGACCGCACGGAGGAGGAGTTCCTGCGCGACGGCGACCGCGTCGGGCCGTACCTGACCTGCCTGCGCGGTCTGGCCTTCGAGGAGGGCAACCGTGACTGGTGCGACCGGACCGCCGCCGTCCTGCGGGCGAGGGAGGCGGCACGCGGTCGGACGCCGGGGTAGGGGCCGGGGCGGCCCGGCGGGCGCGCCCCTCCCCCACTCCCGGCACCACGTGGCCGTCCGGGCCCGCGGGGACCTCAGTCGCGGCGCCCCATGAGGTCCACGAGCCGGGTGAGCTCGTCGCCGCCGTGGCCGAGTCCGATGGCGCGGCGGGCCAGGCCCTCCGCCGCACGGATCACGCTCGCGTCGATGCCGTGCGCCTCCGAGGTGTGGACGATGTGAGCCATCGTCGACGCCGCCGAGGTGAGCGGGTTGACCTTGGCCGCGTACGTGCCGTTGTCTACCTCGACCGCGGCCTCCGCGAAGGCGGGCGGCAGGATCGCGCCGATGCCCTGGGCGAACGGGGCCAGCTCCTGCGCGCTGATGCCCTCCGCCCGGGCGACGGCCAGCGCGTGCATGTAGCCGGTCATCGCGGTCCACCAGATGTCGAGCAGCGCGATGTCGTACGCGGCCGCCCGGCCGATGTCCTCGCCCAGGTGGGTGTGGGTGCCGCCGAGCGCGTCGAGGACGGGCTTGTGCTCGCGGTAGAGCTCCTGCGGGCCGCTGTGGATGAGGACCGCGTGGGGTGTGCCGATGGTGGGGGCGGGTGTCATGATCGCGCCGTCCAGGTAGCGGACGCCGTGCTCGGCCGCCCAGGCAGCGGTCCCGCGGGCCCGGGCGGGGGTGTCGGCGGACAGGTTGACGACGGTGCGGCCCTTGAGCGCGGTGGTGACCTCGGGGCGCCGCAGCACGGAGTCCGCGGCGTCGTAGTTGACCACGCACACGACGGTCAGGTCGCTCGCGGCCACCGCCTCCTCGGCCGATCGGACGCCGACCGCGCCCCGTGCGGTCAGCTCCTGGTCCCGCCCCGGTGTGCGGTTCCAGACGGTGGTGGTGAGCCCGGCGTCCAGGAAGGCGCCCGCCAGGGCCCGGCCCATCGGGCCGAGACCGAGCACGGTCACGGTGGGCGGAGGGGTGGGCCGGGGGGTGGGCTCGGTGACTGCGGACATGGCTCAACTCCTGCATAGAATCGGCGAATCGAAGAAACGGGGTGGTGGTGATGGTGCGCAGCCGGGCACAGGACCCGAACGTCTGCGGGGTGACCGCCGCGATCGCGGTGATCGACGGCAAATGGAAGACGGGTCTGCTCTGGGCGCTCGAATCCGGTCCGAGGCGACCGGGCGAGCTACGCAGACTGCTGCCGGGCCTGAGCGAGAAGGTGCTGACTCAGGCGCTGCGCGATATGGAGGCCGACGGCCTCGTGCACCGGGAGGTGCACGACGTCCTTCCGCTGAAGACCGTGTACTCCCTGACGGAGTTCGGCCGGGACCTTGCCGAGGCCCTGGAGCCCCTGTCGGACTGGGGCCACCGACGGCTGGACATGCTCGCCGCGGGGCTGTCCGCGGAGGAGAGTCCGGCCTCCTGACACATCGTTCCTCCTCCGTTTCCCCCTGGACCGGACGGCCCCTCGACCGCGCTCCACCAGGTTCCCCCGGCTGCCGCTCGCCGCCAAGTACCCACAAAAAAGTGGCTACCGCGCGGTCCGCGGCAGCCGCCGCGGAAGGGCCCGCCGCCTGCTCACCTCCTCGGCGGGCGCCTCCTCACGGGTGGCCCACCGCGCCGACCGCGACCCCGTCCTCCGCGGGTCCTGCCCGTCCCCTGCCGCTCCGGGCGCGGTGCAGCAGGTACGCGGTGACCAGTCCTCCCGCCATGACCGCCGCCGCCCCCAGGGCCTGCCCGGTGCGCGCCGCCGCCGCGAAGGCGTCCAGCACGGCCGGTCCGGCTGCCGGACCGGCGCCCTCCAGCACCTCGGCCAGGGACGCCGAACCGACCGTCCCCGGCTCCCGCGCGGCGAGGTGGCTGCTGACGACCGCGCCGAGAACCGCCACGCCCAGACTGCCTCCGACCTCGCCCATGGTGCCGTCGACGGCCGCGCCCGACCCCGCCCGGTCCGCGGGGATCGACCCCATCACCGCCGCGACGATGGCCGGATTGGCGAGGGCGCAGCCGACCCCCATCAGCAGCAGTCCGGCCAGCAGCACCGGGTAGCCGCCCCGGTCGAGCACCCCGGCCACCGCGAACCCGACGGCCAGCAGGCCCATGCCGAGAGCGACGGCACGGACCTCGCCCAGCCGGGCGATCATCCTCGGCGCCACCCCGCGGATGTTGAGCACCACGACGCTCAACGGGAAGGGCGCCATGTACAGCCCGGCCTCCAGGGCGGTGAAGCCGCGCACGTACTGGAGTTGCTGGGCGAGCAGGAACAACGCCCCCGCGCTGCCGAAGCTGATCAGCAGGACCCCGGTGACCGCGCCGGTGAAGCGGGGGTTGCGGAAGAGCTGGGGGGCCAGCACGGGATCGGCGCAGCGCCGCTCCCACACCACGAGTGCGGTCAGCGCGACCGCGGCGGTCGCGGTGGCGGTGAGCACCGGGAGGGAACCGGCGCCGTGCTCCGGCCAGGAGGTCACCGCGTGCACCAGGGCCACCACGCCGACGGCGGACAGCACCGCGCCGGCGACGTCCGGGCGGCCCGCCCCCGCCCGCCGTGACTCGGGTATGAGCCAGCGGGCGGCGGCGAGGCCCAGCAGGGCCACCGGCACGTTGATCAGGAAGATCGCGCCCCACGAGAAGTGGGAGAGGATCAGTCCGCCGAGCGGCGGCCCGGCGGCGAAGCCGAGGCCGTTGACCGCCGCCCAGATGCCGATGGCCCGGACGCGTTCTTCCTCGGGGAAGACCTGGGCGACCACCGCGAGGGTGGTGCAGGTGATCAGGGCGCCGCCCGCCCCCATGCCGGCGCGGGCGGCGACGAGCTGTCCGACGTCCTGGCTCAGTCCGGCCGCCAGGGAGCAGACGCCGAACAGGGCGAGCCCGGTCAGCAGCAGCCGGCGTCGTCCGTAGCGGTCGGCGGCCGCGCCGGCGGCCAGGAGCAGCCCGGCCTGGGCCAGCGGGTAGGCGTTGACCACCCACTGGATCGCCGCCATGTCCGCGTCGAGTTCCCGGGAGAGCGTGGGGACGGCGACGTTCAGCACCGAGTTGTCCAGGACGACGACGAGCTGCACCAGGCAGACCACGCCGAGGACCACGGCCCGTCGGTCGGCGCGCATCACCGGGCCGGGGCGAAACGGGCGATGGGGTTGGTCAGTTCGCCGACGAGCTGGAGCGCGGCGGAGGGATCGGCGAGGTCGACCATCTGACGGTTGTTCCGCAGCTGGAGACGGTTGAGGCAGGACAGCGCGAAGGTCTTCGCGAACGGGTCGTGCCGACGGAACCGCTCGGCGAGGTGGGGCACGGAGTCCTGGTAGTCGGCGACGCACGCGGCGACCGTCTGCCAGAAGGCGTCCTCGGAGAGTGTGCCGGCTTCGTCCAGGAGCGCGGCCAGGTAGCGCAGGAAGCCGTCGAAGACGTCGGTGAAGATGGACAGCAGCCGCATGTCCTCCGGGACGTCGGCGCGGACCCGTTGCACGGCCGGCGGCAGGTCCGTCCCCGGGTCCATGACCACGATCTCCTCGGCGATGTCCTTGAACACCGCACGTGCCACCGCGCCCTGCTCGTCCAGGACGAGGATGACGTTCTCCCCGTGCGGCATGAAGGCGAGGTCGTGGGCGTAGAAGCTGTGCAGCAGCGGCACGAGGTACGCGTCGAGGTAGCGGCGCAGCCACTCCCGCGCGGGCAGGCCGCTGCGGGAGATCAGCGCCGCGGCGAAGGACGCGCCGTCGCGGTCGGCGTGCAGGAGCGCGGCCATGGTGAACACCCGCTCACCGGGCGCCAGCGAGGGCACGGGGCTCTCCCGCCACAGTGCGGCCAGCATCTTGCGGTACGGCGAGTAGCGGTCCGTGGCCGCCTCGTACCGGGGGTTGCGGTACCCGATGGCGGCGTGCTCGCGGATGATGGTCAGCCCGGTTCCGCGCAGCACCGGATCGGAGGCGATCAGCCCGGCCAGCCAGTCGTTGATGGCGGGCGTCGCCTCCATGTAGGCGGCCGAGAGACCGCGCATGAAGCCCATGTTGAGGACGGACATGGCCGTCTTCACGTAGTGCCGGTCCGGGCGGCTGGTGTTGAAGAAGGTGCGGATGGACTGCTGCGCCTGGTAGAGGTCCGTGCTCTCGCCGAGCGGGACCAGGTGCCGGGTGGCGATCTCCCCGGCGAAGGTGATCGCGAGTTTGTTGGTCCACTGCCAGGGGTGCGTGGGGAAGAGCAGGTAGTCCGCGGGGTCCAGGCCGAGGCCGGTGAGCACTCCTTCGAGACGCGCCCGCTCCTCGGGGCCGAGCTCCTGCGCGATCAGGGTGTCGTAGTCGATGTCGGCGCAGCTGGTGAAGGTGGCGCGGTCGCGGTGCGCGGCGAGCCACATCAGGCGGACGGGCGCTCCGGCCTCCGGGGCGTAGGCGTGGAACTCCGCGATGTCGAAGCCGATCCTGCCGTTGTTGGCGACGAAGCCGGGGTGCCCCTCGGTCATGTTCGCCTCGATGGTCTGGAAGGCGGCGAGCACCAGTTCGTCCGCGGTGGGCGCCGGCCGGGAGAGCTTGTAGGCGGTCGAGGAGAGGGTGGAGCCGAGTTCCTCCAGGTAGACGGGGAGTACCTCGTCGCTCAGCCCCAGCGTGGTGCGCAGTTCGAGGACGAGTTCGAGGGCGTCCAGCGGTGCTTCGGTTCCGGAGCGGTGCCGGGTGAGGGAGCCGGCGTCGATCTGCCAGTGGTCCAGGGCCATCGTCCGGGCGGCGAAGCGGTACTCCGTGGCGCCGTCGTCGGACCGCACGGTGTAGTGGCCGTCGCCGGCGGGCTCCGGTGTCAGCAGCCGCTCGTGGGCGAACTCCGCGAGCGCCTTGCGGACCAGCGCCCGGTTGGCTGCCGCCCACAGCTCGGGGCGCAGGTGGCCCACCTGCTCGAGGGCGGTGGTCGTGTCCCGGTGGGGCGGGGCGGCGGTCATGCGTCGGCTCCTTCGGTGGCGGCCGTGAACTGTTCCCTGGTGCAGAAGCTGAGCAGGGCGGTCTTCTCGGGCTTGGCGAGCGGGCCTTCGGGGACGAACCCGACGAAGGCGTTGAGGGCGTGGACGGCGGTGTTGCGGATGTCCGGCTCGACGACGACGCGGCGCGCCGACGGGTCGTCGAAGAGGAAGGCCATGACGGTGGTGATGACCGCGCGGGTGAAGCCGTGACGGGGGGTGCCGGCCGGGGCGCACAGGAAGTGCATGCCGACGTCCCCGGGCTGTGCCGCGTACAGCCCGGCCAGTTCCACCCGCGCCGGGTCGTAGCGTTCGACCAGGAAGCACGCGTCGCCGTCCAGGGCGCCGAGGAAGGCGTCGTGGTGCGGGTGCCGGACGATCGCGTCGTAGGCGTCGACGACCTCGGCGGTGCTGAGACCTTGCATCATCCAGTAGGCGGCCTTGGGGTCGGTGACCCAGGCGTGCAGCAGGGCGGATTCCCGGGCCGGGTCCAGCGGATGCAGCGACATCGTGCCGAGGGGGGTGGGCCGGGAGTAGAGCGCGGGGGTCGCGGGACGGGTCACGACACCACGCCCTCGGGTGCGCCGAACTCCTGGAAGGCGATCGACTTCTCGATCGGGTAGACCTCGCGACCGGTGATCTCGCGGATGATCCAGCTGTTGCGGTAGGGGCCCATGCCGAGGTCGGGTGAGGTCACGCTGTGCGCGTGGGTGGCGCCGTTCTGCAGGAAGACGCCGCGGCCGGTGACGTCGACGCTGTAGTTGCGGGCGACGTCCAGACGTCCGCGGCCGTCCCACCGCAGCCGGTCGCGGACCGGGTCGAGGAAGGCGGGCGGCCGGTAGGCGTAGCCGGTGGCCAGTACCAGCCCGTGCGTGAGGAGGGTGAAGTCCCGGTCCTGCTCGTCGTGGTGCAGCCCGAGTTCGTAGCGGTCCTCCGCCTCGTCGTGGCGGGCGGTGCGCAGCGAGGTGTTGGTGAACAGCCGGGCGGGCACCGGGCCGTGCACGCTCTTCTGGTAGAGCAGGTCGAAGATGTTGTTGATCAGTTCGGCGTCGATGCCCTTGCTGAGACCTTTCTGCTCCGACTCCAGGCGGTAGCGGGTCGCCTCGGGCAGCGCGTGGAAGTAGTCCACGTATTCGGGAGAGGTCATCTCGAGCGTGAGCTTGGTGTACTCGAGCGGGAAGAAGCGCGGCGAGCGGGTCACCCAGTTGAGCCGGTAGCCGTAGGCGTCGATGTCGCCGAGCAGGTCGTAGAAGATCTCCGCGGCGCTCTGGCCGGACCCGATCACGGTCACCGACTCCTTGGCCCGCAGCTTCTCCTTGTGCTGCAGGTAGCGGGAGTTGTGGAGGGCGTCACCCGGCAGGTCACGGCAGGCGGGCGGCAGGTGGGGAGGCGTTCCCGTGCCGAGCACCAGGTGCCGGCCGCGGTGCCGGACCCGGTCCCCGCCCGGCCGTGCGGAGGTGACGACGTAGACGCCCTCCGCCTCGTCGAACTCCACCCGCTCCACCTGGTGGCCGAACCGCACGGACGGCAACTGGGCCGCGGCCCACCGGCAGTAGTCGTTGTACTCGGCGCGCACCGGATAGAAGTTCTCGCGTATGTAGAACGGGTAGAGGCGTCCCTTTTCCTTGAGGTACTGGAGGAAGGAGAAGGGCGAGGTCGGGTCGGCGAGGCTGACGAGGTCGGCCATGAACGGGGTCTGCAGCGTCGCGAAGTCGAGCAGCATCCCGGGGTGCCAGTCGAACTGCTCCCGGCTCTCCAGGAAGACGCCGTCGAGGTCGTCGACCGGCGCGGTGAGGCAGGCCAGGCCGAGGTTGTACGGGCCTAGGCCGACCGCGACGAAGTCGTGCACGGGCTCGGTTGCGGGCTGGGACATGCGTGTCTCCCAAAAGCACTGATGGCGGGGACTGATGGTGGGGACCGGTGGCGGGGACTGGTGGTGGGGGGCGCCGTCAGGCGACGTCGTCCGCGGCGGCGGAGCCGCGGGGAGCGGCCTCGACGTACTCGGCGGCGTGCGCCGCGAGGAGGTCCAGGACGTGGGCGACGTCGTCGGGGGTGGTGTCGGGGTTGAGGAAGGTGCACTTCAGGAAGTGCCGCCCGTCCACCTTGGTACCGGCGACCATGCCCTCGCCCGAGGTGGCGAGCGCCTCGCGGGCATGCAGGTTGGCCTCGTCGGCGAGGTGCGCGTCCTGCGCGGCGGGAAGGTAGCGGAAGACGACGGTGGAGAGCTGGGAGCGGGCTACCACCTCGAACCGGGGGTCGTCGGCGAGCATGTCGTGCACGACGCCGGCCAGGTCCACCACCTCGTCGAAGAGGGCTCCCACCCCGTCGGCGCCCATGACGCGCAGGGTCATCCACAGCTTCAGCGCGTCGAAGCGGCGCGTGGTCTGCAGGGACTTGTCGACCTGGTTGGGGATCCGGCGCTCGGCCATCCGGGCGGGGTTCAGGTAGTCGGCGTAGTAGGTCGCGTGCGACATCATCCGGCGGTCACGGACCACCACGGCGCTGGAACTCACCGGCTGGAAGAAGGACTTGTGGAAGTCCACGGTCACCGAGTCGGCGCGTTCGATCCCCTTCAGCAGATGCCTGCGGGTCGGCGAGACCAGCAGGCCGCAGCCGTAGGCGGCGTCCACGTGGAGCCAGGCGGACGCCGCCTCGCAGACGTCCGCCGCTTCCGCGAGCGGGTCGATGCTGCCGAAGTCGGTGGTGCCGGCGGTGGCGACCACGGCCATCACCGTCAGCCCCTCGGCGCGCAGGCGGTCGCACTCCCGGCGCAGCGCCGCCCCGTCCATCCGCCGGTCGGGGGTGGTGGCCACGCCCACCACGGCCTCCATCGGCAGGCCGAGCATCTTGGCGGACTTGCTGACGCTGAAGTGGGCCGCCTCGGAGGCGAGCACCCGCATCCGCGGCAGCAGGGACTGCCGCGCCTCGGACGTGCGTGCTCCGGCGCGGGCGAACGCCTCCTCGCGGGCCAGCACCAGGGCGTGCAGGTTGGACTGCGTGCCGCCGCTGGTGAAGACGCCGTCCGCGTCCAGGCCGAAGCCGATCCGCCCGGCCGTCCAGTCGATCAGGCGGCGCTCGATCAGGGTGGCACCGGCGCTCTGGTCCCAGGTGTCCATGGAGGAGTTGACGGCGCTGAGTACCGCTTCACCGAGCAGGGCCGGAATGACGACGGGGCAGTTGAGGTGGGCGAGATAGCGCGGATGGTGGAAGTAGACGGCGTCGCGGAGGTAGAGCCGCTCCAGTTCGGCGAGCGCCGCCGCCGAGTCGCCGAGCGGGCGGTCCAGGTCTACCTGCTCGACCTCGGGCCCGAGCGTGTCCGGACTGATCCCGGTGAACGGTCCCTTGGCGGCCGTCACGCGGGACGCCGCCGCGTCCACGCCCAGGAACAGGGCCTCACGGTAGGCGTCCACGGTGGGCGCGCCGAAGAGGTGCCGCCGGGCCTCGGCTCCGGGCGGGGAGACGGAGCGCTGCGTGGGGACAGTCTTGCCGTCAATGGTCATGTCAGCCTTCTGGTGGGAACGACAGGGCGTAGTTAGGGTAGCCTCACCTAACCATTGCTTGCACCACCTGTCGACATCGCCTCCCGCCACCGCCCGGGCGGTTGTCTCCGTCATGACCTCGTGGCTAAGGTTAGGCTCACCTAATCGCTTGTCAATGGCCCCTTCCGCATTCGGCGAAGTCCGCGACTCCCGGCAACTCGCTGTGCTTCGAGGCGGGTTGACGGATCACGAGCGCACACAGCCCGAGGAGCCCGGCTTGCCCAGAGAGCGCCATCGCATTCACCGCGACCCGTATGGCATCCCTCATGTCTGGGCCCCCGACGCACTCGCCCTCGCTCACGCCCAGGGTGTGGTGACCGCACGCGACCGCGGCTGGCAGCTCGAGGTCGAGCGGCACAGGGCTCTGGGCAGTTCGGCCTCCTTCCTCGGCCCGGATCACGTGTCGTGGGACGTCCTCGCCCGCCGTGCCCGACTCGCCGACACGGCCCGGAGGTGTTACGAGGCGCTCGACGAGGACACCGCCGCCTGGGTCCGCGCCTACGTCGAGGGAGTGAACGGCGCGCTGCCGGACGCGGCCCGCCGGGCGCCCGAGTTCGACCGCACCGGTCTGCGTCCGGGCCGCTGGGAGCCGTGGACGCCGATGGCCGTGTGGCTCTCCCATCACCTGCTCTTCGCCGGTTTCCCGGCGAAACTCTGGCGCGACCGCGTCGCTTCGGCTCTCGGGCCCGACGCGGTGGCGTCCTTCGCGACCGACGGCCCGGGCACCGCGGGCAGCAACGGCTGGCTCCTCACCCCGGAGCGCACCACCACGGGTGCGGCACTCCTCGCCGGCGACCCGCACCGCTTCATCGAGGCGCCGGGGGTGTACCAGCAGATCCGGCTGGCGTGCCCGCGGTTCGACGTCGTGGGTCTCGCGGTACCGGGGGTGCCCGGCATCGCGCACTTCGGTCACACCGGGCAGGTCGCGTGGGCCATCACCAACGCCATGGCGGACTACCAGGACCTCTACCGGGAACGGCTGCGCGGGATCCGGCGACCCGACGGGACCACCGCGGTGGAGGCGTGGGGGCCGGACGGCTGGGAGCCCGCCGACGTCCGCACCGAGACCCTCCTCGTCGCGGACGGCGATCCGGTGGAGATCGAGACGGTGGAGACCGCCCGAGGACCCGTCGTGCTCCAGGGGGCGATACCGGACGCCTCGGAGGAGGTCCCCGAGGCCGCTGCCCGGGCCGGCGACACCGGGCACGCCGAGTCGTACGTGAGCGACCGTGGCGCGGCCGTCGCCCTGCGCCTGCCGGCGAGAGTGCTCGGCACGCTCGGCTTCGAGGCCCTGCCCGCCCTGCTGCGGGCCACGACCGTCGCCGACGTCGACGCGGCCTGGGACGCCTGGGTGGAGCCGGTCAACGTGGTGATGGCCGCGGACACCGCGGGTGGGCTGCTGCACCGGGTCGCCGGAGCCGTCCCGGTCCGCGCCGACGCCAACCGGCGGGGGCTCGTCGCCGCGTGGGACCGGGGCGCCGCCTGGCCGGGCCGGTGGGAGACGATGCCGCGCGCCGACGTCCGCGACGGCATGGCCGTGATGGCCAACGCCCGCGGCGTCGCCACGCCGTTGGGCTCGGAGTTCGCCGCCGCGCACCGGGCGCGCCGGATCGCCGAACTCCTGGACTCCCGGCCGCGTTGGTCGCCCGCCGACCTGTCCCTCGTGCACACCGACACCCTCTCGCGGAGCGCGGCGGTGCTCCTGGCGCGGCTGGTGGAACCGCTGGACGGGCTGACGCCCCGGGCCGCGTCGCTGCGGCGTGAACTGGACGCCTGGGACCGCCGCATGGGCGCCGGCTCGCGGGGCGCCGCCGTGTTCGCCGCGTGGCGTGGTGCTCTCACCCGCCGGCTGGCCGGTGACCCGGCGCTGGCGGCCCTGGCGCCCCGCCCGGACGACCCCGAGATCTTCCTGCCCTGGTTGTCCCTGCTCGGCCGGGTCGGACACGCGCTGGAGAACCTGACCGCGCCGGGGGCACTGCCTGCCACCGTGGACGTGCCCGCCCACGCGCGGGCGGCCCTGGAAGAGGTGGCGCGCGACGGCGCACCCGCGAGCTGGGGCGACACCCACCGTCTGGCCGCCTGGCGGGCGGTGCCCGCCGACGGCTCCTCCCCCGAGCCGCCCGCGCTGGAGGGGGACCACGACTGTGTGATGTCCTCCTCGAGCGTGCCGGGACTGACCGATCTGAGTGCCCGCGCCTCCGCCGCGCGCTTCGTGTGGGACCTGGCGCGCAGACAGGACAGTGCCTGGATCGTCCCCCTGGGCGCCTCCGGGATCCCCGACGACACCCACGCCCACGACCAGCTTCCGCTGTGGCTGCGCGGCGAGCTGGTCCCCGTGGTCACCGACTGGCATCTGCTCACCGAGGAGACATCGGCATGACGGAACCCGCCCCGGCCCCGACGCCCCAGGAAGCCGCCGCACCCCACGGACCGGCATTCCCCGAACCCGCATCCCACGGGCCCGCACCGGACAGGCCCGGCCCCGCGCACGTCTCCCGGGTGCCCGGCTTCGGCACGGTCGCCTTCCGGGTCCTGGACCCGGAGCGTGACGCCGCGGTCGTCCACCGCTGGGTGAACGACGAGCGTGCCCGGTTCTGGGGCATGGTCGGACACACGGTGGAGCAGGTGCGCGACGTCTACGCCTTCGTGGACTCCCTGGAGACCCACCACGCCTACCTGATCGAGCACGACGGCCGTCCCGCCGGGCTGCTGCAGACCTACGACCCCGAGCACGACCCGCTGGGCGAGCACTACGCCGTGCGCCCCGGCGACTTCGGGATCCACTTCCTCTTCGCGCCTCCCGCCACCGCGCCGCGCAGCGGCCACGGGGGTTCCCTGTTCGGAGCCGTGCTCGACTTCGTCTGGTCCGATCCCGCGCACCTGCGGGTGGTGGCCGAACCCGACGTCCGCAACGCCAGGTCCCGCCGGCGGCTGCGCCTGGCGGGGTTCTCCGAGGGCGCCGAGGTCGCGCTGGACCACAAGCGGGCCTGCCTGTACTTCCTCGAACGCGGGCGCACGCCGGCCGGCCGATGAGTTCCGGCCGGCCGGGCGGTCCACCCTTCGACGAAGGGAGCGCATCATGCGCGAGATCATCGTGTGCACATTCCTGACCCTGGACGGCGTCATGCAGGCGCCCGGCGGCCCGGACGAGGACCCCGAGAGCGCCTTCGAGCACGGCGGCTGGCAGAAGCCGGTGGACGACGAGGAGGTCGGCGCGGCCGTCGCCGGCTGGTACGAGGACTTCGACGCGATGCTGCTCGGCCGCAGGACGTACGAGATCTTCGTGTCCTACTGGCCGAAGGCCGATCCCGCCGACCCCTTCACCGACCGGATGAACGGCATGCGCAAGTACGTGGCGTCCCGGACCCTGACCTCGGTCGAGTGGCAGAACTCCACGCTGCTGGAGGGCGACGTCGTCGACGCCGTACGCGAGCTGAAGGCGTCCGAGGGCGGCCCGATCAGCGTCGTCGGCAGCGGGGACCTCGCCCAGACCCTGATGCGGCACGGCCTCGTCGACGAGTACCGGCTGACCGTCCACCCGGTGATCCTCGGCACCGGCAAGCGGCTGTTCGCCGACGGGACCGTCCCGACCGGGCTGGAGCCGGTCAGTGTCTCCACGACGAAGGGCGGCACCGTCGTCGGCGTCTACCGGACGAACGGAAAGCCCGCCTACGACAGTTACTGAGTCACCGAGCACTTCCGCTTGACCTGGAGCGCGCTCCAGCTTCCAGCATGGTCGTCATGAATCACACGACCTCTCGTATCGTCCTGGGCACGATGGACTTCGGCACCCGGGTCTCCCGCGACGACTCCTTCGCGATCCTCGACGCGTTCGTCGCCGGCGGCGGCGTCTGGCTGGACACAGCCAACTGCTACACCTTCTGGACCGACCCGAGCGGTGTCGGAGGCGCCAGCGAGCGCGTGCTCGGCGAGTGGCTCAGGGCCCGTCCCGGGGTCCGCGACAGCGTACGGATCGCGACCAAGGTCCGGCAGAACCCGCTCGTGCCGCACGTCTGGCCGGAGAGCGCCGAGGGGCTCTCCCCCCGTGCCGTGCGGGAGGGCCTGGCCGGGAGCCTGGAGCGGCTGGGCGTGGACCACGTGGATCTGCTCTGGGCCCATGCCGAGGACCGCTCCGTGCCGCTCGAGGAGACGGTCGGCGCCTTCGGCGAGCTGGTGGCGAAGGGCCTCGCCCTGCGGGTCGGGGCGGCGAACCACGCCGCCTGGCGGGTGGAACGTGCCCGCAACTTCGCACGGGAGCAGGGCGTGGAGCCCTGGAGCGCCCTGCAGCTCCGGCATTCGCTCGCGCAGCCGCGGCCGCTCATCTCGCTCGCGGAGGCCGGCCACCGCATGCTCACGCCGGAGGACCTCGACCTCGCGCGGTCGGAGGGGCTCGCCGTCTGGTCGTACAGCTCCCTGCTCTGGGGATCGTACGTACGCCCGGACAAGCCCCTGCCGTCGGTCTACGATCACCCGGGGACGACCCGCGTGCTCGCGGTCCTGGACGAGGTCGCCGGCGAGCTCTCGGCCACGAGGAACCAGGTGGTCCTGGCCTGGCTGATCCGGCAGGGGGTCGATCCCATCGTCGGTGCGAGCCGGGTGGAGCAGATCGAGGAGGCGCTCGCCGTGCGGCGGGTGGGCCTCGACGACGAGCACCTGGCGCGCTTCGCCGAGGCGCGCTAGGCAGGCGCGAGGAGTCCGATGACCACGTTCACCCCGGCCGCGGCCGCCGACCGTACCGGCGTGTCCATCGACACGTTGCGCTACTACGAGCGTGAGGGCCTGATCGGTCCCATCCGCCGCTCGTCCGGCGGCCGCCGGGAGTACACGGAGGACGACGTCTTCTGGATCGGCCTGGTCACCTGCTTCCGCGATGCGGGCCTCGGCATCGCGGACCTGCGGGAGTTCGTCGCCCTGCTGCACTCGGAGCGCTCGCCGGAGGACCGCGTGGTCTTCCTCCGCGAACGCCGTGCCGCGCTGGAACAGCGGGTGGCGGCGCTGCACCGGGCGATGGACGTCCTCGACGACAAGATCGCCTACTACAGCTGACCGGGACCCGACGAGTTGCCGCGTGCCGCCCGGTCTGCGTGGGTGGGGAGCGGAGGCATCCCCCTCGGTGAGAGAAGGGGTGGTGTGCGATGAGGCTGGTACTGCAGCAGTTCGTGTCCCTGGACGGCGTCTCCCAGGGGCCCGGGTCCCCGGAGGAGGACACCAGCGACGGGTTCACCCGGGGCGGCTGGTTCGTGCCGCACCTGGACGAGGCGTTCGAGCAGGTGGCCGCCGGCTGGCTCGGCAGGGCGGACGCGTTCCTGTTCGGCCGCCGCACGTACGAGAACTTCGCGCGTGACTGGCCGCGGATGACCGACCATCCGAGCGCCCGCCTGCTGAACGGACTGCCGAAGTACGTCGCCTCCCGGACGCTGCAGCACGCCGGGTGGGAGCCGACCACGATCCTGTCCGGCGACGTCCCGGCCCAGGTCGCCGAGGTGAAGGGCCGACCCGGCCGCGAGCTGCAGATCCACGGCAGCGCCCGGCTCGGGCGGTCCCTGCTCGCCGCCGGCCTGGTCGACGAACTGCGTCTGGCGATCGCGCCGGTGGTCGTGGGCGGCGGGCGGCGCCTGTTCCCGGACGGCGGAGCACCGGCCGGGCTGCGCCTGGTGGACCACGGAACGACGCCCGGCGGCATCGCCGTGCACGTCTACGAGGTGACGGGGGTTCCGCGGCTCGCCACCTACGGGGCGGGGGCGTAACCGCCCGTGCCGCCATGTCCGGTGCCGCAGGCCTCGGCGGCACGTGGTACGGCGGTACGGCAGCACGTCGCCTGCCTAGAGACGGGGTTCGGCCGCCCGCAGCCGCTTCACGGGGCCACCTTGCAAAACCTACCTATCGATAGGTAGGTTTCATGGCATGGACAACGTCATCACCCCCTCCATCCGTGCCGTCGGGCTCGGCCGGGACTTCGCCGGGCGCACCGCGGTGGACCGCCTCGACCTGGAGGTGGAGCCCGGAGAGGTCTACGGACTGCTGGGCCCCAACGGCTCGGGCAAGAGCACCACCGTCCGGATGCTCACCACCATGCTCCGCCCCTCCCGGGGCACCGCCCTGGTCGCCGGGGCCGACATCACCCGCGACCCCGGAACCGTCCGCCGCCGCACCGGGGTCGTCCTCCAGGGGACCGCCCTCGACCCGCTCATGTCCGCGCGTGAGCTGCTGCTCCTGCAGGGACGTCTCCAGTCGCTCACCGCCCGCCGGGCCCGCGCACGCTGCGCCGAGCTGCTCACCGCGTTCGACGCCCAGGAGTTCGCGGACACTCCGGTCGGCAAGCTCAGCGGGGGCCAGCGCCGCCGGGTGGATCTCGCCGTCGCCCTCGTCCAGCGCCCCGACGTCCTCTTCCTGGACGAACCCACCACGGGGCTGGACCCGGCAAGCCGCCGGGGCCTGTGGGACGAGATCCGCGCGCTCTCCGGCGACCACGGAGTCACCGTCCTGCTGACCACGCAGTACCTGGAGGAGGCCGACCAGCTCTGCGACCGCGTCGGCATCCTCCGCGCCGGACGCCTCGTCGCCTCCGCCGCCCCGCGCGTCCTCAAGGAGCGGATCGGCGAGCGCGTCCTGACCCTGCGCTTCGGCGACGCCCGGGCCGCCGGCCGCGCCCGGGAGCTGCTGGCCGCCAGGGGCGAGCGGCTCCACACGGTCGAGACCGCCCCGCACGCGGTGGGCATCCGGCTCGCGCGCCCCGGAGCGGACGGCGAGACGCTGCTCGCCCTGGCCTCCGCCGGTCTGCACGCCGCGTCCCTGACCGTCGACGAACCCACCCTGGAGGACGTCTTCCTCCGCCTGGCCCTCACCCCGGAAGGTTCCCTCGCCGCATGAGCACGACCGCCACCGCCACCACCGCCCTCGCGGGTCCGGCCGCCTCACCGAGGTCCTGGGCGGCCCTGGGCCCCTTGACCGCCCGTTCGCTCGGATCCTGCCTCCGGACGCCCGCGCTGCTGCTGTCGCCGCTGCTCACCAGCGCGTTCTTCCTCGTCATCTACGAGGGCCAGCTGTCCTCGGTCGCGGCCGTGACGGCGCCCGGGGGCCGGTACATCGACGTGGTCCTGCCGCTGTGCCTGCTCACCACCGCCTTCACCGGCGGCGCGACCGCCGGGCAGTTGCTGGTGAGCGACCTCGGCTCGGGCTACCACGCGCGGCTCTGGCTCACCCCGGTCGGCCGCTGGACCCTCGTCACCGCCCCGGTCCTGGCAGGGGTGGTCGTGCTGACCGCCCAGGCCGCCGCGCTCACCGGACTCGGCCTGCTGCTCGGCCTGGACCCCGTCTCCGGCGCCCCGGCCCTCCTGGCCCTCGTCGGCGCCACCGTGCTGCTGGGCACCGGGTTCCTGCTGCTGGCGGCCGCGGTCGGCCTCCACACCGGCAACAGCTCGGCTGTCGGCTCCGTGACCCTGGTCTTCTTCCCGCTCTCCTTCTTCACCGCCACCTTCGTCCCGCGGGAGCGGCTCGGCGGATGGATGGCCCACGCGGCCGACCTCAACCCGCTCACCCCGCCGCTGGAAGCCATGCGCGGCCTGCTCACCTCGCCCTGGCACGAGCAGGACCTGCTGCCGGGCGCCCTCGTCGCCTTCGTCATCCTGGGGGTGGGCGCCGCCGCGGCCCGCCTCGCACTGACCCGCCGTACCCGGACAGGAGTCTGACCACCATGCCCCGCCAGACCGACACGCGCGCCCGCGCGCGCGACGAGTTCGCCCGCCGGCTCGCCGACCACGGCTACCTCGGCGTCTCGCTGGACGACATCGCCAAGGCCGTCGACGTCAGGAAGGCCAGCCTCTACCACCACTTCCCCGGCGGGAAGCCGGCCCTGTTCATGGAGGTGGCCGACCACTACACCAAGGAGGCGTCCGCCCTGCTGCACAGCGCGCTCGCCACCCCCGGCACCCTGCGCGACAAGCTCCTGGCGCTCGCCGCCTCGTACGCCGAGGGCACCTACAACTCCCAGCTCAGCAACCAGATCTACTACGCGATCCGCCACCTCGACGACGACCAGGGCGCCGAGGTCTCGCACGCCTACGTGCGCGGCCTCATCCAGCCCGTCACCGACCTCATGGCGGGGGCGGTGGCCACGGGCGAGCTCCGGGAGGCCGATCCGGCGTTCCTCGCCACGGCCTTCCTGGAACTGGCCGGCACGGTGCAGCCGCCGCAGGGCGACTGCGCCCCGGCCGCCGTCGACCGTCTGGCCCAGGACGTCGTCGACCTCTTCCTGCGAGGAGCCGGCCCGGAATGACGACCACTCTGCCGTTGGAAGGGCGGACGGCCCTGATCACCGGGGCGAGCCGGACGGGCGGGATCGGCGCGGCGGTGGCGCGTCGTCCGGCCTCGATGGGCGCGAGCCTGGTGATCCACCACCACCGCCCCCACGACAGCGACCAGCCCTGGGGCGCGGACGACCTCGATCGGGTCCTGGCCTCCGTCCGGGAGAGTCTGGCCCGGGCGCGGAGCTGCACGACCTGCCCGGCGACCTGGCGGAGCCGGGCGCTCCCGAGGGGTTGGTCGGCCGGGCCGTGGAGGCCGCGGGTCCCTTGGACATCCTGGTCTGCAACCACGCCCGCTCGGGCGGGGACGGAGCCCTCGCGGACATCACGGCCGAGCAGCTGGACGGTCACTGGGCCGCCGACGCGCGGTCGGTGCTGCTGCTGACGAAGGCGTTCGCAGCCCGGCACGACCCGGCGCGCCCCGGCGGGCGGGTGATCTGGATGACGTCCGGCCAGCAGTAGGGGCCCATGCCCGGCGAGGTCGCCTACGCCGCCGCGAAGGCGGCCCTGGCCGGTGTCACCGCGACGGTCGCCGACGAGCTCGCCGACCGGGGCATCGTCCTCAACACCGTCAACCCGGGCCCGGTGAACACCGGTTACCTGGATCCGGGCGTGTGCTTCGACGACCGGACCCTCGACGCGCTGCGACGGCGGTTCCCGAGCGGGAGGTTCGGCACGCCGGACGACCCGGCCCGGCTGATCGGCTGGCTCGTCGGCGACGACGGTGAGTGGGTCGTGGGACAGGTCCTCGACACGGAGGGGGGTTTCCGCCGCTGGTGACGTGACGGAGTCCCTGGTCACACCCCCTCACGGCCGGTCGTAGGATCTGATCGTGCGAGGGGAACGGGGCCCCGGCGAAGGGTGCGGGATCGGTGGGCGGCGTCCCTGCCCGGGGATGGGGGGCACGGCTGTGGTGCGGGAGGACCGAAAGGCGAGCGGCCTCGCGGCGCGGCGCGAGCATGCGCAGGCGGTGGCGGCGGAGGGCGACCCTGCCCGGGCCGTGGAACTGATCGCGGCGATCGTCGACGACAGCCGCCGGATCCTCGGCCCCGACCACCCGGACACCCTCCTCGCCCGGCACTGCCACGCGGACCTCCTGGACGACGCCGGGGGCGCCCGCGAGGCGGCCGGCCTGCACGCCGCCGTCGCCGCCGACCGGGCCCGGGTACTGGGCGCCGGCCACCCCGACACTCTGCTCAGCCGGCACCTGCACGCCTACTGCACCGGCACGTCCGGGGCGGCCGAGGAGGCCCTGCGCCTCCACGCCGCGCTGGCCGCCGACCGCTCCCGGATCCTCGGGCCCGACCACCCGGACACCCTGTTCAGCCGCGGCGAGCACGGCTACTTCCTGGAGCTGACCGGCCGGGCGGCGGAGGCGGTGGCGGTCAACGCCGCGGTGGTGGCCGGGCGGACACGGGTGCTCGGGCCCGACCATCCGGACACGCTGATCAGCCGGCAGAACCACGCGTCCAGCGTCGGGGAGGCGGGAGACCCGGCGGAGGCCGTGCGCCTGTACCGCCCGCTCGTGCGGGACCGCACCCGGGTCCTGGGGCCCGACCACCCGGACACGCTGCTGAGCCGCCACAACCACGCGGACTTCCTGGACGACGCCGGAGGCACCCGCGAGGCCGCCGGCCTGCACGCCGCCGTCGCCGCCGACCGCGCCCGCGTGCTCGGGCCCGACCACCCCGACACACTCCTCAGCCGGCACCTGCACGCCTACTGCGCCGGTGAGTCCGGCGACACGGATGGCGCCCGGCGTCTCCACGCGGCCCTCGCCGCCGACCGCGCCCGGTTCCTGGTCCCGGACCACCCGCACACGCTGCTGAGCAGGCATGCCCACGCGCTGGCCGTCGGCCTGGCCGGGGACCGGGAGGAGGCCGTGCGGCTGCTCGCCCAGGTGGTGGAGGACCGGACCCGGGTGCTGGGACCGGACGACCCGGACACGCTGCTGAGCCGCCACGAGCACGCCTTCCAGGTGGCCCGGACCGGTGACGAGGACCACGCGGCCCTGCTGTTCGCCTTCGTCGCGCAGGACCGCGCGCGTGTCCTGGGCCCCGACCATCCGCACACCCTGCTCACCCGGGGCGAGCACGCGAACTGCGTCGGCGATGCGGGCAGTGCGTGGTCGGGCGCGGAGCTGCACGCCGCGGTGGCCGAGGACCGTGCCCGCGTGCTGGGGCCCGACCATCCGGACACCCTGGAGAGCCGCCACCTCCACGCCTCCTTCCTGAGCGACACGTGGCGGACCGGGGAGGCGGTGCGCCTGTACGAGGCCGTGGTGGCGGACCGTACGCGCGTGCTGGGACCCGACCACCCGGGCACGCTGGTGAGCCGGCACAACCACGCCTACGCGGTGGGCAGGAACCATGCGTACGACCACGCCGCCCTGCTGTTCGCCTTCGTCGTGCAGGACCGCTCCCGGGTGCTCGGGGAGGAACATCCGCACACCCTCGTCAGCCGCAGCGAGCACGCGCGTTGGCTCGGGCGGACCGGGCGGCACGTCAGTGCGGCGGAGCTGCACGCCGGAGTGGTCGAGGCCCGCACCAGGGTGCTCGGCGCCGACCACCCCGACACCCTCGTCAGCCGGCACCTGCACGCCACGGCCGTCGGGGACATCGGGGACCTGGAGGAGGCCCTGCGGCTGCTGGCCGCGCTGGTGGTCGACCGTGCCTGGGTGCTCGGCCCGGACCATCCCGACACCGGGCTCAGCCGGTTGGCGCACGAGCGGTACGCGGCACGGCTCGCGACGTGGTGACGGCGACGGTCCCGGGCGGCCCGCGGGTTCGCATGAGCGGCCACGGGTTCGCGTAAGCGGCCCACGGGTTCGCGTAAGTCGGGTGACCGGGTCACGGTCTGCTCCTAGGCTGATCCCGTGCCCGCGCCGAGGCCCCCGCTTTCGCGGCCTCGACGTCGGGACGGGCCGACGAGCGGGAGGTGGGGATTGGGCGCCGAATCGGCGTGCGGCGAGTGCGGCTTCGTCTACGACCTGGACATGGCCTCCGCGGTGCCCTCACTGGCCGAGGCCCACGCGGAGGAGTTCGCGGACCTGCTCGCGGGCGACCCGGTGACCCTGCGGACGCGCTCCGCCCCCGAGGTGTGGTCGCCGCTGGAGTACGCGTGTCACGTCCGCGACGTGCTGCTGGTCCAGCGGGAACGGGTGCTCGCCGCGCGGCGCGCCGACACGCCGTTCGCCGAACCGATGGGACGCGACGAGCGGGTCGAGCACGACGGTTACGCCCGGCAGCGGCCCTCCGACGTGGCGCACCAGGTCCGGACCGCGGCACAGCTGTTCGGCAACGTACTGGACCTCCTCTCCCCCGACGACTGGGAGCGCACACTCGTGTACACCTACCCCCGGCGCGCGGAACGCTCGCTGAGCTGGGTCGCCGTGCACACCCTGCACGAGCTGCGGCACCACCTCCTCGACGTGCGCCGTCAGCTGCGGGCGGGCGTCCCCGACGCCCCCACCGCCCCCACCGGCACCGGCACCGGCCCCGACACCGGCCTCCACGGGCCCTCCGGGCGGTGAGCGGGGCGGTGAGCAGTGCGGTGAGCGGGGCGGCGGTGGTGGACGCGGCGGCCAGGGACCGGCTGGTGGTGCGGTTCGGGCCCGAGGTGGTCGCCTGGTGCGACGCGCTGCCCGGTCTGGTCGGCGAGCTCGCGGGCCGGTGGCGGCTGCGGGTGCTCGACGCCCGGGGCGGCGGCACCTCGCGGGTCTTCCGTTGCCGCCGGCGTGACGACGACCGCACGGTGTGGCTGAAGGTCACGCCGGACGCGGCTGTCGCCGCGGAGGAGGCGGAAGCCCTGGCGCTGTGGGCGGACACCCCGGCCGTGGTGGACCTGCTCGGTCAGGACCTCGAACTCGGAGCGCTGCTGCTGGAGGACGCCGGACCGGGGCGGTCGGCGGTGGAGTGCGGCCTGCGGATGCCGGAGGTGGCGGCTCTCCTCCGGGATCTTCGGCGGCACGCCCCGCGGCCCACGGGGTCCTCGGCGCTGCGTCCGCTGGCGGACCGGATCGGTTTCCTCTGCGGCCTCGCGGAGCGCAGGCTGGCGGCGAGCGCCCGGCGGGGGTTCGATCGGGCACTGCTCTCCGCCGCCCGGGAGCGGGCCGTGGAGCTGTGCCGCGGCGGTCCGGTGGGGCTCGTGCACGGTGATCTCCACGCGGGCAACGTGCTGGTCGGGGCGGACGGTCGCGTGGTGGCGATCGACCCGCGGCCCACCTGGGGCGACCCCGACTTCGACACCGTGGACTGGCTGCTGGCCGGCGTCGCGGACCTTTCCTCGCTGGAGCGGAGGATCGGCGAGCTGGTGTCGCTGCTGCCCGGCCGCTCCCCCGAGCGGCTGCTGGCGTGGTGTCGTGCCCTGGCCGCGTTCGAGGCCGTCCCCGGGTTCTGCGCGGGGCGCGACGACGCGCGGACACGGTTCCTGCGGGCCCTGGCCGAGGACTGAGGCCGTGCCGCGGGCGGGGCGGGGTGGGGGCGGGCCGGGGGCTTCCGTACGCTGGCGGCATGCGCATGCGTCCCACCTTGAGCTGGACCCCGCCGGAAGATCTGCCCCCGGGCACGACGGATCCGGGGCCGGTGGCCGACGCGTTGCGCGCCGGCGGGGTGCTGGTGCTCAGCGGGGCCGGCATCTCCACGGAGTCGGGGATCCCCGACTACCGCGGCGAGGGCGGGAGCCTCAGCCGGCACACCCCGATGACCTACCAGGACTTCGTCGCCGACGCCCGCGCCCGGCGGCGGTACTGGGCGCGGAGCCATCTCGGCTGGCGGACGTTCGGCCGCGCGCACCCCAACGCGGGGCACCGCGCCGTGGCGGAGTTCGAGGCGCGGGGCCGTCTCACCGGCGTGATCACCCAGAACGTCGACGGGCTGCACCAGGCTGCGGGCAGCGAGGACGTCGTGGAGCTGCACGGCAGCCTGGCCCGCGTCGTGTGCCTCACGTGCGGGACGGTCAGCCCGCGCGCCGAGCTGGCCGAGCGGCTGGAGGCGGCGAACGTGGGCTTCGCGCCGGTGGCGTCCGGCCTGAACCCGGACGGCGACGCCGACCTCACCGACGAGCAGGTCGGCGACTTCCGGGTGGTGCCCTGCACCGTCTGCGGCGGCGTCCTCAAACCGGACGTGGTGTTCTTCGGGGAGAACGTGCCGCCGGGGCGGGTCGAGCACTGCCGCAGCCTGGTGCGGGAGGCGACCTCGCTGCTGGTGCTGGGCTCGTCGTTGACGGTGATGTCCGGTCTGCGGTTCGTCCGGCAGGCGGCCGACGCCGGGAAGCCGGTGGTGATCGTCAACCGGGACCCGACCCGGGGCGACCGGTACGCCCTCACCCGGGTGGCACTGCCGTTGGGGGCGACCCTGAGCACGGTGGCCGGACAGCTGGCGGCCGACGGGCGCCGCCCGTGACCGGCCGGTTCCTCCCCCTCAAGCCCTCCCCGAGCCGCGGAACCCCCCGGGGTTGACCTTCACCTTGGGTGAAGCCACAGCATCGGGAGGGCCGGGCGGAGGAGCCTGAGCCGTCGGGCCGGCAGCACGCGAAGGGCCGTCCGCCCCGCCGCGAGGCGGGACGGACGGCCCTGGTGCGTCGCCGGTGTCAGGACAGCGGCGGGTAGGCGTTGGCCATCAGCTGCTGGAACTGCGCCGAGAACCACTTGCCCGACAGGGGCGCGTTGGGCAGCGCCCCCGACATGCTGTTGCCGTTGCGCGCGTTGCCCGTGTAGGTCGGGTCGCACATGCGGTCGAAGCCCTTGCCCTCGTCGTTGTCGATCACCTGGCTGGCGCCGTCGGACTCACCCGGCGGCTTCATCCAGACGTAGGCGTCGATGCCCGGCTCGGGGTTGGCCTTCGGCCGCTCACCGAGACCGGCGCCGGACTGGTTGCACCAGTTGCCCAGGTGGATGCGCCGGTCGACGCGGCCGCCGTTGACGTAGGCGTCGACACCGGTCGTCGGGCCGGCCGCGGTGGGACGCGCGGAGCCGCCCCAGCCGTTGCGGGAGGTGTCGATCAGGAAGCCGATGCTGCTGGGGAAGCCGGACTGGATCAGCTTGTCCCGGAAGCCCTGGGCGAAGGAGAGCTCGTCCACGTACTGGTTCCAGTCGACCCACTTGGACTGGCGCACGGTCGTGCCGTTCACCGAGTCGGTGACCTTGAAGTACGGCTCCTTCAGGGCGCTGTAGTTCGCCGTGTTCACGATGAAGCCGTGCACGTCGGACAGCTGGGCGCCGTTGCTGGTGGCCGTGGTCTTGAACAGGTCGGCCGTCGGGCCGAGGTTGGTGTCCCAGCCCAGCCAGCCGTGGTGACCGGCGTCGATGTAGTTGTAGACGTTGGGGATGTCGCCGAAGACGTCCAGCGCGTAGCCGATGCCCTTGACGTAGTTCCCGTTGCTCTTCATCGTGTCGCAGGCGGGCACCGCGGTGTCACGGCCCGAGACGTTGGTGACGAGGTTGGGCAGCGAGTCCACCTCGATCGTCGTGACGATCCGCAGGGACGCGTACTTCGGGTCCTTGAAGATCGCGGCGATCGGGTCGATGTACTGCGTCTTGTACTTGTCGATCTCCGTGGCGCCGAGTTCGCCGTTGGAGGCCAGCGCGGCGCAGTCACGGCCGGGCAGGTTGTAGATCACGAACTGGATCACCAGTTCGCCGGAGCCCTTCTGCTCCAGGGCCTTGTCCAGGTGGGCGCGGGCGCCCATCGCACCGTTGGCGCCGTTGATGGCGGCGATCCGGTCCAGCCAGACACCGGTCGGCTGGTTCGCGATCCTGGAGCCGCCGGGCTCGGCGGCGGCCTTGGCGGACCAGTCCGGGTTCACGTACACCTTGGCGCCCGTGTACGGGTTGTCCGCCTTGGTGCCCGGCGGGTTGGTGGTGGGCGGCGGCGACGTGGGCGGCGGGGTGGTGGGGGGCGGGGTGGTCGGCGGGGTGCCTCCGCCGTCGACGTCGCAGGCCACGCCGTCGAGGGTGAAGGCGCCGGGCGCCGCGTTGGTGCCGCTGAAGGTGGCGTTGAAGCCGAAGCTCACGGACGCCCCGGTGTTCAGCTGGCCGTTGTACGACTCGTTGGCCGCGGTGACGGCGGTGCCGCTCTGGGCGACCTTGGCGTTCCAGCCCTGGCTGACCTTCTGGTTGCCGGCCCAGTTCCAGCCGAGCTTCCAGGAGGACTTGGCCGACGAGTTGTTGGTGAGGGTCACGTTGGCGGTGAATCCGCCGCTCCACGAGGACTGCACCTGGTACTTCACGGTGCAGGCCGCGGCGGCGGCGCCCACGGTCGAGGGCTGCATGGCGGTCGCCACTCCCGCGGCCCCCGCGACCATCGCGAAGGCGGAGAGTAAGGCTGTTCTGGTACGGCGCATCGTGTGCGGGTCTCCTTGTCCGTGCGGTTCGACTCCGCCCGGCATCCGGGAGTACGCCGCGTCACGCCGTCGAGCGGCAACACGGGACGTTCGCATGGAGCGACTCCTGGCGGGCCGGACACGTACAGGCGGACGTGTCGACTGAAAAAGGAATCGCTCCCACTGGTACGGAGGACGGTAGCGGTCAACTCCTGTACGCGTACAGATGTGTGACAGCCATTTTGCCCGCCGGTCACCGCCACGTGTCTTCGAATCTTTTCGAACCTCCCCACACCTTGACCACTCCGGGCGTCACCCACACCATGGGAGCGCTCCCACTGGTGCACCACCCCCACACGGCCCCCGCTCGGGCCGCCGCACCCCCCACCCAAGGAGTGATGCGCGACCGACTCCGAAACGCCCTGTCCCATCCCCCACGAGCACGTTTCGATGAAGGGACCCGCATGTCCGCCCTGTTGTCCAGGCTTCGCGCCCTGCATCCCGCACTGGCCGCGTTAGTCCTGACAATCGCCTCGCTGACCTCGGTCGGCCTGGCGACGACGTCGGCCCAGGCCGACACCCTGATATGCGACCAGTACGGCTCCACCACGATCCAGGGCCGCTATGTCGTGCAGAACAACCGCTGGGGCACCAGCGAGCAGCAGTGCATCAACGTCACCGACACCGGCTTCCAGCTGACGACCGCCAACGGCTCCGTCCCCACGAACGGCGCCCCGAAGTCGTACCCGTCGGTCTTCAACGGCTGCCATTACACGAACTGTTCACCGGGCACCAACCTGCCGAAGCAGATCAGCACGATCTCCACCGCGCCGAGCAGCATCTCGTACTCCTACGTCAGCAACGCGGTGTACAACGCCTCCTTCGACATCTGGCTGGATCCGTCGCCGAAGAAGGACGGCGTCAGCGCGACCGAGATCATGATCTGGCTGAACCGGGTCGGCCCGATCCAGCCGATCGGCTCGCAGACCGGGACCGCCACGGTCGCCGGCCGCACCTGGGAGGTCTGGACCGGCAACAACGGCGGCAACGACGTGATCTCCTTCGTGGCCCCGTCCGCGCTGAGCAGCATGAGCTTCGACGTCATGGACTTCGTGAACCAGACGATCTCCAAGGGCCTCGCCCAGCGGTCGTGGTACATCACCAGCATCCAGGCCGGTTTCGAACCATGGCAGAACGGCGCGGGTCTGGCCGTGAACTCGTTCTCCTCCACGGTCAACTCCGGTGACGGTTCCACCCCGCCGCCCACCACTCCCCCGCCGACCAACCCGTCCGGCTCCTGCAAGGTGACCAACACGGCCACCTCCTGGCCCGGCGGCTTCACCTCCAACATCACGGTGACCAACACCGGCTCGACGGCGGTCAACGGCTGGAGGGTGGGCTTCACCCTGCCGTCCGGGCAGTCCGTCACCAACGCCTGGAACGCCACGGTCTCGCCGAGGTCCGGCGCCGTGACGGCGACCAACACCTCGTCCAACGCGCAGATCGCACCGGGCGCCAGCCAGTCGTTCGGCTTCCAGGGCACGTACTCCGGGTCGTTCGCCAAGCCGACGGCGTACACCCTGAACGGCACGGCCTGCTCGGTGGGCTGACGGCCGGTCGCACACTCCTCCCCCTGACCGGGCCCCGTTCCGCGCCGCGTGCGTGGGGCGGGGCCCGGTCGCTCCCTGCCGCCACCCCGACTTTTCTATAGTCAGTTGAACTGACTATAGTTGGATCATGGCTGCACACAGGAGAACCATGCAGGAACCGACCCTGCTCATCCTCACCGCCCTCGCCGACGCCCCGCGGCACGGGTACGCGCTGGCCCGGGAGGTCGACGAGATCTCCGAGGGCAGGGTCCGCCTCCGGACCGGAACGCTGTACGGCGCCCTGGAGCGTCTGCAGGGTGACGGGCTGGTACGGGTCCACTCCGAGGAACAGGTCGAGGGCCGGCTGCGCCGCACCTACGCCCTGACCCCGGAGGGGCGGCGGACGCTGACCGAGGAGGTCCGGCGCCTCACCGCCACCGCGCGCGAGGCCACCCGCCGTCTGAACGCGACCACTCTTCCCACCGACCCGGCCGGAGCCCTCGCATGATCGACCACCGCCCCTTCCCCGGCCTGCTCGCCCTCTACCCCCGCCCCTACCGCGAGCGGTACGGCGAGGAGATCCTCGAGATGTACCGGGAGGCCACCGACGGCGCGGGCCCGGTCGCGCGCCGCCTGGAGCAGTTCGACGTCGCCGCGCACGCGCTGCGGGTCCGGACCCGCACCGGTGGCGGGCAGGTCTTCGGCCGCTTCGCCCTCACCGCCGCCCCGTACGCGCTGGCCTCGGCCGTCGCCATCGCCGCGACGGAGCTGACCCGCACGCTCTTCCAGGCCACGGGAGGCGGCGGGGCGGGTGGCGTCGCGGCGGGGGCGATACCGGTGTTCCTCCTGGTCCTGGCTGTCGGTGTCCTGGCCGCGACGGGCCGCTGGCGGGCGGCGCGGGGGCTGAGCGTGCCGGCCCTGGCCCTGTCGGTCCTGGCCCGGTCGGTGCTGGAGGTACCGCCGTCCGCCTGGCTGATCCCGCTGCTCGCGGTCGTCCTGCTGATGCCGCCGGCCGCCACGCCCGCCCGCGCCGATCTGCGGGCGGCGGCGGCCTTCGCCTCCATGACCTGGATCGCCGCCGTGCTCGGCGGGCTGTCGGCGCCGGGCCTGGGAATGGTCGGGCTGCTGCTGCCGGCCCTGGCCGTCCTCGCCTTCCGCACCGCGGCCCCGGACGGCCGGCCCGCGCACGTCGTCGCCGTCCTCGCCGCCGGTGCCCCGTGGATCCTCCTGCCGACCGGCTCGCCGGTCGGACTCGCCCTGGTCCTCGGCTCGCTCGCCGTCGCCTGGGCGGTCGGGCGGACGGTGCGACCGCTGCGCCGGGCCGAGGCGTAGCGGCTTCCCGTCCACGGCGCCGCCTCCCGTGCGGGCGCCGGGGGCGGTCCGATGCCCGCGGGTGCGGGTGTGCCCGCGGGCATCGGACCGCCCGGCGGACCACGCGACGCCTGCGCGTCCTTGGGCCGAACGGACGCTTCTCGTGTTCATGTCCCGGCGCGGTGGCACCACTCACAGGGTGAGCGCTGACGACTCCCCCGGGGACGGAACATCGGACGGCGGACCGGACACCGGCCGCGCACGGGCAGGCGTCCCCCGCCGGGTATGGTTCCTGGCGGGGCTGACCGCCGCTCTGACCTGCGTGCTCTACGGCTACAGCAGCGGTGTCGTGGCCGGCGCCCAGCTCTACTACACGCCGCAGTTCGACCTCTCGACGGGTCAGCAGGGCTTCGCCGTCTCCTCCTTCCTGCTCGGCGCCGTCCTCAGCGCCCTCACCGCCGGACGGATCAGTGACCGGATCGGCCGCCGCCGCATGCTCCTGCTCGGCGGCCTGCTCTTCGGTGCCGGACTGCTCGCCTGCGCCCTCGCCCCCGGCTTCGGCCTGTTCCTGGCGGGGCGCATCGTGCAGGGGCTCGCGGCGGGCATCGCCTCCGCCCTCGTCCCCGTCTACCTGTCGGAGATCGCGGACGCCGGCAACCGCGGCCGCATGGGTCTGCTCAACCAGCTGGGCCTCACCCTGGGGCTGTTCCTGTCCTACGTCGTCGCGCTGGTTCTCTCCGGCTCGGGCGACTGGCGGTGGATGTTCGGCGCGGGGGCGGTGGGGGTCGCGGTCTTCCTGCTCCTGTCCCCCGCGCTGCGGGAGTCCCCCGCCTGGCGGCGGAAGCCGAAGGCCGGGGAGCGGCCCCGGACCGGCGGCGGTGACGAGCCCGCCGCCGCCCTGTCCGACCTCTTCACCCCCGCCGTCCGTCCGGCCCTGGTCATCGGTGTCGTGCTGTGCGCCCTGCAGCAGCTGTGCGGGATCAACGCGGTGCTGTACTTCGCCCCGACCGTCATCCGGACCACCGGCCTGTCGGCGTCGAACTCGATCCTCTACTCGGTCTTCATCGGCGCGCTCAACCTGGTCATGACCTTCGTGGCCGCCCATCTGATCGACCGGTGGGGCCGACGGCCGCTGCTCCTGCTCTCCGTCGGCGGCATGCTCGCCACGCTGGTCCCGTTGGGCGCCTGCTTCGTCTGGGACCTCTCCGGGCAGAGCGTGATCGCGCTGCTCTGCCTGCTCGGCTACGTCGCCTTCTTCGCGATCGGCGCGGGCCCGGTGATCCTGCTGCTGGTCTCCGAGTTGTTCCCGCCGAAGATGCGCGCGCGGGGGGCGAGCCTGTGCATCGCGGTGAACTGGATCTGCAACTTCCTGGTCAACCAGTTCTTCCTGAATCTGGTCCACGGCATCGGCGAGGGCCAGACGTTCTGGCTCTTCGGCGCGCTCTGCCTGCTCGGCCTGATCTTCGTCGCCCGCGCGGTCCCGGAAACGCGGGGCCGCACCGACACGGACATCGCACGGGCTCTGCGCGGGGCATAGGGGCTGAGCGTCGGGTCGTGCGAGGTGGCCGGTCGCTGTCCTTGAGCGCTACCAGTGGCCTGTCGGCCGGAGCCCGTACAAGTCAGCCGAGGGTGCCCGGGTCGCCGGGCTCGCGCTGGATGTCCCAGGTCACCTTGCGCCGGCGGGGGCCCCGGAGCAGGCCGACGCTCTCGCTGGTCAGGGCGGCCAGCGCGTTGATCGCCCAGTGGCACAGCGGGTACACCGGGCCCAGGAGATAGGCCCGGGTCAGGCCGGGGTCGCGGCCGATGACGATGAACGAGGCCACGGTGAGCTGGAGGGTGGAGATGAGGGCGATCGCCACGCCCCAGCTGAGCATCCACGACAGTTCGCCGGTGCTGCCGAAGACGGCCAGCCGGACGAGTTCGACGAGCGTGCTGCCCAGTAGGGCCAGCACCCAGACGAACGACAGCAGCGACTCCCAGGCGATCGGCCACAGGCCCACGCTGCGCACGCTGAAGACCTTGCGGCCGTGGGTGCGCAGCACCTCGCCCTGACCGCGCGCCCAGCGGGTCCGCTGCTTCCAGAGTGACCGCAGGGTGAGGGGGACCTCCATGCCGACGAGGGCGTTGGGTTCGAAACTGGTCCGGTATCCGGCTTCCAGCAGCCGCCAGGAGAGGTCGATGTCCTCGGTCGCCATCCGGGGGTCGTAGCCCCCGACCTCCAGGACCGCGTCGCGGCGGAAGAGTCCGAGGACGCCGGCGACCGTTCCGACGCGCCCGGCGAGCGCGTGCGTGCGGCGGATCAGGCCGATGAGCGAGGCCGCCTCCAGCACCTGCAGGGCGGAGAGCGCGTTGCGGCGGTTGGTGACGAACGGGCAGCCGGCGACGGCGGCGTACCGGGGGGACCGCGCGATGCGGGCGACCAGGTACTTGACGGCGTCGGGATGCAGGTGCGTGTCGGCGTCCGTCACCACGACGAGGTCGTGGCGGGCCGTGCGCATGCCGGTGTTGAGCCGGTCCGCCTTGCCGAGGTTGACGCCGTCGTCCAGCACCACCACGCGCGGATCACCGGCCGCGGCTTCCTCCGCCGCGGCCACCGTGCCGTCCTTGGAGCCGTCGTTGAGGACCAGCACCTCGAGCGCGGGGTAGTCCACCTCGCGCAGCGCTCGCACGCAGCGGGCGATCACCGCCTCCTCGTTGTACGCGGGCACGAGGACGGTGACGGCGGGCCAGCCGCCCTTCGGGACGCGGATGGTGCGCCGTTCGTCCAGAAGCCAGAAGAGGAGGCCCCCCGCGATCCAGAAGGCCCCGGTCACGACCGGGTAGAAGACGACGAAGTAGAAGAGCAGGTCACCAGGAGTCACGGCGCTCCTCGTGTCGCCTCAGCCAAACCCCGGACAGCAGGAAGACGCACGCGAGCACGAACGCCACCACGGTGACGAGGACGATGTCGCGCAGGAAGGGGCCGTGGTCGAGCTCGACCACCGCGAGCCAGACCGCCCCCGCCCAGAGCAGGGGGGCGACCACGCCCCGGACCAGCATCCGGCTCCGGGAGATGCGCTGGGTCGGTCGGAACCGGACGTCCAAGCGTTCGTCCTGCGGATCCACTGCCACCTCCGACGAGGGCTCTACCGGTGTCTGCGCATACCTTTCCTCGAACGTAATACAAACAGGCATTTCGCGCATAGCGTCATGAAAGCGACTCCGGATCCGGCGCGGACGGGACCGGCGCTGCCGTCGGTTCGACGGGAAATGCTTCGACCCTGTTGGAGACCGCCCCTTACGCTTGCGCCTTCCCGCCGACCACGGCGGGCGTGAGAAGCGGAGTGTGGGGATGAAGAGCGGTCGGGCGGGGACGCGGGTCCATCTGATCGGTGGTGGCCGGGACGAGGCCCTCGCGCCGGTGCTGTACGGGCCGTTCCTGCGGGACGCCGGGGACGGGGCGCGGGTCGGCTGTCTGCTGGTCGACGAGGGCGACGGCGACGGGGAGGCGCAGTTCGCCCGGTTCTCCGGTGTGCTGACGCGGAGCGGGGACTGTGTGCCGGTGCCGCTCCTGGTGCCGGTCGGGGGACGTTTCGACGCGGGCCTGCTGGACGGCGTGGACGCGTTGTTCGTGGGCGGCGGGCTGACCCCCGCCTACCAGGAGGCGCTGGCCGACTGCGGCAAGGAGCTGCGGGAACTGCTGGCCGGGCGCGCGGTGCCGTACGCGGGTTTCTCCGCGGGGGCCGCCGTGGCGGCGCGGAACGCGGTGGTGGGCGGCTGGCTCGACGACGGGGTGCCGGTATGCCCCGAGGACTGCGCGGAGGACCTGGAGGAGGTCGACGTGCGGCCCGGGCTGGGGCTGGTCCCCTTCACCGTCGACGTGCACGCCGCCCAGTGGGGCACGCTGCCGCGGCTGGTGTCCGCCGTCCGCCGGGGCCTGACGACGCGCGGGGTCGCGCTGGACGAGAACACGGCGCTGCGGGTCGCCTGGGACGCGGACGCGGACCCGCATGCTCCGGTTGCCCGGGTCGAGGGCGCCGGTTGCGCCCACCTGGTGCTGCGTGAGGCGGACGGCGACGGGGTGGTGGTCCGCGCCTACCGACCGGGAGCCGTCCTGCCCGCCCTGTGACCGGCTTGCCCGCCCGGCGCACGGGGGCCGGGCGGGCAGGCGGGCCTGGCCGTCACCCCGGTCCGGTGGCCGGCCGAGCTCCTCCTGCCCGCCGGGCCGGCACGGTCACTCGAAGAACTTGAGGCTCCACCCGGTGTCGGCGGTCGGACCGGGGACGTTGGCGCGCCGGTACGTGGTGTTGCCCCACCAGCAGAACGTGCCGGTGTACCAGTACCGGTTCTCCCAGGCGTACGGGGTGCCCTTCGGCACCGCGTGGAACATGAGGGGGAACGTGGGCCCGGCGGGCGGGCTGGTCGCGATGTCCCCGTCGAGCAGGACGAAGGTGTGGTGGCCGGGCCCGTCGACGTGGAGGGTGGGGTCCCAGCCGGACATCATCGTGGACCGGTTGGAGCCGAACAGGCAGCCGTTGGACTTGTACCAGTCCCACACGTAGGTGGGGTCGCCGCCGGCCCGCAGCCTCAGGTCGGCCAGGCAGTACTGGTCGCTCCAGCTTCCGTTGGCGGAGTACACGATGTGCAGCTGCCCGTTGGGGTCCTTGATCGCCTCGGGGCTCTCGTTGATGTAGGGATTGCCGACGACCCGCTCCCAGCCCTCCCGCGGCTGGGAGATGATGTGGCGGCCACCGGTGGGGGTGGTCGGGCTGCTCATGCGGGCGATGTACAGGTTCTGCTCGACGTTGGTGTCGCCGGCCCAGCCCGACCAGACGAACCACCGCTGACCGTTGAAGGTGAACAGCGTCCCGTCAATGGCCCATTTGTCCTCGGGCAGGGCGAGTTTCGTCTCGGCGGTGTAGCCGCTGTCGGGGCTGGTGGAGCTGATCACGTACATCCGGTGGGCGGATCCGCGGCCGGCCGTGAAGTAGATGTAGTAGCGGCCGCCGTCCCGCACGATCTCGGGGGCCCACACCTCACCGAGGTTCCGGGTGTCCGACCAGACCTGGCGGGCGGTGGCCGCAGCGAGCCCTCCGGTGGACGAGGCCTGCCGCACGGCGATACCCGCGCCGGTGGACTGGACGGCGATGTAGGTTCCGCCGACCCGCAGAACGCTGGGGTCCGCGCCGCGGAGGGCCGTCTGCCCGGCCTCGGCGGTGGGGGCGGACGTCAGCGACAGCGCGAGGGCCAGGACGAGGGAGAGGGCGAAGGCTGCTGCGCCCGACGTCCGAGGAAGTCTCATGGCTTCCCTTTCTTCCGGTGGGGGGGGTGGCGAACAATGCCTACCCACGCCAGGTGCGTGCACATGTCAATCACGCCCCCGGTTGACCGTTACGCGCTGGCGCGCGATGTGAGGTCGCGTCCGGCTGTTCGGAGCAGGCGAACTGAGATACTCCGGCCATGGATGCCGGGGTGACGGGAAACGGGACGCGCTCGGGCGTGGCGGCGCCTGCGGGGAGCATGCCGGCGCACGCCGCGGGCTGGGGGCTGCGTTCCGCGGTGTCAGCGGACGTCGAGGTGCTCGCGGAGTTGCGGGCCACGGTGATGCGTGCGGACTTGCAACGCCGCTCGGATCCGCTGCGCTGCGCACGGTGTTGGAGCGGACCGACGCGCAGGGCGAGACCATGGGCCTGAACGTCCTGCAGGGTAGCGCTGCCCGTCGGCTCTACGAGCGCCACGGATTCGTCGTGGAAGCCCAGGATCCGATCGACGTCTTCATGGTGCGCCCACCGGGGGCGATGGCCGGCACCGCGGGGGAAGCCTGACCTGCGACGGTACTTCGGCCCGGCACCGGCCGCCCGCCGCCCGCCGCCCGCCGCCCGCCGCCCGCCGCCCGCCGCCCGCCGCCGCGCAGCATCTCGCCGCTCACGCCTGTACGGCACGGCCGCTCCACGGTCTCCCGTGCCGTCGGCGAGGTCCGCCCGCTGCCGGCGGCACGCGGCTTCGCGGTCCCCGACCGCCCCGGGGTGCGGCTGCGCACGCCGGCCGACGTGTTCGCCCGCGCCGGGGCCGACGGCCAGGGCGCCTGCTGTGGTCCCAGGCTCCGCAAGCCGAGCGCCGAACCGGTACTCGCCCAGCAGGCAGCTCGTTGCTCAACCATCAGCCGAACCGCCAGGCCAGCACGCCACGACCTCAACCGCGGACCGAGTCGTTAGTCTGCCGGGCATGACGGACGACATCCTCAACCACCGGGGCTGGTCCGGCACCCGCGCCTGGGTGGAGCGGAGCCTCCCCGCGGGGCACCGCGTCCGCGCGGTGAGCCCCTTGCGGGGTGGCTGGACGTCACGGATGCTGCGCCTCGACGTCGAGGGCGACCACGGTGCCCTGCCGCTCGTGCTCCGCTCCTTCGTCAAGCCGTTCTTCGTGCGGCACGCGCTCGGTCTCCTGACGAGGGAGGCGGACGTCCTGCTGCTCCTCGCCGACACCGACGTGCCCGCCGCGCGCCTGCTGGCCGTGGACGCCGCAGCCGAGCACTGCGACCACCCGTCGCTGCTGATGACCTCGCTTCCGGGACGCCCAAGGGTGCACGGGACGAACATCGAGCGGCAATCCGTGCTGCTGGCGCGACAGTTGGCCCGCATCCACGCCCTGCGTGTTCCGGCGGGGGCCAGGCCTCGCACCTATCAGGCATGGACCGACCCGAAGTCGGTGCGGCTCCCGGAGAAACCCGCGCGACCGGAGGTGTGGCGGCATGCGGTGGACGTGATCCGGCGCTCGGCCCCCGCGTACGGCCCGTGCTTCCTGCACCGGGACTTCCACCCCGGCAACGTCCTCTTCACGGGCGACGAAGCCGAGTTGGCGATCTCCGGTGTCGTGGACTGGGTGGAGACCTCCTGGGGCCCGGCCGACCTGGACGTGGCCCACTGCTCCACCGCGCTCGCCCTACTCCACGGGGTGGAGGCCGGGATGCGGCTGGCCGACGACTACACCGCGGCCGGCGGGACCCTCGACGAGGACCCCGCCGGCCATCTGTACTGGCGCGTGCTGGATGCCCTGGCCTTCGCACCGGACGCGGAGAAGGTCGCCGTGCCCTGGCGGGATCTGGGGCGGAAGGACCTGACCCCGGATGTCCTCACCCGGCGCCTGGAGCGGTATCTGCACGCGCTCCTCGCCCGGTACGGCTGACGTCGGCCCGTGCCATGCGAAAGCGCCGGCCGCACCCCGGGCGAGAGGGGTGCGGCCGACGCTTCCGACTGCGGACCTGGGGGTCAGCGGCGTCCTCCGCGGCCCCAGCGCTCGATGTCGACGGTCCGGCCGCGGAAGTCCCTCAGCACGGCCGTGTCGGAGTGGTTGTCCCACATGTAGTTGCGGCGGTCCATGTAGACGTGGCCACGGCCGTCACGGCCGACCCCGGTGTGCACGATCACGGAGGAGCGGGCGGGCACCCGGACGTCCCCGAAGCGGAAGGTGCGCCGCTCGTCGTTGCGCAGGGTCCAGCCCCGCAGGTTGACGGAGTCCCGGCCCGTGTTGGTGAGGCGGATGATCTCGCCGTTGAGCGAGCGGTTCGAGTGGTCGTCACGGCCGGGGCTGTTGGCCTGCACCCCGGTGATGCTCACCGAGGGGCCGCGGCGGTCGCGGTGGTCGCGGTCACGGTGGTCGTCGGCGGAGGCCGGCATCGCGAAGGCACCGAGGGCGGCAGCCGCGGCGAGGGTGCCGGCGGCCAGGCGGCGGAAGTTACGAGACAAGAATCGCTCCTTCGTGCTGGCCCCGGCCGACGGGCGGCGACCCGATGGCCGGGGCTGTGTGCGTTCCCGGCGGGACTGCCGAGGACCCACATCCTGCCGCCGCGATCGGGGCGAAAAAGGGCCGTATCAGACGCTGTTACCAATCACGGATATTCGCGTTACTTCCCTATATGCCTCACAATCTCACTCACACGGGTGAGACCGGGAGTTACCTTCCGAATGCATCGATACATCCGGCGCCGGGGCAGAAACGTATCTCCCGGAGGCGGGGCAACGCATGACCCCACCTCCCCCGATCCCTCACGACCCTGTTACCGGAGCTCCGCATCGCACTGAACACCTGAGCCCGTCGGCCGTACGGATCGAATGCGCGACCGACCGTTCCGAGGCCAGGCGCCCGCTACAGGCTGCGGGCGCTGATGTCGCCCTTCGACGTCGCCCAGGCGGCCGATGGTGATGTCGCCGTCCACGACGGTGAGGCGGACGCCGGCGGTCTCGTCCAGCTTGACGGTCGCCTGCCGGCCGTCGAAGGCGACGTCGCCGAGGCGTCCGACGCCCCGCAGTTCGGCGCTGGCCGCCTTCGCCTCGACCCGCGAGCCGGCCGGCAACTGGACGGTGACCTCGACCGTGACGTCGGCGCGGTCGGCCGCGATGAGCTGGATGCGGCCCGCCGGGATGTCGAGGACGGCGGTCACGGGCGCGGAGGTCGCGGACTCCTGCATCGTTCTTCGGCGGTCTGCGGCGGTCTCCAGTCGGCGATGCCCTCGAAGCTGCGCAGGAAGAAGGCCGGCCCGGTACGGGACACCGCGGCGACTACGGCGTTGCGGAAGGCCACCGCGGGGCGGTTGCGGAGCATGGAGAGACGCCCCGCGCCGACCGCCTTGCGCACCAGGGCGGACGTCCGCGGCAGCCTGGCCGCCGTGTACGCGGAGAGGTCGTCCAGGTGGTGGGCCAGCACGACGGCGTCCTCGATGGCCTGGTTGCCGCCCTGCCCCAGGGACGGCGGCATGGCGTGCGCGGCGTCGCCGACCAGCGCGACCCGGCCCCGGTGACAGGCGGGCAGCGGTCGCCGGATGTGGTGGACGTCGTGGCGCAGGACGTCCTCGGGGCGGGCGGCGGCGATGACGGACGGGATCGGGTCGTGCCAGTCGCCGAACAGCCGGCGCAGCTCGGCCTTCTCGTCGTCGGCGGCGCGTCCGCCGGCGGGGGCGAGGGCCGCGGCGTACGCGTAGACCCGGCCGTCCTTGAGGGGGTGGGTTCCCCACAGGCGGCCGCGCCCCCAGGTCTCGTGGGAGGCGAACCGGGCGCCCGGCACCGGGATCATGACCCGCCAGGTGGTGAAGCCGGAGTACACGGTCCCGGGGTGGTCCGGGAACAGTGCGGCGCGGACGCGGGAGTGGATGCCGTCGGCGGCCACGACCAGGTCCGCGGTGAGGTCCCCGTCGGGGGTGGTCACGCGGGCGGGCCGGTCGGCGTCGCCCGGGTCGGCGAGGGAGGCCGGGCAGGAGGTGCGGATCACGCCCGCGGGGAGCCGTGCCGTCAGGATGTCGACCAAGGCGGCGCGGGGCAGCAGGACCAGGGGGTCGCCGAAGCGCTCGGTGACCACGGAGACGTCGGTCCGGGCGAGCCACCGGCCGGCCGGGGTGCGCATGCCCCCTTCGCCCTGCCAGGCGGCCAGGGCCCTGACCTCGTCGCCGACGCCGATCACGTCGAGCGCGGCCAGGGCGTTCGGCGCGAGGGAGATGGCGGCCCCGACCGGCGTCAGGGAGGGGGCGCGCTCCAGGACGGTCACCTCCCGCCCGGCCCGGCTCAACGCGACGGCGGCGGTCAGACCGCCGATTCCGCCTCCGACGATCAGTACGCGCGAGGACTGTGACATGGCTGTTCCTCCCTCGGTCCCGGCCCCCGGACAGTGGCCGGGACAGGGACCGGGACCCGGACCCGGACCGGCAGGGAACTACATCCGTAGTGCCCCGACTCCGAAGTTACTACAGGAGTAGTGAGGCCGGTAGGTTGGCGGCATGCCCGCACCGATGTCCCGTGCCCTGCTCGTCGCCGACACCGCGCTCGCCCTGCTGGCCGAGCGCGGCATGCGAGGGCTGACGCACCGGGCGGTGGACGAGGTGGCCGGCCTTCCGCACGGTTCCACCTCGAACGTCGCCCGCACCCGGCTGGCGCTGCTGGAGCTGGCGGTCCGCCGGCTGGCCGAGCGGGAGGCCGGGGTCCTGGCCGTCGACGAGATGCCGGATCCGCTGCGCGGCTGGGAGCAGCTCGTCGATGCCTTGGCGCTCGCGGTGCACCGCTCCCTGACCGGCAACCGTGACCTGCTGGTCGCCCGCTACGAACTCGCCCTGGAGGCGACGCGCCGCCCCGAGCTGCGCGCATACTTCGACGCGGCCGGTGCCCGCTTCCGGGAGGTGGCGACCGCCCTGGTCGCGGGGCTGGGTTCGCCGGAGCCCGCCCGGCACGCGCTGTCGCTGGTGGCCTGGGCGGACGGCGTGATGTTCTCCTGCGCCGCGGGCTCGTACCACGCGGACCCGCCGGACCTGGACGCGCTGCGGAAGGACCTGCGGGAGCTGTTCGTCGGGATGCTGGGCGGCTGAGCGCCCGCCGTCAGCCGCCGTGCCGCCGTGCGGCGCGCCCGGAGGGTCCGCGCGGGGAACCCGCCTCCCCCAGCACCATGGCGTTCAGCAGCATGGGGCCGCGCCGGGCCAGCAGGCGTTCGGTGAGGGCGGGGGCCGAGGACAGCGCCGCCAGGGCCAGGAGGAGACCGGTGAGGGAGGTCGCCCACCACGCCCCCGCGGCGGCGCCCACGGCGCCGGGGAGGACCGCGGCCAGGAGCACCGCCGGGAAGATCGTCATCTGGCCCCCGGTCGGGTCACCCGCTCGCTGGCCCGGATACACACGGGCGCGCGCGTCGGTGCCCACGGCGGGCATCACCACGGCCAGCAGCGGCGCTCCCACGCTCCCCACCGCCGCGGCGGCGATCGCCCCGAACACCGCGGCGTTCCCCAGGGGCGAGCCGGTCACGGCCCACAGGACGCCTGCCAGCACGACCGACGGCACCCCGAACAGCAGCCCCCACGCGACCGTCCGCCCGCGCACGTCGGCCCGCAACGCGCCCGGTGTGACGAGTAGTTGCCACAGTGCGGTGCCGTCCAGGGCGTAGGTGTTGATCGCCACCATGGCTCCGAACACGGCCAGGGCGGGACCCGCCGCCGGCAGCGCCCAGTACCAGCCGGTGGCCGCGACGATGAGGGCCATCAGCAGGGGTGTCAGCCAGGCGCTGCGCAGTTCCACGCCGCGCGCGGGGTCGCGGAACCAGGTGGCGAGCTCCCGGGAGACGACCGCGGACACCTGGGCGGGAACCAGGGGCAGGCGCCGGCCCTTGCCGGGGGCGGTGGGCCGGGGCGGGGTGGCCCGGCGCGGCGGTCTGCGCAGGGCGCGGGCGGTGAGGGCGATCCAGGCGAGGTGCAGCAGAAGGCCGCAGATCAGCAGACCGGCCAGCGGCGCGAGGACCGCGCCCGGCCCGAGGCCGTCGCGGGCGGCGAGGGCGGCGCGGTACCCCCAGCCGGTGGGCAGGGCGGCCAGGACGTCGACCACCGGTCCGGGCACGACCCCGAGCGACGGTGCGACGAAGGTGGTCCGGCCGTCGCCGAGGCGAGGGAGCAGCCAGGCGGCCACCGGCACCCATCCGGCGAACGACACGGCGAGCATGGCGGCCGTCTGGACCGCCGCCAGGGTGATTCCCGCCCGGGTCTGCAGCAGGCCGGCGGTCAGCACGGCCACGGTCCTGCCGGCCCAGAGGAGGAAGTAGAGCTGGGTCAGGACGGACGTGACGGTGATCGCCGTGGCGGCCGTTCCGCCTGGTGCCGCGAGGATCGGCAGGGAGGCCAGACAGACGAGGGTGATGACGGGCCCGACGCCGAGGAGTTCGGTCCACGACAGGGAGCGGGCGAGCCGCCACGGCCGGACCGGATACCCGCGCAGCCACGCGAGGGGGACGACCGAGGGATCGTGGCGGGGCTGGACCAGGGGCCCGAGCAGCCACATGCCGCCCCACACGGTGAGCGCGATCGCGATCCAGCCCTCGTGCAGCAGTTCCCGCGCCGAGGCCCAGGCGGCCGCGACGACCAGGGCGGCCAGGACCAGCCCGCCGACCAGGCCGAAGCCGCGTTCGTCGTGCGGGCCGTTGCGGAGGAGGCGCAGTTTCAGCGCGAGCAGCGTCCGCGTCACGCCAGCCACTCGAGCGCGCGGACCGGGTCGGCGCCCACCAGTTCCACGAAGCGCCGGTTGAGGGTCGTTCCGGCGGCCACGTCCTCGACCGTCCCCTCGACCAGGACGCGTCCGCCGGCCACCACGGCGACCCGGCGGCAGTTGCGCTCGACGAAGTCCATGATGTGGCTGGACATCACCACGGTGCCGCCGCCTTCGACGTACTGCCTCAGCACGTGCTCGATGGAGTGCGCGGACACCGGGTCGATGGCTTCGAAGGGCTCGTCCAGGACCAGGACGCGGGGCCGGTGCAGCAGGGCGAGCGCCAGGTTGATCTTCTTGCGCATGCCGGTCGAGTACTCGACGATCAGCGTGCGCGGGACGGCGTCCAGCCCCAGGATCTCCAGCAGGTCTGCCGCCCGGGCCCGCCAGCCGTCGTCCAGACCCCGCAGCCCGGCGGCGTACCGCAGGACCTCGGTGGCGGTCAGCCGCTCGGGCAGGGACAACCCGTCCATCATCACGCCGAGTTGGGCCAGGGCGGCCTCCCGGTCGGTGGCGAGGTCGTGCCCCGCGATCCTGATCCGCCCCGAGGTGGGCTGCCGGAGTCCGCACACGGCCGTCAAGCTGGTGGTCTTTCCCGCGCCGTTGGGGCCGACGATGCCGTAGAACATGCCCGCCGGAATGGTCAGGCTGAGCCGGTCGACGGCGAGCGAGGTGCCGAACCGCTGGGTGAGGTCCGATATCTCGACGGCGGGAACGCTGGACGAGTCGGGCACGGGTGGCACTTTCCTGATCGGGACGGAGGGGCAACTGGGGCGCACTCGATCATCGTGCAGAAGGGACCGGCACCGGAAGTGATTTCCGGCCGGAAACCCGATCACGGCTCCGCGCCGGGCGTGTGGGAGTCTGACGGCATGACTGATGACCTGGTCGACTGGCCGTCGCTCGCGGCGGACGGTTTCCGCCGGCCCGCCGGGGTTCCGGCGTCCCGGCTGGCCGTCGAGGTGTCGGTCATGCTGGCCTCGCCCGATCCGGTGATCCGCGACGACCGCGCCTACACGGCGGCCGCGCGATGGATCAGGGAGGGGCATCTCGACGAGGTACTCGAGGAGTTGGGCGACTCGGCCGCCGACCGGTTCGCGCATGCCGAGGTGCAGGCCAGGACGTTCGCGCCGCTGACGCTCTCCCTGGTCCTGTCCCGGGAGGCCGTGGTGCCGGGGCTCCTGACCACGGCGGCCGTCACGCGGTGGTACGAGGCGTTCGCGGCCTGGTACCCGGTGGAGGCGGACACCCGTGGCTGGGACGCGGAGCTGGGGTGGCTGCACGCCGTGGCGCACGGCGCGGACGCCGCCGCGGCGTTCGCCAAGGTCCTGCCCCGACGCCGTCCGGACCTGCTCGAGTTGTGCGCCCGGCGGTTGACGGCGCCGGACGTCCCGTACCGCTACGAGCAGTTGGAGGACGCGCGTCTCGCCCGGGCGGTCACGCGGATCCTCGCGGGCCCCGGGCTGGGGCGCGAGCAGGCCGTCGGATGGCTGGACGTCGTCACCCGGGCCTTCGAGGGCGGTGGGCCGGGCCCCGTGCCGGTCTGGGCGTTCAACACCTTCGCCACCCTGCAGTCGCTCCATCTGCACCTGACGCGGGGCATCGCGGACGAGGGCGTTCCCCCGCACGCCGAGGCGGTCGCCTCCCGTGTGGCCGACGTCCTGCGGCTGCCGTACCACTGGCTCGGCTGAGCGGGAAGACCCCGCGACGGCACATTCGGCGCAAGGGCGGTGCCGCTCACGGAGGGTCGCGGCGCAGCCGGGCGAGCTCCGCGTTCATCTCGGCCAGGAAGTGGACGACGACCGTCAGCTCCTCGGTGCTGAAGCGGCTCCGGGCGGCATCGGTGCTCCGGGCCAGTGGCCGGAAATAGTCGCTCGCGAGCGCACGGGCCGGCGCCGCGTAGTGCAGGTGGACCACGCGGCGGTCGCCGGCGTCCCGGACCCGGCGGATGTGCCCGGCCCGCTCCAGCCGGTCCAGGCAGGCGGTGACCGCGCCGGACGTGAGGTTGAGCTGCTTGCGCAGCCGCCCGGGCGTCATGGGGCCGGCTTCCTCCTCGGGGTCCGCGTCGGCGTCCAGGATCGCGATCAGTGCCTGCATGTCGGTGAGGTGCAGGCCGTGCGCCTGGGCGAACTCCTGGGCGATGCGGTTGAACTCGCTGTTCATCCGGCGCAACAGAACGGCGAAGGCCTGCAACCCGGTGGGGTCGTCCGCCGGAAGAGATGCAAGGGGCACACCGGAACCGCTCATCCCCCCACCTTAGTACCTCTCGATGATTGAGATACTTTATGAGTGAGTTACTTCCTCCACGATGGGATTCGCATGAGTACCGCACCGCGACGGGCCCGCTGGCTCGTCCCGCTCGTCCTGCTGCTCGTCTGGCTGGGGGTGGGCGGCACGCTCGGCCCTTACGCAGGCAAGCTGGGCGAGGTGGCCACCAACGACCAGGCCTCCTTCCTGCCCCGTAGCGCCGAGTCCACCCGCGTTCTCGACGCCGGCGCGGCGTTCGACCGGTCCGAGAGCGTGCCGGCCATCGTGGTCTGGACCGCGGACGGGGAGCGGCTGTCGGAGGACCTGCAGGCCGAGGCCACCCGCGCCGTCGCCGCCCTCGCCGGCCGGCCCGGAGTGGTGGACCGCCCCTCCCCCGCGCTGCTCTCCGAGGACCGCGAGGCGATGCAGGCCGTCGTCCAGCTGGCACCCGACCTGGAGGACGAGCTGCCGACCGTCCTCGCCGCCATCGACAAGGCGGCCGAGGGCGTGCCGGGCACCACGGCGCAGATCGCCGGCCCCGCGGCGAGCCAGGCAGACCTGTCGGACGCCTTCGCGGGCATCGACGGACTGCTGCTGGGCGTGGCGCTGGGCGCCGTCCTGCTGATCCTGCTGCTGGTCTACCGCAGCGTGCTGCTGCCGTTCCTGATCATCCTGGGGTCGGTCTTCGCCCTGGGCGTCGCGTGCGCCGTGGTGTACGCGCTGGCGGACCGGGACGTGCTCCGGGTCGACGGCCAGGTTCAGGGCATCCTCTCCATCCTGGTGATCGGCGCCGCCACCGACTACGCCCTGCTGCTGGCCGCCCGGTTCCGTGAGGAACTCGCCCTGCGCGGCGACCGCTTCGCGGCCGCGGCCGCCGCGGTGCGCCGCTCGTTCGGCGCGATCACCGCCAGCGCCCTGACCGTGGCGCTCGGCCTGCTGGCACTGCTCGCCAGCGACCTCACCAACAACCGCGCGCTGGGACCGGTCGGCGCGATCGGCATCGCCTGTGCCGTGCTCACCACGCTGACGTTCCTGCCGGCCGCGCTGGCGCTGATGGGCCGCACCGCCTACTGGCCGTCCAGGCCGAAGCCGCCGGAGGAGACCGCCGAGGGCAGTGGCGTGTGGCGCCGGGTCGCCAGGACGGTGGACGGCAAGCCCCGCCGCACCTGGGTGGTGACGGCACTCGTCCTGACCGCCTGCGCCGCCTTCGCACCGTCCCTGTCCTCCCGGGGCGTGCCGCTCGACGAGATCTTCGTCAACGACGCGCCGTCGGTCGCGGCGCAGCGCACGCTCGGGGAGCACTTCCCCGGCGGCTCCGGCAACCCGGCCGTCATCATCGCCGACGCCGACCGCACCGCCGAGGTGACGGCCGCCGCCCGGGACACCGACGGCGTGGCGGACGCCGGCGCCGTCTCCGCCTCCGGTCGCCCCGGGGCGGGCAAGCCGCTCGTGGTGGACGGACGGGTGCGCATCGACGCCACCCTGGAGGCCACCGCCGACAGCGACGCGGCCAAGGCGACGGTCGAGCGCCTGCGGGAGCGGGTCCACGCGGTTTCCGGCGCCGACGCGCTGGTCGGCGGGTACACGGCGCAGCAGTACGACACGCAGGAGACCGCGGCCCGGGACCGGGCGGTCATCGTCCCGATCGTGCTCGCCGTCATCCTGCTGATCCTGATGGCGCTGCTGCGCTCCCTGCTGGTGCCGGTGCTGCTGGTGGCGACGGTCGGGCTGAACTTCCTGGCCACGCTCGGAGTCTCCGCGCTGGTCTTCGAGAATCTGCTCGGCTTCAGCGGCACGGACGCGTCGGTCCCGCTGTACGGCTTCGTGTTCCTGGTGGCGCTCGGCGTCGACTACAACATCTTCCTGATGTCCCGGGTGCGGGAGGAGGCGCTCGCCCACGGCAACCGGAAGGGCGTGCTCCGCGGCCTCACCACCACCGGCGGTGTGATCACCTCGGCGGGTGTGGTGCTCGCCGCGACGTTCGCGGCCCTGATGGTGATCCCGCTGGCCTTCCTGGTGCAGATCGCCTTCATCGTCGCCTTCGGTGTGCTGCTGGACACGCTCGTGGTCCGGTCGCTGCTGGTGCCCGCGCTGGTGATCGACATCGGCGAGCGGGCGTGGTGGCCGAGCGCCCTCGCCAGGAAGGGCTCGGCCGGGAACCGGGCGGCCGAGGCTCCGTCGACCGAACGGGCACTGACCGAGTAGCACGGCCCGCTGCCGCACTGCCTGGTCACCGGGCGTCCGTCCGCCTCCTCGGCGGACGCCCGGTGGTGCGGTCGCACCCTTCCCGGCGGCGCGGCAGGTCAGCCGCGCCGGCGGAGGTCGAGCATGCAGAGGACCTTGTCGTAACGGTGCTCGCCTACTGCGACGAAGTCGGGCAGACGGCCGTACTCGGTGAAGCCGAGCGTCCGATACAGGTGCAGGGCATGGGCGTTGTCGCCGCGCGCGTCCAGGGTGAGGACCTCGATCCCCGCCTCCCTCGCGTCGTCGATCAGGGCTGCGGTGAGGGCCCGGCCGACGCCCTGACCGTGGGCGGCGGCATCCACCGCGATCTTCTCCAGGTCGGCGTGCGGCCTATGGGTCGGGCGGGCGTGGCGGAGCCAGTACCCCAGGCCGACCAGCCGACGGCCGAGGTACGCGAGGCGCAGGGCCGCGTCCCCGGCCCGCACCGCGGAGACGACCTGGCCGAGGAGTTCCGCCACCTCGTCCCGCGAGGGCGGTTCCACCCACCCCAGCGCGGCGCCTCCGCGGACCAGGTCCGCCAGGATCCGGTGGGCCGACTCCGCGAACCGGGCCTCCAGCTCAGGCTCGGAGGCCAGCGCGAGGGCGTCCAGGACGGCCGGCTCGGTACCCCCGCCGCCGCCACTGACGCAGGTCACGCTGCTCCGGCTGGTCACTTCGTTGGTCATGGCCCGCTTCACGACCGGCAGCCTAGGCCAGGCCGCTGCCCGCGTGCTCTGCCGTCCGGCTCCGGGTCCGAGGCGGAACCTCGGCCGGCAGAGCACGGCCGGCGTCGGCCTGCGTCGGCCTGCGTCCGGGTGCCCCACGGTCACCGCGCTGTGCACGGTCGCCCGGTCTCGGTGGCCGGGACGAGCGCGGGGAGGGCGGTCACGACCAGCCGGGCGTCAGGGTGTCGTCAGTACTTCCCCGGCAACCGCCGACCAGCCCGACCGCACCCTTACAGTGCGACCATGAGCCGACACGACGGACGTCTACCGTTCGACCACCGCGTACGGCGTTGTTCGGTCGCGCTGTTCGCCGGCGCCTCGCTGGCCAGCGTCCTCGCGCTGGCGCTGGGCAGCGTGTGGCTGCTCGGCGCGGGCGCGTGGCTGCTCATCGCGGCCTTCCTCCTGGAACTCGTCTACCGCCCGTGACCGGCCAGGATGTCGCCGCGGTGGGCTGTCCGTTCCGTCTCCCCGCCGTCCGGCCTACCAGGCGACGGGGAGGCCGACGGGGAAGCGCCGGATGGTCGCCGAGTCCCAGCGCACGTCGCTCGCGGGGATCGTCAGCCGCAGCCCGGGGAACCGCTCCACCAGCCGTCCGACGGCCACCTCCAGTTCCGCCATGGCCAGGGGCACGGCAATGCAGCGGTGGCCGCCCCAGCCGAAGGCCATGTGGGGCTGAGGGGTGCGGTCCGGGTCGAGGGTGTCGGGGTCCGCGAAGCGCTGCGGGTCCCTGTTCGCCGTCAGGTACGACACGTGGACGAAGTCGCCCGCGCGGATCCGCACCCCGCCGAGCTCCACGTCTGCCAGTGCCCGCCGGGGAATGCCGACGCCCTTGCGGAAGGGGATGAAGCGCAGCAGCTCGTCCAGGACGACGGGCAGGGTTTCCGGTCGGCTCTGCAGCCGGCGCATCAGCTCCGGGCGGGACAGCAGGAGGTAGACGATGTTGCTGATCTGGCAGCTCGCGGTGTCGTGCCCGCTGAGCATCAACGTCAGCGCCATGACGGATGCTTCCGCGTCGTCGAACGCGCTCTCGCCGTCCTTCGCCGTGACCAGGGCGCTGACCAGGTCGCTGCCTGGGCTTCGCCGCCGTGCGTCGACCAGGTCGTCGAAGTACGACCGCAGGGCGGCCTTGGCGTCGGCCGCGGCCCGACGGCTCTTCTGGCCGGTGGCGAGCATCCGGTGGGCGTACTCCTGCATCCGGGGCCGGTCGGGGTGGGGGACGCCGAGCAGTTCGCAGATGGTCTCCTGCGGCAGCCGGTCCGACAGGTGCCGCACCACATCCGCCGGCGGCCCCGCCGCGGCCATCTCGTCGAGGAGGCCGTCCGTGAGCTCGGTGATCGCACCACGCATCCGTTCCACGCGTCGAGGGGTGAACGCCTGCGATGCCAGCCGCCGCAGCCGGCTGCTGCGGGGTGGATCGAGCACGTTGACGGACTCCGGTGAGACGATCGGCTCCGGTGTCAGCCGCGGGTAGTCACCGTCCATGATCCCCGCCCGGCTGAAGCGAGGGTCGGTGGTCACCTGCCGTACGCCGTCGAATCCGGTGACCAGCCAGGCGTCGGCCTCGCCGTACGGGAGCCGGATGGGGTGGGGGAAGGGCGGGCCGCGAGTGTCGCGAGCGAGGGGTCGAACTCCAGCGCCTCGCTGAAATCGAACGGGCAGGTGATTGCTTCATCGAGTTCGGTCATCGAGTGCAGCTCCGGTCGGTGCGAGAACGACAACCACGGCAGGCACGGCGGAAGCGGCCACCTCCGGACGTTGCCGCAAAGGCCTTCTACGCGCCGCGTCCGGGCCGGACACCTGCTGACACCCTGTTTGACCTGTTCGGGTGAAGCGGATGTCGGGGATGCGCGGGGTCGCGAAGCCCGTCCTGTGGGTTGCCCCGGCGGAGGTGGCGTTGCCGGGTACACGCCGACCGTGGCGGGCCAGGTCGCCGCACACCGCATAGTCCTGGCCGAGCTGCCCGCTCAACGCGATCCGGAGGCGGCGCCCTCCCCACCCCTTCGAGAGAGACCGCCAGTTCCGGTGCTTGCCCGTGATCGGATGCGGCACCCCAACCTGCCCGGACGATCATCTGGTATGGCAGCTCGGTGCTACTTTGACCGGAATCGTGGGAGGGGTAGGCGAATCCGTGGACAGGGACCTGCGGCGTGCGGTCGTCGTGACGCTTGGCGAACTGGGGCGAAGCGATGACTGGCGGGACCGAGCGGATGCCGGTCACGGCCTGGCAGGGTTCGCCGAGATGCAGGAGGCCGTGGAACCGCTGTTGCAGCTCGTGCTCGATCCTCGTGACACCTTTGTCACCCGGCGGACCGCGGAGGGCTTGCTCCGGCGAAAGGACAGGGCCGGACTGGCGATAGTCGCGTCCGCACTGGCAGTCGCCAACGACAACCAAGCCGATTGGATCCACACCGCGGTTGTCGATGTCTTCAGCCTCTTCTCTGAGGATCTGGACGAGGCGCTGCGGCTCTGCGAGGAGATGTCCGGCGACGCCGACGCTCGTGTTGCTCGGGGGGCCCGCCGGCTGCACGAGGGGCTTGCAGCGATCGATCCGGTTTTTCGCCCCGCGTAGCAAGGGCGATCGCCCTTGCTAGACGAGGTGGCGTGCGCTCCAGTTGCTGCCGATGACGGGTCCGTCCCTGGCGGCTTCGGGCAGGACGTGTTCGGACCAGGTGTGCCGTCCGTCGCGAAATATGCTGGGCCTCTGCCCTCGCCCCCCGGACTGCGCTTCGGGAGCCGCGGGGAGCCGTATCTCCTGGGCCTGGGTGGACGTCCGGGAGGTGGCGCGGCGGGTGGGGAGGGTCAACTTCCCTGGCGGGTACGGGCGTAGTGGCGCCGCGCACGGTCCCGGTTACCGCAGTCTCCCGCGCTGCACCAGCGCCGGGTGCCGTTGCGTGAGCGGTCGAGGAAGAACCAGCCGCAGCCGGTGCCTTCGCACCGCCGGACCCGGTCCAGGGCGTCTCCGCCGAGGAGGGCTTCGGTCCGCAGCGCCAGCTTGTGCCGGAGGCCGTCGAGGCTGTCGAGATCGGGCTGCCAGCGCAGCGGGAAGGAAGGGGGCAGCGCGGAAGCCTGGCGGACCTGTGTCAGGGCCCGGCGCAGGGCGTCCCATTCCCCGGCAGGGGGCTCCGCGTCGTCCACGAGGGCGTCGAGGACCGGCAGGAGTGCGGCGCGCAGGTCCACGAGCGCCGCGGTCGCGGTCTCGGCCTGTGCGGGAACCGCCGCGGCGGCCCGGAGTACGGCCTCGGCGTGCTCGCCGGCGCCGATCAGCCCGGCGGTGACCGCCCAACGCGCCCACCCCTCCGCGCCCTTGACGCGGTCAACCGTGCGGGCGGGGTCCAGACGCCAGGCGACGGTGTTGGCGAAGTCGAGCACCGGGTGTCCGCCCACCAGGGTCACACCGGGTCCGTGGAGGCCGCCGGGGGCGGTGTGTGGCCGGGTCGCGGGAGTGGGGAGGGCGGTCGGCTGCTGATTCGTCACACTCGTATCGTAGTCGGCCGTCTAACAGCCATAAGCGGTTACGGCTGTTAGGTTGGAGGGTATGGACAGTCCTCGCACGGCGGACGCCGCCGCTTCGGCACGAGCCGGCTTCGTCTCCGGGTTACGGACGGGTTCGGGTCTGGCGGCCGCTGCCTTCCTCCTCGCCGTCAGTTTCGGTGCGGTCAGCGCCTCGCAGGGGTGGGGGCATCTCGCGCCGGTGATCTGCTCGATGGTCGTCTTCTCGGGCTCGGCCCAGTTCGCCCTGCTGGCGACCCTGGGGTCGGGCGGCGGTGTGGTGGGCGCCGTGACCTCGGCGGCGTTGATCAACAGTCGGTTCGTGCCGATGGGCATCGCCGTGGCCGGCGATCTGCGGGGCGGCCGGTTGCGGCGCGCTCTGGAGGGTCAGGCGGTGGTCGACGGGTCGTGGGCCGCCGCCCATCGCGGCGGCGGGCGGTTCGACCGGTACGTGCTGTTCGGGGCCACCGCGGTGCAGTGGCCGGCCTGGGTGGCGGGGACGGCGCTCGGGGTGGCGGTGTCCCCCGACCCCGATCTCCTGCACCGGCTGGGGCTGGACGTGCTGACGCCGGCGCTCTTCGTGGCGCTGCTGTACGAGGAGGTACGCCGGGAGCGGGGCAACCGGCTGCCGGCGTTGTTGGGAGCGCTGATCGCGGCCGGTCTCGTCGCCTTCCTGCCCACCGGGCCCGCTCTCGTCGGCGCGGCGCTGGCGGCGCTCGTGGCCCTGGTCCGGCGGACCGGGCGGACGGTCGTCCGGCCGCCTGCATCGGCCGAGGCACCCGGTCGGCCCGTCCCTTCCGACGAGGGAGGTGCACGATGACCCTCTGGCTCGCCATCGGCGCCGTCGCCGTCCTCAGCTTCACCTGCAAGGCCTTCGGTCCCGCCCTCTTCGGCGGACGCGCGCTGCCCGCGCGGACGCGGGCGGTGATCGCCCTGACCGCACCGGCGCTGCTCGCCGGCTTCGTCGTGGTGGACGTGCTGGGTCCTCGCTGGAGTGCGGTGGACCTCACCCTGTTCGCCGGGCTCGCGGTCGTCCCGGTGCTCGCCCGATGCCGGGCCCCGCTTCCGGTGTCCCTGGCGGCCGCGGTCGCCGTGACCGCGCTTCTCCGGATGTGAGAGGGCGATGTCGGCGACCAGGGCCGGCACGACACAGCGAACGAGTCCTGGCCCGCCGTCGTGGCGGCCGCGACGAACTCAGCTCGGCGGTGGTCCAGTTGGAGTCCGGCGGCGCGCGACGACGGCGTGACACAAGTCCCCTGCGGCCGGCAGAGGCCGGCAGGGGCTGGCAGGAGCCCGGCGTGCTTAGCATCAGGGGTGGATTCGACGCACCGGCCCGCCGCACGGGTCATCTGCCTGGACGCCGCTCACCGCGTGCTGCTGCTGCGGTGGCGCGACCCGTTCGACGGCGCCCGGTTGTGGGAGCCGCCCGGCGGGGGCATCGACCCCGGCGGGACCCCCTTGGCGGCGGCGCGGCGGGAACTGGTCGAGGAGACGGGACTCGATGCGGGGGCCGTGATCGACCGGTCGGTGCCGGTCGACCGTGACGTGCGGTGGAACGGCAAGCGGTACACGGGGACCGAGCATTTCTTCCTCGCCCGGTTCACCGGCGAGCGACCGGCGCCCGTGCGGACGGGGCTGATGCCGGACGAGCAGGTCGCCCTGCAGTCGTACGCCTGGGTCGCTCGGTCGGAGCTGGACTCCCTGCGGGATCCGGTCGAGCCGCCGAGCCTGTTGTCCGTGCTCCGGGAGCTGGTTCCCGACGGGCCGTGGGGCTCCGATGGGTGACGGGGTGTCCGCCACCGGGACACGTCGGGGCGGCCCGGCGCTGGTGCGGGTCGTGGAGACCTGTGCCGCCGCCCCGTCCCAGTGGGACGCCTGGACGGAGGACGGCCAGTACTTGTACCTCCGGTACCGGCACGGCGAAGGATGCGTCGAGCGGCACCCCGGCCCCGACGTCGAGGACACCGCGGAGTCCTGGGACGAGTGCCTGTCGGAGGTGCTGGTCGCGTGGGACGACGGCACGGGCCGGAGCAGGATCGGCCTCAGGGACTTCCTGGCCGCCGCCGGGCTGCGTCTGGCGCCGGACGCGGTGGTGGTCTGAGGGGGTGCGGGACCGCCCGACGACGTCCGGCGGCGGGCGGTCACCGGTCCGGACCGGCGGCAGGTGTCACCCGCCGACGCCGTCTCCCGCCGGCTCCGCGGCTCGGGCGACGGGCGTGGCCGGCGCGTTGCCGTAGTAGGCACCGGGGCCGTGTTTGCGGGTGTAGTGGCGCTCCAGGAGGTGGGGCGGGGGCTCCGGGGCGGCGCCGAGGCGGGCGCCGAGGGCGAGGGTGTGGAGGGCCATCTCCGCGACGGCCTCGCAGACGACCGCGTTCTCCAGTGACGCGGTGGCCGTCGGCCCCCAGGTGAAGGGGCCGTGGCGGGAGACGAGGGCGCCGGGGACCTCCTCGGCGCGCCGGGGGTCGTCGCCGAGCATCGAGACGATCACCTGCCCGGTGTTGAACTCGTAGTCCACGGCGCACTGTTCGGGCGTGAGGTCCTCGGTGACGGGCACGGGGCCGTTGAAGGTGTCGGCGTGGGTGGTGCCCAGGACGGGGATGGGCAGGCGGGCCTGGGCGAAGGCGACGGCGTGGGTGGAGTGCGTGTGGGTGACCCCGCCGATGAAGGGGAACGCCCGGTAGAGGCACCGGTGGGTCTCGGTGTCGGTGGACGGCCTGAGGCGCCCCTCGACCACCCGGCCGTCGTCGAGCGACACGACGACCAGGTCCTCCTCGGTGAGGTCGGCGTAGGAGACCCCCGAGGGCTTGATGACGAAGACCCCCGCCTCCCGGTCGACGCCGCTGACGTTCCCCCAGGTCAGGGTCGCGAGACCGGCCTCGGGTATCCGGAGGTTGGCCGCCAGGACCTCGCGGCGCAGGGTCGTGAGGGGAGTCTCGTGCACTGGGCTCTCACTGTCCTTCCAGGGGCGGCGGCAGCTTCCCGGGTGCGATCCGCCGATCACACGAAATGCTGCGCCGATATGGGTGGCCCCAGAATTGTGAGCGCTAACATGTCGTGGACTCAAGGGTGAGGACGAAGTTGGGGCCGGGCGATGCCGTGGTTGGCTGAGATCATGATGTGAACGCTCGCAGGAGCGTTCGCACGGTGGCCTGCGGGCCGGCTCACACCCCAGGAGGCCGTTGTCCGCACCCCGGGGAGGCCGCACGGCGCGGGACGGCGCCCCCGGGCGAACCGCAGTTGAGGAAGGAAAGAGATTGTTCCAGGTACCGGACGGCTCCAAGGCGCCGACCATGGCGGACGTCGCCCGGGTCGCCGGCGTGTCGCACCAGACCGTCTCGCGTGTGCTCAGCGGCCACCCGAACGTCAGCGCCAAGACCCGCGCCGCGGTGACGGAGGTGGTCGAGAGGCTGGGCTACCGCCGCAACTCGGCGGCCCGGGCGCTCGCCACGCGGCGCACGCACACGCTGGGGGTCATCGCGGTGAACACCACGCTGCACGGGCCCGCCAGCACGCTGGCCGGTGTGCAGGAGGCGGCGCAGGAGCGGGGCTACCTGACCACCGCCGTGACACTGCGGGCGGCCACCGAGGAGGTGCTCAACGAGGCGGTGCAGCACCTGGTGGGGTGGGGCGTGGAGGGGATAGTCGCCATCACCCCCTGGCGCGACGCGGTGCGGGCGCTGGCGGCGCTCGAGGCGCCGTGCCCGGTGGTCACCGTGGAGGGCGGTCACGACCTCGACCTTCCCGGCGTCGCGCTGGACCAGCACCTCGGGGCGCGGATGGTGACCGAGCACCTGCTGACGGCCGGTCATGCCACCGTGTGGCACGTGGCGGGTCCCGCCGACTGGCTGGAGAGCGAGGCCCGGACGGCCGGGTGGGAGGCGGCGCTGCGGGACGCCGGGGCGGAGGTCCCGCCGTTGCTGCGGGGCGACTGGAGTCCGCTGTCGGGTTACCAGGCGGGCCAGCAGCTGGCGGGCCGGGTGCTGGCCTCGCCGGCCCAGGGAGGCGGCCTCACCGCGGTGTTCGTCGCCAACGACCAGATGGCGCTCGGGGTGCTGCGCGCGTTCCGCGAGGCGGGGCTGGATACCCCGGCGGACGTGGCGGTGGCCGGGTTCGACGACATCCCGGAGGCGGAGTTCTTCCCACCGCCGCTGACGACGGTGCGGCAGGACTTCGCCTCGCTCGGGCGCAGCAGTATCGGGCTGCTGCTGGAGCACATCGAGGGCACGGCGGAGGGGACGACCCACCTGACGCTCGCCCCGGAGCTGATCGTCCGCGCCAGCACGGCGCGTCGGCGGGCGGCGACGGCCGGCAGAACGGCGGCGGACTGACCGGCGTGTTGAAGAGCGCGCCGAAGAGCGTACTGAAGGGGCGCTGAAGTGCGCGCCGAAGGGCACGGACCGAACGGCACACCGCAGAGCGCCGCGCGGCCCGCTGTGGTGTGGGCCGCGCGGCGTGAGGCCGGCCGGGGAGGCAGCCGTGGCCTCAGTCGGCGGCGCGGCGCCCCGTCATCAGGCGCTGCAGGACGATGAAGACCAGCAGCAGGCCCCCGATGACGATCCGGGTCCACCAGGAGCTCAGCGTGCCCTGGAAGTTGATGACCGTCTGGATCATGCCGAGGACGAGGACGCCGAGGGCGGTGCCCAGGACGAAGCCGGAGCCGCCGGTGAGCAGGGTGCCGCCGATGACGGTGGCGGCGATGGCGTCCAGTTCCATGCCCATGGCGTGCAGGGCGTAGCCCGACAGCATGTAGAAGGTCATCAGGACACCGCCCAGCGCGGAGCAGAGGCCGCTGATCGCGTACACGGCGACCTTGGTCGGGCCGACCGGGAGGCCCATCAGCCGTGCGGACTGCTCGTTGCCGCCCAGCGCGTACACGCCGCGGCCGAACCGGGTGTGGTGGAGCACCACGAAGGCGGCGAACAGGACGACCAGGGCGATGACCACGGAGACGGAGACGAAGAGGCCTCCGGCGCCGTAGAGGCGTGCCTGGGCGATGCCGGCCGTGGTGGGGTCGTCGATGGTGATGGACTCGGTGCTGATCGTGTAGCAGAGGCCGCGGGCGAGGAACATGCCGGCCAGGGTGACGATGAAGGGCTGGATCTCGAAGGTGTGGATGATCCATCCCATGAGCGCTCCCCCGCTCGCACCGATCGCCAACACGAGGGGGATCACGGCGCCGAGCGACCATCCGTGGTGCTCGACCAGCGAGGCGGTGATCATCGTGGAGAGGGCGACCATGGAGCCGACGGACAGGTCGATGCCGCCGGTGAGGATCACGAAGGTCGCCCCGACCGCCACGACCAGCAGGAAGGCGTTGTCGATCAGCAGGTTGAGGACCACCTGCGCGGAGAAGAAGCCCTCGTAGCGCAGCGATCCCACGGTGAACATCGCCAGCAGCAGGACGGCCGTGACGAGGAGGGGGACGCGGTTTCCGGCGCGCCGGGAGCCGGTGCGGCCGAACGGGCGTGTGAACCGCGCGGCGGCGTTCGCGATGCCGGTGCTCATGCGCGGGCCTCCTGGTGCTCGCCGGCGGCGGCCGCCGTGGTGTCGGTGCGTGGGGTGGGCGCCTTGTCCCGGCGGGACACCTTGGCCCGGAAGGCCGGGGACTGCACGAGGCAGACGACGATGACCACGAAGGCCTTGAAGACGAGGGTGGTCTCCGGCGGGACGCCGAGGGTGTAGACGGTGGTGGAGAGGGTCTGGATGATCATCGCGCCGAGGACCGTGCCGCCGAGGGAGAAGCGGCCGCCGGTGAGGGCGGTTCCGCCGATCACGACGGCGAGGATGGCGTCGAGTTCGATCCACAGTCCGGCGTTGTTGCCGTCGGCGGCGTTCACGTTGGAGCTGATCATCAGGCCGGCGACGGCGGCGCAGAGGGCACTGAAGACGTAGACCAGGGTGAGCAGGCCGGCGGCGCGGATCCCGACGAGGCGGCCCGCCGCGGGGTTGCCTCCGACGGACTCGATGAGCAGGCCGAGGGCGCTCCTGCGGGTGACGACGGCGGTGAGCGCGACGACGGCGGCGGCGAGCAGGACGGCGAAGGGGAGGGTGAGCCAGTACCCGCCGCCGATCAGGTGGTAGGCGTCGCTGCTGACGGTGATGATCTGGCCGTCGGTGATCAGCTGGGCCACGCCGCGGCCGGCGACCATGAGGATGAGGGTGGCGACGATGGGCTGCACGCCCAGCCGGGCGACGAGCAGGCCGTTGCAGAGGCCGAGGACGACCGCCACCGCGAGGGCGACGGCCACGGCGGTCAGCGCGGTGCCGGCGCCGCCGGGGTCGTCGGAGGTCGCGATGTGTTCGCAGGCGAGCGCGCCGGCGATGGCGACGGTGGAGCCGACCGAGAGGTCGATGCCCCGGGTCGCGATCACCATGGTCATGCCGAGGGCGACCAGGGTCAGCGGCGCGCCGAACTGCAGGATGTCGACGAGGCTGCCGTAGAGGTGTCCGTCCTGCAGTCGGATCGAGAAGAAGTCGTGGGTGAAGGCCAGGTTGCCCAGCAGCAGGGCGATCAGGACGAGCGCGGGCCACAGCAGCCGGTGGCCGGCGAGCCGCCTGAGGTGGCCGGGCCGCGGCGGGGCGCCGAACGCCGGGGCCTTCGGGGGCCGGTGGGTCATGAATCCGCTCCGGTGGCGATGGTGGCCAGAATGCGGTCGGGGGTGACGCTGTCGTCGTTGACGAGGGTGGCCACCATGCGGTGGTCACGGAGGACCGCGACACGGTGGCTGAGGCGCAGCACCTCCTCGAGTTCCGCGGAGATGAACAGGACGGCGGTGCCGTCGGCGGCGAGGCGGGCGACCAGTTTCTGGATCTCGGCCTTGGCTCCGACGTCGATGCCGCGGGTGGGCTCGTCGAGGATCAGGAGCCGTGGTTCGGTGAGGAGCCAGCGGGCGAGCAGGACCTTCTGCTGGTTGCCGCCGCTGAGGTTTCGGAGCTGGGCCTCGGGGTCGGCGGGCCGGATGTCGAGGGCGTCGATCCAGCGCCGGGTGAGTTCGTCCTGGCGGGCGCGGGAGAGGGGGCGGGTCCAGCCGCGTGCGGCCTGGAGTGCGAGGACGAGGTTCTCGCGGACCGTCAGTTCGGCGAACACGCCTTCCGCCTTGCGGTTCTCCGAGCAGAAGGCGATCCCGCGGGCGATGGCGTGGCGCGGGGTGCGCAGGCCCACCGCCTCGCCGTCGACGGTCACCTGGCCGGCGTCGGCGCTGTCGGCGCCGAACAGCAGCCGGGCGGCCTCGGTGCGTCCCGACCCGAGGAGTCCGGCGAGGCCGATGACCTCGCCGGGGTGGACGTCCAGGTCGTACGGTTCGACGGATCCCTTGCGCCCGAGGCCGCGGGCGCGCAGGAGCGGTTCGCCGGTGGCCCGTTCGGCGGCCTCCTCGTGGGCCTGCTCGGAGAGTTCGTCGAGGGTGGCCAGTTCGCCGCCGATCATGCGCTGCACCAAGGTGACGGGGGTGAGCTCCTCGACGGCGTACTCACCCACGAGGCGCCCGTTGCGGAGCACGGTGACGCGGTCGCAGAGGTCGAAGACCTGGTCCAGGAAGTGGGTGACGAAGAGGATGGCCACGCCGCGGTCCCGCAGGCGGCGGACCAGGGTGAAGAGCTGGGCGACCTCCTCACGGTCGAGGCTGGAGGTGGGTTCGTCGAGGACCAGCACCTTGGCGGATACGTCGACGGCCCGGACGATGGCGACCAGTTGCTGGACGGCGAGCGAGTGGGAGCCGAGCGGGGCGGAGACGTCGAGGTCGAGGTCGAGCTCGGTGAGGAGTTCGGCGGCGCGCCGTTCGAGCGCCGACCAGTGCACCAGGCCGAACCTGCGGGGCTCGCGTCCGATGAGGATGTTCTCCGCCACGGAGAGGTTGGGGCAGAGGTTGACCTCCTGGTAGACGGTGCTGATGCCCGCCTGCTGGGCCTGGAGGGGGTCGGAGAACGTCCGGGGCCGGCCGTCGACGAGCAGGGTGCCCTCGTCGGCCGGGTGGACACCGGTGAGCACCTTGATCAGGGTGGACTTGCCGGCACCATTCTCGCCCATCAGGGCGTGGACCTCGCCGGGCAGGAGCCGCAGGGCGACCCCGTCCAGGGCGATGACGCCCGGGAACTGCTTGCGGATGCCGGTGGCCTCCAGGACCGGTCGCCGCCGGTCGGCGGCCGGGCTCCGCGGGGTGGACGGGGCTGCCATCCGCCCTCCTCTCACTGTCGTGACGGGGTGCCGGAGGAGGCGGTGGCGCGTGCCTCCCCCGGCGCCGGTTCGCGCCTCAGTACTTGCGGGTGGGCAGGGCCTCGGCCGCCTGGTCCTGGGTGAAGACGCCCTCCTCGGTCTCGACCCGGGGCGGCACCTCCTCGCCCGCGGCGACCTTCTTGGTGAGGTCCATGAGCTGGTCGCCGAGGAGCGGGTTGCACTCGACGACGACGTTGATCTTGCCCTCGGTCATGGCGACGAAGGCGTCCTTGATGCCGTCGACGGAGATGATCTTGATTTCCTCGCCGGGCTTCCGGCCGGCCTCCTCGATGGCCTGGATCGCGCCGAGCGCCATGTCGTCGTTGTGCGCGTAGAGGACGTCGATGTCCTTGTGGGACTTGAGGAAGGCCTGCATGACCTCCTTGCCCTTGGCGCGGGTGAAGTCGCCGGTCTGGGAGGCGATGATGTCGAACTTGTCGTCGCCCTCGACGACTTCGGCGAAGCCGGCCTTGCGGTCGTTGGCGGGCGCGGAGCCGGTGGTGCCCTGGAGCTCGACGATGTTGACCGGGCCCTGCTCGTCGGCGAACTCCTTGGTCAGCCACTCGCCGGCCGACCTGCCCTCCTTCACGAAGTCCGAGCCGAGGAAGGTCTTGTAGAGCGAGGTGTCCTTGCTGTCGACGGCGCGGTCGGTGAGGATCACCGGGATCCCGGCGTCCTTGGCCTCCTTGAGCACGGTGTCCCAGCCGGACTCGACCACCGGCGAGAAGGCGATCACGTCGACCTTCTGCTGGATGAAGCCGCGGATGGCCTTGATCTGGTTCTCCTGCTTCTGCTGGGCGTCGGAGAACTTGAGGGTGATGCCGGCCTTCTTCGCCGATTCCTGGATCGACTTGGTGTTGGCGGTCCGCCACCCGCTCTCGGCGCCGACCTGGGCGAAGCCGAGCGTGATGGTGCCGTCGTCGTCGCCCGCGCCGGGCTTCTGCGAGTCGGGGGCCTGGGTGGAGCAGGCCGTCAGTGCGGAGGAGGCGAGGAGCAGGACCGTGCTGAGCGCGAGAGCGGCTTTGCGGGCCATGGTGAGTGTCCTTTCGAGTGCACGGAGGTGCCGTGGGTGCGACCGAGCACCGGCCGCGCGAAGGGCGGCCCCCTCACCGAGGGGGCGCGCCGTCGCATTGTGAGCGCTAACAAGACAGGTCTTCAATCCCCATGCGTGGGTTATCTTTCCGTTACCGGCCGTCATCGGCCGATCGCCGTCGGCCTGTCAACACCACACCGGCGCGCTGCGGTCCGCTCGGCGCACACCTCTTGCGCCAAGTGATTGTGAGCGCTAACACTGCGGTGTCCGCCACCGTCGCCCCTCATGGACCCTCGCCGGGTCCGTCGCCCCCGCAAGGCCGTCCGAAAGGCACCTCCGTGACCTCCGCCTCCCGCCCCGTCTCCCTCTCCGCCCCCGTCGGCCTGCCCCCCGGCACCGAGCCGTGCACCGTGGGGATCGACTTCGGCACGCTGTCGGGCCGCGCCGTGGTGGTGCGGGTGCGGGACGGCGAGGAACTGGCCTCGGCCGTCCACGAGTACCGGCACGGCGTGATCGAGGAGCGTCTGCCCGGCACGGACGCCCCGTTGCCGCCGGACTGGGCTCTGCAGCATCCCGAGGACTGGGTCGACGTCCTGCGGGAGGCGGTGCCCGCCGCGGTGGCGGCGGCCGGGATCGACCCCGGCGCGGTGATCGGTGTCGCCACCGACTTCACCGCCTGCACGGTCCTGCCGACCCTCGCCGACGGCACTCCCCTCGCCCGGACCTCGCTCTCCGGACGTCCGCACGCCTGGCCCAAGTTGTGGAAGCACCACGCCGCCCAGCCGCAGGCCGACCGCATCAACGCGCTGGCCCACGAGCGGGGCGAGCCGTGGATCGGCCGGTACGGCGGGAAGATCTCGGCGGAGTGGCAGTTCGCCAAGGCGCTCCAGGTCCTCGAGGAGGACCCCGAGGTGTATGCGGCGTGCGCCCGGTGGATCGAGGCGGCCGACTGGATCGTCTGGCAGCTGACCGGCGAGGAGTCCCGCAACACCTGCACCGCCGGTTACAAGGGCATCCACCAGGACGGCCGCTACCCCGACGAGGAGTACCTGGCCGCCCTGAACCCGGCGTTCGCCGACTTCGCCCGGACCCGGCTGGAGTTCCCGCTCTCCCCGCTGGGCTCACGGGTGGGGTCCCTCACCGAGGAGGCCGCCGCGTGGACCGGGCTGCGGCCCGGCATCGCGGTGGCCGCCGGCAACGTCGACGCCCATGTCACCGCGGCGGCCGCCCAGGCGGTCGAGGAGGGAACGCTGCTGGCCATCATGGGCACCTCGACCTGCCACGTAGTCAACGCGTCGGTGCTGGCGGAGATCCCGGGTGTCTGCGGTGTGGTCGACGGCGGCATCGTTGACGGCGCCTACGGCTACGAGGCAGGCCAGAGCGCGGTCGGCGACATCTTCGCCTGGGTACTGCGCCAGGGCGTGCCGCGCGAGTACTACGCGGAGGCCGCCGAGCGGGGCGAGGACCTGCACGAACTGCTGACCCGCCGGGCCGCCGCCCAGCCGGTGGGCGCGCACGGTCTGGTGGCGCTGGACTGGATGAACGGCAACCGTTCGGTCCTGGTCGACCACCACCTCTCCGGAGTGGTCGTGGGGCTCACCCTCGCCACCCGTCCCGAGGACCTGTACCGCGCCATGCTGGAGGCCACCGCCTTCGGCACCCGGCTGATCGTCGAGACCCTCGAGAGCGGCGGCGTGCCGGTGCGCGAGTTCGTCGTCGCCGGCGGGCTCGCCAGGAACGAGCTGCTGATGCGGATCTACGCGGACGTGCTGCGCCGCCCGGTCTCGGTGGCCGCCTCCCGGCAGGGGCCCGCCCTCGGTTCGGCCATCCACGCCGCCGTCGCCGCGGGCGCCCACCCCGACGTGCGCACCGCGACCGCCGCCATGGGGCGGGTGCGCCGCGACGTGCACCGCCCCGACGCCGCGCGGGCCGACGCCTACGACGCCCTGTTCGCCGAGTACCGGCTGCTGCACGACCGGTTCGCCGACGGCGACCAGCTGCACCGCCTGCGCGCCCTGCGCGACACGGCCCTCGCCGAGGGCTGAACCCCTCCGCCTCGGCCCGCCCTCCCCCGCCTTCCCGTCACAGCCCCCGCCCGCCTTCCCGACAGCTTCCGTCAGCCCTCCGACGCCACCAGGAGCACCCTGTGCCGAGCCCTAGTCCCTCCGTCCGCGAGATCTGGTTCCTCACCGGCAGCCAAGGGCTGTACGGGGAGGACACCCTGAAGCAGGTCGCCGAGCAGTCGCGGCAGGTCGCCGCCGCGCTCACCGACGCGCTGCCCGGCACGGACGGCACGCCCGCCCGTGTCGTCTGGAAGCCGGTGCTGACCGACGCCGCCGCCATCCGCCGGGCCTGCCTGGACGCCAACGGCGACGACCGGTGCGTCGGTCTGATCACCTGGATGCACACCTTCTCCCCCGCCAAGATGTGGATCGCCGGCCTGGACGCCCTGCGCAAGCCGCTGCTCCATCTGCACACCCAGGCGAACGTGGCCCTGCCCTGGGACACCATCGACATGGACTTCATGAACCTCAACCAGGCCGCCCACGGCGACCGGGAGTTCGCCCACGTCCAGGGCCGGGTCGGGGTGCCGCGCAAGACCGTGACCGGCCACGTGAGCGACCCGGTCACGGTCGCCCGGGTCGTCACCTGGGCGCGCGCCGCGGCCGCCCGCGCCGAGCTCGCCACCCTGAAGGTCGCCCGCTTCGGCGACAACATGCGCGACGTCGCCGTCACCGAGGGCGACAAGGTGGAGGCGCAGCTGCGGCTCGGCGTCTCGGTCAACACCTACGGCGTCAACGACCTGGTCGAGGTGGTGGACGGCGTGGCGGAGCACGCCGTGTCCGCCCTGGTGGAGGAGTACCAGGACGCGTACCGGCTGGCGCCGCGGCTGCACTCCGGCGGCGAACGGCACGACGCGCTCCGGTACGCGGCGCGGATCGAGGCCGGGCTGCGGGCCTTCCTCGGCGAGGGCGGCTTCGGGGCCTTCACCACCAACTTCGAGGACCTGGGCGGACTGCGCCAGCTCCCCGGCCTGGCCGTCCAGCGGCTGATGGCCGACGGGTACGGGTTCGGCGGCGAGGGCGACTGGAAGACGTCCGTCCTGCTGCGGGCACTGAAGGTGGCCGCCGAGGGCCTGCCGGGCGGCACGTCGTTCATGGAGGACTACACCTACGACCTCACGCCCGGTGCCGAACTGAGCCTCGGCGCCCACATGCTGGAGGTGTGCCCGTCGATCGCGGGTGACACGCCCAGCTGCGAGATCCACCCGCTGGGCATCGGCGGCCGGGAGGACCCCGTCCGCCTGGTCTTCGACGCGGCCCCCGGCCCGGCCGTCGTCGTGGGCCTGGCCGACCTCGGGGAGCGGTTCCGCCTGGTCGCCAACGAGATCGACGTGGTGGCGCCGCCGCAGCCGTTGCCGGCGCTGCCGGTGGCCCGCGCCGTCTGGCGTCCGCGGCCGGACCTGCGGACGTCCACGGAGTCCTGGCTGACGGCGGGCGGACCCCACCACACCGTGCTGAGCACGGCCCTCACCGCGGAGCACCTGGACGACCTCGCCGAGATGCTGCGGGTCGAGCTCGCGCTGATCGACGCGGGGACCACCACCCGCCGCTTCCGCGACGAACTGCGCTGGAACCAGGCCTACCACCGGTTGGCGCGCGGCCTGTAGGGCGGCTCCCGGGGGCCTCGCGGACCGGACCGCGCGGCCCCCGGTCGACGTCCTCGGTCAACGCCTGCGTTCGCGCGCCCAGTCGGTCAGGGCGGGAACGCAGGTCTCCGCGAAGTGCCCGTAGTCGTCGGGGGTGTTGTAGGCGTGGGCGGACAGGCGCAGGTAGCCGGTGCCGCCGAAGCTGGTGAAGGCGGCCATGACGCGGAGCTTGCGGGCGACCTCGTCGCGCAGGGCGTCGGCCTCCTCGCGGGTGGCTCCCAGCCCCTCGGGCAGCCGCACCAGGCGCAGCGCCGGGGCGGGCATGGCGACGCGGACGGTGTGGTCCTCGCCGGTGAGGCGGCCGAAGGCGTCGGCGACGGTCCGCTGGGCGTGGTCGGCGAGCGCCGTGACGTAGGCGCGCACGGTGTCCCACCCCCAGGTGTCCTCGACGAACGCGAGGGCGGCGGGTGTGGCCAGGTAGTGGGTGGCGTCGATGGTGCCCTGGTGGTCGAACCGGTCGGGGAAGGGCGCCGGGGCGCCCCAGGAGTCGATCAGCGGGTGGAGGTCCTGGCGCCGCTCGGTGCGGGCGACCAGGGCGGCGGTGCCGCGGGGGGCGCAGGAGAACTTGTGCAGGTTGCCGACCCAGTAGTCGGCGTCCAGGCCGGCCAGCGGGTCGGCGAGCATGCCGGGGGCGTGGGCGCCGTCGACGAGGAGGGTGACGCCACGGCGGCGGGCCTCGGTGGCGATGCGGTCCACGGGCATCAGCCGGCCGGTGGCGGAGGTGATGTGGTCGACGACGGCCAGCGCCGTGCGGTCGGTGAAGGCGTCGGTCACCGCGCGGCAGGCCTCGTCGGCGGGGGCGTCCAGCGGTACGTGGACGGTGCGTACGGTGCCGCCCCAGCGGCGGGCGAGACGGGCGGCGCCCATGGTGACGGCACCGTAGCCGTGGTCGGTGACGAGGATCTCGGCGCCCGGACGGTGGGGCAGGCAGGCGAACACGACGCTGGCCCCGGCGCTGGCGTTGGGCACCAGGGCCGTCTCCTCCTCGCCCGTGCGCAGGAAGGCGGCGATCTCCCGGCGGGCCTCGGCGATCCGCTGCGGCTGGGCCGGGAACCACTCGACGGGCGACTCCTCCATGCGGCTGCGCAGGGCGGCCTGGGCCTCCTGCGCGGCGCGGGGCACGGCGCCGAACGATCCGTGGTTGAGGTGCCGGACCTGCGGGTCCAGGGACCAGGCGGACGCCGCCGGGCGTCCGTCGGGCAGGCGCAGGGGGGCCGGGGCCGTCAGGGGTTCGGTGCTCACGGGACTCCAGGTCGATCGTCGTTGCCGGACACGATCGCACAGGGCCGCGTGGCCCGGGACGGCGGAGCGGGGGTTCAGCCGGGCAGGGCCGCCGTCGCCAGCGCGGCGCGCAGGACGTCCCGGAGCGGGGGCGCGCCGGGGGTGCCCGCGCGGTCGGCCCACTCCTCCACGCCGGTCCTGAGGGCGACGTTGAGGGTGCCGGCCCGGACCCGGACGGCGAGGTCGGGCGGACCGCCCCCCTGGCGTTCGGCGAGGATCGCGGCGAACGCGTCGGCGGCCTCGGAGTGGATCTGGAGCCACACGGCGCGCAGCCCGGGCTCCCCTCGGGTCAGGCGGACCAGCTGGGCGACCTCGGCGCTGTCCGCGGGATCGGGGGCGTCGCCGGCCAGGCCCAGGGCCTCGACGAGGCCGGCCTCCGGCGGCCAGGCGCGCAGCCGCTCCACGAAGTCCTCCAGCCCGGTGGTCAGCAGGGGGCGGACGCATTCCTCCTTGGACGGGAAGTAACGCCAGAGCGTCCGCGTGGAGAGGCCGGCCGCGGCGGCGATCTCCTCGGCGGAGGTGGCGGCCACTCCCCGGTCGGCGAAGAGGCGCACGGCCTGCCGGGCGATGTCCAGGCGGGTGGCGGCCTTGCGGCGCTCGGTCAGGGGCGGCCTGCCGGTGCGCCGGGCCGTGGACCGGGTGACGGCTGCGGCGGCTCGTGTGGGCTCCATCGCTTCCTTCCTCGCCGTGCGGGGGGAGGGGCCGCGGGTGGGGTCGTGGGCCGCGGGTCGTGTCGTGGAGCTGTCACTTTACGTCACCATTTTCTGGCACCGTACGCCTTTATGGCACACCGCGCCAAGAAGTTGTACGGTCGTTCCGTGCGCGTCGCCGCTGGGGCGGCGTGCGCTGTGAGGGAGCACCAAGCAATGAGCAACGTGACCGGCCTGGCCGGCAAGAGCGTGATCGTCACCGGCGCCGGTTCCGGCATCGGCAGGGCCACCGCCCTGCGGTTCGCGGCGGCGGACGCAAAGGTGCTGGTCGCCGACCTGAACGAGGAGACCGCGCGGGAGACCGTGGAACTGGTCGCCGCGGCGGGCGGCACCGCCGTCGCGGTCACCGGCGATCTCAGCGACCAGGCCGTGGTCGACCGGGTCGTGGAGACGGCGGTCACGGAGTTCGGCACGGTGAACGTGCTGGTCAACAACGCGGGCATCATGGACCGGATGTCCGCCGCGGCGGACGTGACGGACGGCGAGTGGGAGCGCGTGATCCGCGTGAACCTGACCGCGCCGTTCTTGCTGACCCGGGCCGTGCTGCCGCACATGCTGGCCGCCGGCGGGGGCGCGATCGTCAACACCGCCTCCGAGGCGGGGCTGCGCGGCAGTGCCGCCGGCGCCGCGTACACCGCGTCGAAGCACGGCGTGGTCGGCCTGACCAAGAACCTCGCGGTGATGTACCGCGGTCAGGGCATCCGCGCCAACGCCGTGGCGCCGGGCGGCGTCGCCACCAACATCAAGGTCGAGGCGGAGCAGGGCGCCCACGGTCCGGCGACCATCGCGCCGTACTTCGGCAACATCGGCTCGGTGACCTCCGCCGAGGACCAGGCCGCCGCGATCGTGTTCCTGGCCTCGGACGCCGCCGCCGGCATCAACGGCGCGATCCTGCCGGTCGACAGCGGCTGGGCGGCCGTCTGACCCACCCCGCCGCCGTCCGGCCCACCCCGCCGCACGGCGCGCGGCGACGCCCGGTCTCCCCTCCTGGAGGCCGGGCGTCGCCCATGGCGCGGGGCTTACCAGCCGCGACGGCCGGGCGCGGCCGTCCGCCGGGACCCGACGACGCGGGGCGTCCGGGGCCGCCTCAGGTGAAGACCTCAGGTGAAGACCTCAGGTGGAGACCGGCTTCAGCGGGTCGTGGCCCAGAGTCATCAACCGGTGGCGCCAGTTCGACTGGCCCGCGGTGGGCTCCATGTCGACGCCCCGTTCGGCGGTCACCGTGTCGACCACCTTCCGCATCACCCGGAGGTCGTCGCCGGTGAGGTCCACGCGGCGCTTGCCCAGGATCTCCAGCACCCGGCGGCCGTTGTCCGTGCCGGCCTGGTCCGGGAGCGCCTCGGTCCGCTCGCCGGCGGAGCGCGTCATCAGCCACTCCTGGAGCTCTCGGGACGTCATGTTGACCACGCTGTGGAACTCGTTCCACAGGGCGTCCAGTTCCGGATCCCGGCGGTCACCCATGGTCATCGCCTCCTTCCGTCCGCGGTGTTCGGTGGCACGGTCCGGGTTGCCCACGGCCCGCCTCGGAAACGGGCGCCCTCCGGATGCGGGCCGGGGCCCGGCGCACGATGCTGGACCCATGTCCGAAGAGGCAACGCGGGTCGTCGTCGGGCCCCCCGGTCCGTCGGGCGGCCGGCGGGTACGGGTGGACGGGCGCGCGCTCGGCACCGCCTACTCGCTGCGCGACGTCACGGCGTTCCTCCAGGAGGCCGGCCTCCAGGGATGGGACGAACTGGACGTGGCCGGCTCCGACCTGATCGAGTGGCGCGGCGGAGGCCCCGACACCTGGGCGGAATCGTGATGTTCCACCGTCATGTCGGGTGGGCTGCTCCCGGACGCTGCGGGTAGAACTGAGGCCTATGCGACCACTGGGCCGATCAGGCGTTCTGGCGCGGCGGAGCGTCGCCGCGCAGGTCTTTGTCGTACACGTGGTCATCGTCCTGCTGCTGGTGATCGCCGCGGTGGCCGCGCTGGTGCTGCAGGGGCGGGCCGCGAGCGAGGAGGAGGCCCGCAACCGTTCGCTGGCGGTCGCCGTCTCCTTCGCCGACGCGCCGGGGACCTGGGAGGCGCTGGGCGCCCCCGATCCCACGGCGGTGCTGCAGCCCCGCGCCGAGGAGGTGCGGCGGGCGGTGCCGGTCGACTTCGTGGTCGTGATGGACACCGAGGGGATCCGCTACACCCACCCCCGCCAGGACCGGATCGGCAAGCAGTTCGTCGGCAGGATCGGGCCCGCCCTGCGGGGCGAGCCGGTGGTCGAGGAGATCACCGGCACCATCGGCAGGCTGGTCCAGGCGATTGTGCCGGTGCGAGACCCGCAGGGCCGGGTGGTCGGGCTGGTCTCGGCGGGGATCACCGTGGAGAACGTCGGCAACACCGCCGACCGCCAGCTGCCGCTGCTGCTGTGGGCCGCCGCGGCCGCGCTCGTCCTGGCCACCGCGGGCACCGCGGTGGCCGGCCGCCGGCTGCTGCGGCAGACGCACGGCCTGGGCCCGCGCGAGATGACCCGGATGTACGAGCACCACGACGCGGTCCTGCACTCCGTGCGGGAGGGCGTGGTCATCGTCGGCGCGGACGGCGAGGTGCTGCTCGCCAACGACGAGGCGCAGCGGCTGCTCGGCCTGCCCGAGGACACCGGGCGCCGCCGGATCGGCGAGATGGGCCTCGACCCGAACGTGGCCGACCTGCTGCTGTCGGGGCGGGTGGCCACCGACGAGGTGCACCCGGTCGGGGACCGCCTGGTCGTGGTGAACCAGCGGCCGACCCGGCTGCGCGGCGGCCCGTCGGGCTCGGTGGCGACGCTGCGGGACTCCACCGAACTGCGGGCGCTCTCGGGCCGCGCGGAGGCCGCGCGGGAGCGGCTGGACCTGCTCTACGCGGCGGGTCTGGGGATCGGGACCAGCCTGGACGTGCGCCGGACCGCGGAGGCCCTGGCGGACCTGGTGGTCCCCCGGTTCGCGGACCACGCGACGGTCGACCTGTTCGACTCGGTCCTGGACGGCGACGAGCCGTCGGCGCGGCCGGACCCGGGCGCGGCGCTGCGCCGTACGGCCCTGGCCGGGGTCGACCGGGCCCCGCTCTTCCCGCTGGACGCCCAGATCCGGCCGGACGGCTCCTCCCCGCAGGCGCGGGTGCTGCGGTCCGGCCACGCGCTGCTGGTGCCGCGGCTGGAGGAGTCGGAGCAGTGGTGGGGGCAGGAACGGGAACAGTGGACGGACCTGCTCGAGCACGGCGTGCACTCGCTGATCGCGGTGCCGGTGCGGGCCGGCGGTCAGGTGCTGGGCGTGGTCGGGTTCTGGCGCGACCGCCGGAAGGAGTCCTTCGACGAGGAGGAGCTGGCGGTCGCCGAGGAGCTGGTGACGCGGGCCGCGGTGGCCATCGACAACGCCCGGCGGTACACGCGCGAGCACGGCATGGCGGTGACCCTGCAGCGGAGTCTGCTGCCGCGCCGGCTGCCGGACCAGGACGCGCTGGACGTCGCGTACCGGTACCTGCCGGCCCAGGCGGGGGTGGGCGGCGACTGGTTCGACGTGCTGCCGCTGTCGGGGGCGCGGGTGGCGCTGGTCGTGGGTGACGTGGTGGGCCACGGCCTGCACGCGGCGGCCACCATGGGGCGGCTGCGGACCGCCGTGCATACCTTCAGCGCCCTGGACCTGCCCCCGGACGAGCTGCTGGGGCTGCTGGACGAGCAGGTGGCGCGCATCGACCAGGAGGAGAACACCGGCGCCGGCGCGCAGATCACCGGGGCGACCTGTCTGTACGCGGTGTACGACCCGGTCTCGCGGCGCTGTGTGATGGCCCGCGCGGGCCACCTGCCGCCCGCGGTGGTGCGGCCGGACGGCCGGGTCGACTTCCTGGAGGTCCCGGCCGGTCCGCCGCTGGGGCTCGGCGGGCTGCCCCACGAGACGGCCGAGGTCGAGCTGGAGGAGGGCAGCCGGCTGGTCCTGTACACGGACGGGCTGGTGGAGGAACGGGACCGGGACATCGACGCCGGTCTCGACCTGCTCCGGGAGTCGCTGGAGCGGGCCGGCGAGTCGCCCGAGGAGACCTGCCTGGGGGTCCTGGAGGGCGTGGCGCCGCGCCCCACCGACGACATCGCGGTGCTGGTGGCGCGGACCCGGGCGATCGGGCCGGACCGGATCCGCACCTGGGACGTGCCCCAGGACCCCTCGGCGGTGGGCGAGATCCGGGCGGCGGCCGCGCGGCTGCTGACCGAGTGGGGGCTCGAGGAGCAGGCGTTCACGACGGAGCTGATCCTCAGCGAGCTGGTCACCAACGCGCTGCGGCACGGCAGCGGGCCGGTCCGGGTCCGGATGCTGCGGGAACGCGAGCTGATCTGCGAGGTGTTCGACGCGGGCAGCACCGCTCCGCGGCTGCGGCAGGCGGCCAACTTCGACGAGGGCGGGCGCGGCCTGTTCCTGGTGGCGCAGCTCGCGGAGCGGTGGGGCACGCGGTGGACGTCCGAGGGCAAGATCATCTGGGCGGCCCAGCCGCTGCCGTGACCTTCGTGGGCCCCGCGGGCCCCGCGGGCCCCGCGGGGCCCGGGGGCCTCACGGGCCCGAGGGCCACACGGGCCTGCGAGGGTCCTGCGGGGCCTCACGGGCTGCGCGGGCCTCGTGGGCCTCGTGGGCCTCCGGGAGGAGCGGTGGGCGGGCGCGGGTCAGGGCAGGATCGCGTCCACGTAGCCGCCGTCGACGCGCAGCGCGCCGCCCGTGGTGGCCGACGCCTGGTCGGAGGCGAGGTAGACGACCATGTTGGCGATCTCCTCCGGCTCGATCAGCCGCTGGAGCAGGGACTGCGGCCGGTGCTCGCGCATGAAGACGCGCTGGGCCTCGTCCCAGGGCAGCGCGGGGTCGACCAGTTCGCGCACGAACGTCTCCACTCCCCCGGTGTGGGTCGGCCCGGCGATCACGGAGTTGACGGTCACCCCGGTGCCGGCCGCCTCCTTGGCGAAACCGCGGCCGACCGCGAGCAGCGCGGTCTTGGTCGTGCCGTAGTGGATCATCTCGGCGGGGACCGCGACGGCGGAGTCGCTGGCGATGTACATCACCCGGCCCCAGCCGCGTTCCTTCATGACCGGCAGCAGGGCCCGGGTGAGGCGGACGGCGGCGAGGACGTTGACCTCGAAGTGGCGCCGCCACTCGTCGTCGGTGATCTCCAGGGCGGGCCGTGCGCCGAAGATCCCGAGGTTGTTGACGAGGATGTCGGCGTCGGGCAGGGCCCGTGCGGCCGTCTCCGCGCCCTCCTCGGTGGCCACGTCGGCCGCCACGGGCACGAACCGCCCGTCCGGCACCTGGCGTCGCAGTCCGGCGACCGCGCGCTCCAGACGTTCCGCGTCGCGGCCGTTGACGCCGACGGTCGCCCCGGAGCGCGCCAGACCGGCGGCGATCGCGGCGCCGATGCCCTGGGAGGAGCCGGTGACCAGGGCGGTACGGTGGGTGAGGTCGATGTGGTGGCGGCGGGGTACCCGCTGTCCGGGGCGCGACGCCCCCGGGTTCACCCGTACAGGAGGACATGTGATGGCTATGTCGACGATGCTGCGCCGGCTCAAGCAGTGGTCCGCCACCCCGCAGGGACGGCGGACCATCGATCAGGTGCGCCGGGCCGCGGCCGATCCGCGCAACCGGGCGCAGGCGCGGCGGCTGCTGACCCGTCTGCGGACGCCGCGCCGCTGAGCGGCGGGGCGTCCGCGGGGGCCGGCGCCGCCGCGGCGGGGGGTCAGGAGACGTCGCCGCCCGCGGAGGCGCCGTCCTTCTCGGTGGAGGCGTCGGCGGTCGCCAGGGTGCCGCCGGCGCTCTCCAGGTGGGCGCGGACGAACCACTGGAACTGCTCCAGGTCGCGCAGCTGCTCGATCAGGAGGTCCTCGGTGGCGGGGTCGATCTCGCCGGCCGTCTCGACGGCCTTGCGGACCGCCTCGATGACGCCGGTGTAGACGACGTCCAGGGCGCCGAGGTGGGCGATCGCGTCGGCGCGGCCGATGGAGTAGTCGTCCCAGGTCCGCTCCTTGACCAGCGTGCCGGGGGTGCCCTGGGCGACACCACCCAGCGCCGCCACGCGCTCGGCGACGTCGTCGGCCATGTCGCGGACCCGGTCGACCTGCGGGTCGAGCATCTCGTGGACGGCGATGAAGTGCGGCCCGACGACGTTCCAGTGGACGTGCTTGAGCGTCAGGTGGAGGTCGTTGAGAGCGTGCAGCCGCAGGCGGAGAAGGTCGATCAGCGTGCGGGCGTCGTCCGTGCTCAGGCCGGGGACGGTGTACTTCGGGGTGGGAACGGTGGCCATGGCGGTGGTGCCTCCTCTGGTGATCGTGGGGTGATGCTGGCCTCGTGCCCCGGCAGGGCGATCCCATTCGTCCCGTTTTCCTCCGGTGGGCCACCATGGGATGGTGGCCGCGAGGACGGTGCGCGGGTACACGGCCGGTGTACGAGCGGCGGCGGCCCCGCGGGCCGCGGGGCCGCCGCCGTCACGCGTCGGAAGGGTCAGACGGTGGTCGGGAAGCGTTCCCAGACGCGGTGGGCGCCCAGGAGACGGCTCAGCTTCTCGAGGGTCGCGGGGCCGTTCTCGCCGACCACGACGCCGGGGGCGTCGGCCGGGACCCCGGCGGACGCCAGGGCGGCGTCGCCGCCGCCCCACGCGCCGATCGCCTTGCCGTGCCGGAAGGCCTCGGCGAGCAGCAGGACCACCCGCGGGTCGACCGGGCCGGCCTGCCCCGCGGTGGGAGTGGCCTTGGCGTCCCGGGCGCCGAAGGCGTCGTTGCCGACGGCGGGCGTCCCGACGACCATCACGGCGTCGAACTCGGTGGAGCGGGCGGTGACGAAGGTGCGCTGGGGCTTCAGTCCGCCGCTGCCGAGGGGACCGCCGGTCGGGGCGATGATCAGCGGCACCATGCCCGCGCCGAGGACCGCCTCGCGGACCGCGGCGACGCCCTCGAGGTCGGCGTCGGGGGCGGCGACGATGCCGATCATGCGGCCGTCCGCCGGCCAGGTCTGCCCGACCTGGGAGAGCGCCGGGCTGGGCTGCACGTCGGCGAGCGGCACGGTCGGCTCGGGCGCGGGGAGGCCCAGGCCCTCGGCGACCTTGGAGCAGAGGACCGGGTCGATGTTGGCGAGGATCTGGAGGTTGCGCTCCTTGATCGCCTGCTCGTAGCACTTGCCGAGCTCGAAGGTGTACGCGGCGATGATGTGCTCGCGCTCGACGGGGGTCATGGACAGCCAGAAGCGGCGCGGCTGGCTGTAGTGGTCGTCGAAGGTCTCCGACTGGGCGCGGACCTTGACCGAGGCCGGCAGCTCGACCGGCACGTCGACGAAGGCGCCCGCGTCGGCGCCCGCGGTGAAGGGGCAGCCGCCGTCGAGCGAGTTCGGCCGGTAGGGGGCGACGCCGCGGTGGACGGCGGTCTGGTGGAAGCCGTCGCGCTGCATGTCGTTGACCGGGGCGTGCGTCCGGTTGATGGGGATCTGGTTGAAGTTGGGGCCGCCCAGCCGGGTGAGCTGGGTGTCCAGGTAGGAGAAGAGCCGGCCCTGCAGCAGCGGGTCGTCGGTGACGTCGATGCCGGGGACGAGGTGGCCGACGTGGAAGGCGACCTGCTCGGTCTCGGCGAAGAAGTTCGAGGTGTTGCGGTTGAGGGTGAGCAGGCCGATCGGCTGGACCGGGGCCAGCTCCTCGGGAACGATGTTGGTCGGGTCGAGCAGGTCGATGCCCTCGAACATCTGGTCCGGGGTGTCGGGGAAGGTCTGGATGCCCAGCTCCCACTGCGGGTAGGCGCCCGACTCGATGGCGTCGAAGAGGTCCCGGCGGTGGAAGTCGGGGTCCACGCCGTTGACGATCTGCGCCTCCTCCCACACCAGGGAGTGCACGCCCAGCTTGGGCTTCCAGTGGAACTTCACCAGGGTGGTCTCACCGGCGGCGTTGACCAGGCGGAAGGTGTGGACGCCGAAGCCCTCCATCATCCGGTAGGAGCGCGGGATGCCCCGGTCGGACATGTTCCACAGGGTGTGGTGGGTGGCCTCCGTGTGCAGGCTGACGAAGTCCCAGAAGGTGTCGTGGGCGCTCTGGGCCTGCGGGATCTCCCGGTCCGGGTGGGGCTTTCCGGCGTGGATGATGTCCGGGAACTTGATCGCGTCCTGGATGAAGAAGACCGGAATGTTGTTGCCGACCAGGTCGAAGACGCCCTCGGTGGTGTAGAACTTCGTCGCGAAGCCCCGGGTGTCGCGGACCGTGTCGGAGGAGCCGCGGGAGCCGAGGACGGTGGAGAACCGGACGAAGACCTCGGTCTCGATGTCCTTGGCGAGGAAGGCCGCCTTGGTGACGGAGGCGGCGGTGCCGTAGGACTGGAAGACGCCGTGCACGCCGGCGCCGCGGGCGTGGACCACGCGCTCCGGGATGCGCTCGTGGTCGAACTGCATGATCTTCTCGCGCAGGTGGTGGTCCTGGAGCAGGACCGGCCCGCGCGGGCCCGCCTTGAGCGAGTGGTCGGTGTCGTGGAGGCGCACACCCTGCGCGGTGGTCAGGTAGGCGCCGCCCTGCGCCACCTTGGCCTGGTCCACGCCGGTGGCCTGCCCGGTGGGCGAGACCGTGGCGGGGCCACGCTGGTCGGGCTTGGGCGGCAGCGGCTCCCTGGGCTCGGTCGGCTCGGCCACCGACGGCGATTCCGGTCCGGGCTTGCCGGGCACGCCGTCCTTCGGGCCGGTGACGGCGGGGTCGTCGCCGGTGATCTTCTGGGCGGCCCTCTTGAGGGGGTTGCTCTCGCTCATGCCTGGTCAGTTCCTTCGCTCTCGCCTGTCGCGGGCCGCCGGAGGCGGCAGGACCTCCTCAACTGGTGACACGGAGCGACAGACCAAAACATGAATTCACCCAAGATGATTTCCGCATGCAGCCATCCGCCGGGCGCCGGCGGTCGCTCGGGACGCGGTCGGCGCTCGAGCCGCGCTCGGGCCGACTGGCGGTAGGATGATCACGCCGTCCCTGTGGGCGCGCCTCGCATAAGGCCGGCTTATGGGTCCATAAAGCGGACCCGTATTCATGGTTAGGTTTGCCTTAGTTTAGGCTTCCCGACGAGTCAGTTCATCGCTCGAAGGGAAATCGCACATGTCCCGCCCCCTGCGGGTAGCCATCGTCGGGGCCGGTCCCGCCGGCATCTACGCCGCCGACGCGCTGCTCAAGTCCGAGGTGGCCGCCGGTCCCGGCGTCTCCATCGACCTCTTCGAGCGGATGCCCGCCCCGTTCGGCCTCATCCGGTACGGCGTCGCGCCGGACCACCCGCGCATCAAGGGCATCGTCACCGCGCTGCACCAGGTCCTCGACAAGCCCCAGATCCGCCTCTTCGGCAACGTCGACTACCCGAACGACATCACCCTGGACGACCTGCGCGCCTTCTACGACGCGGTGATCTTCTCCACCGGCGCCACGGCCGACCGCGCACTGCCCGTCCCGGGCGTCGACCTGGACGGCTCCTACGGCGCCGCCGACTTCGTCTCCTGGTACGACGGCCACCCGGACGTGCCCCGCACCTGGCCGCTGACGGCCGAGAAGGTCGCCGTCCTGGGCGTCGGCAACGTGGCGCTCGACGTCGCCCGCATCCTGGCGAAGACCGCCGACGAGCTGCTGCCGACGGAGATCCCGGCCAACGTCCACGAGGGCCTCAAGGCCAACCGGGCCAAGGAGATCCACGTCTTCGGCCGCCGTGGGCCCGCGCAGGCGAAGTTCAGCCCGATGGAGCTGCGCGAGCTGGACCACTCCCCCAGCATCGAGGTCATCGTCGATCCCGAGGACATCGACTACGACGAGGGCTCGATCGCCACCCGCCGGGGCAACAAGCAGGCGGACATGGTCGCCAAGACCCTGGAGAACTGGGCGATCCGCGACGTCGGCGACCGCCCGCACAAGCTGTTCCTGCACTTCTTCGAGTCGCCGGTGGAGATCCTCGGCGAGGACGGCAAGGTCGTCGGCCTGCGCACCGAGCGCACCGCGCTGGACGGCACCGGCAACGTCAAGGGCACCGGCGAGTACAAGGACTGGGAGATCGGCGCCGTCTACCGCGCGGTGGGCTACCTGTCCGACGCGCTGCCCAAGCTGCCCTGGGACGAGGTCAGCGGCACCGTTCCGGACGAGGGCGGCCGGGTGATCGAGAGCGGCGAGCACCTGCGTTCCACCTACGTCACCGGCTGGATCCGCCGCGGTCCGATCGGCCTGATCGGGCACACCAAGGGCGACGCCAACGAGACGGTCGCGAACCTGCTCGACGACTACGCCAACGGCCGGCTGCTGACGCCCGCCTCCCCCGCCCCCGAGGCCGTGGAGGAGTTCCTGGCCCAGCGCCAGGTGCGGTTCACCACCTGGGACGGCTGGTACCGGCTGGACGCCGCCGAGAAGGCGCTCGGCGAGCCGCAGGGCCGCGAGCGCGTGAAGATCGTGGAACGCGAGGAGATGCTGCGGGCCAGCGGCGCCTGACGGCACCGGCGCGCTGCCCGCTCCGGGCACCGGCGCGTCCCGCGGCTCCCTCGCGGGCTCCGAGGCTCCCTCGCGGGCCCCGTCGCCCCACGAAGGGCCCCCGGCTCGGGCCGGGGGCCCTTCGGCGTGTCCGGACGGCGGACTCGGGGCAGGCGGTGCGGGACCACGGGGGCCCGATGTGGCAGCGTGACCGGGTGACGCCCCGTCACACGACCCCGCCCGGCGGACCGTCGCGCGGAGAAGAGGAGAGACGATGTCGAAGCCGCCGCTTCCCGAAGCAGCGATCACCATGCTGGAGAAGCCGAACCCCGCGGTGATCACCACCCTGCGGGCGGACGGCCAGCCGGTCTCCACGGCCACCTGGTACGCCTGGGACGAGGGCCGGGTGCTGGTCAACATGGACGAGGGCCGCAAGCGGCTGGAGCACATCCGCAACGACCCCCGGGTGACGCTCACCGTCCTGGACGAGGCCAACTGGTACACCCACGTGACCCTCATCGGGCGGGTGGTGGAGATGAGCGACGACAGCGACCTGTCCGGCATCGACCGGCTGTCCCGCCACTACATGGGCGGGCCCTACTCCGAGCGGAGCCGCGGCCGGGTCAACGCCTGGATCGAGATCGACCGCTGGCACGGCTGGGGCTCGTTCCGCGACACCGACCAGGCCTCCGGCTGACCGCACGCGTGGGAGCGCAGCCGTGGGACCGCACCCGTGTGACGGCACGTGAAGGCGCTCCCCCGCGCGACGCGGAACGGCCCGCGCCCCTCCCGGGCGCGGGCCGTTCGCTGCGGACGGGGCTCAGGCGCGGCCCTTCTCCTTCAGGTACTCCTCGACGCCGGGGGCGACCCGGGGCTCCTCGACGATCTCGGCGCCGCCGAGCGCGTCCTTGGACGGCTTGAGCACGTAGTTCTCGACCGAGGCAGGGCGCTTGACGTTGCTGAAGTCCTGCGGGGTGCCCAGGCCGGTGTCGGCGTCGGTGAGCTGGCGGTGGGCCTTGACGATGTCCTCGCGGGCCAGGCTGCCGTTCTCGCAGGCCTTCTCCAGGGCCAGGCCCAGGAGCTGCGCGGCGTTGTAGCCGGAGAGCACGCCGGTGTCGACCGGGGCCTTCGGGTAGGCCTTCTGGTACTTGGCCACCATGTCCTTGACGCCGGGGATGTCCGCGTTGACCGCGGGGGCGGCGCTGATCATGTGCAGCATGCCCTCCAGGGCCGGGGCGGCCTCGGAGGCCATCAGCTGCGGCGAGTAGCCCGGGATGTTGGAGACGACCGGCACCTGGAGGCCGCGGGAGGCCGCGACACCGACCAGGGAGGCGGTCTGCGCCGGACCGGCGCTGATCAGGATCGCCTTGACCTTGGCCTTCTGCAGGGCGGCCACCTGGGCGGACAGGTCCTGGTCGGTGGGCTTGATCTTCTGCTCGACGATCTCCACGCCGGCCTTCCCGGCCGCCCAGGTCGAGCCCTCCAGGGCGTTGGAGCCGTAGTCGCCCTCGAAGTAGACGTGGCCGATCTTGTCGCCCTTCGCGATGCCCTTGGTCCGGGTCAGGAAGTCGACGCCCGCGATCATGTCGACGTCGTAGGTGGTGCCGGTGACCTGGACGGGGTCGATGCCCAGCAGGGAGGCGGACCAGGCCTGCGGGTAGGTGAGGATCTGGTCCTTGCCGATGTCGTCGACCAGCGCGGCGACGACCGGGGAGCCGATGACCTGCGAGAGGGCGACGGAGTCGGGCGCCACCTCGGAGTACGCGGCGACGGCCTTCTGGACGTCGTAGCCGTGGTCCTTGACGGTGATCTCGATCTTGCGCTCGCAGATGCCGCCGTCGGCGTTCACCTCGTCGGCCCACATCTTCTGGGCGTTGGTGATGGACTCGCCGAGGGTGGCGTACGGGCCGGTGAGGTCGGTCAGCGAACCGATCTTGATGGTGGTGTCGGTGACGCCCGGGCCGCCCTTGATGCCGCCGGCGCCCTCCTTGCCCTTGGAGTCCTCGGCCTTGGTGCTGCAGCCCGCGACGAGCATCGCCGACAGGGCCGCGGCGACGGTGATGCGGGTGGCGCGACGGTGCGCGGAAGGCGTTGCGTTCACGGGGTGTGCTCCTTGACGGTGACGACGGGAACGGCGGACGGTGCGGTGGTCACGGGCTCGGCGAGCCCGGTGTCGTGGGGCGGCGCGGACGGCTTGCGCCGCAGCCGCAGCCGGAGCCGGCGGACGAGTCCGTGCAGGCCGTCGGGGGCCCACAGCAGGATCACGACGATCGCGGCGCCGTACAGGTAGCGGGCGGCCTCGGTGGGACCGAGCGATCCGTCCGGGGAGCCGGGGGCGGCGACCAGTGGGAGCTGGTCGGCGTACTTGGCCATCACCAGCGGCAGGGCGGTCACGAAGAACGCTCCCGCCACCGCGCCCGCGACCGAGCCCAGACCGCCGATGACGATCATGGCCAGGTAGTCGATGGAGAGGACCAGCCCGAAGTAGTCGGGCACCACGCGCCGGAAGGACAGCGCCAGCAGGACGCCGGCGAGGCCCGCGTACATGGAGGAGACCACGAACGCCGACGAGCGGTAGCGGGCCACCGGCACGCCCATCACGGACGCCGCGGTCTCGCTGTCCCGCAGGGCCACCAGGGCCCGGCCGGGGCGTCCGCGCAGCAGGCCGCGGGCGGTGAACCAGGTGAAGGCCAGCAGTACCAGTCCGAAGTACCAGAGGCGTTCCTCGGCGCCGAACGGGACGCCGAACAGGCCGAGGTCGTCGTGGCCGGAGTCGAGGACGAGTCCGCCGATCTCCATCGGCTCCACCGAGCGGCCGTTGAAGCCTCCGGTGACGCCGTCCATGGTGAGCATCAGGTGGTGGCCGATGAAGACCAGCGCCAGGGTGGCGATGCCGAGGTACATGCCCTTCACCCGGCCGGCGACGGGGCTGAAGACGCCGCCCGCCGCTCCGGCGAGCAGCACGGCCAGCACCATGGCGATCACCGGGGGCAGCCCGAGGCCGGGGTCGCCGGAGAACCAGACGTACCCGTAGGCGCCGACGGCGAGGAAGAAGGCGTGGCCCATGGAGAGCTGGCCGGCGGTCCCGGAGAGCAGGCTCAGCCCGATGGCGCCGATGGCGGCGGCCATGGAGAACAGCCCGATCCGCAGCCAGTACGCCTCCAGGTAGAGCGGCAGCGCGCAGAGGATCAGCAGCGGGACGAGGATCCCGCCGAGGCGCAGCAGGGGCTTGGCGGCGTCAGACACGGGCCGCTCCCTTCGCTCCGAAGAGTCCGTTGGGCCGTACCAGCAGCACCAGGACCATCACCACGTACGGGGCGACGTCGCTGAGCCCGTCGCCGAGGACGTGCAGGTCGCTCTGGTAGGTGATGACGAAGGCCTCGGTCAGGCCGATCACCAGGCTGCCCGCCAGGGCGCCCACCGGTGAGGCGAGGCCGCCGAGGATGGCGGCCGGGAAGGCCTTGAGGGCGATCTGTCCGGTGGTGCGCTCCAGGCCGGTGGCCGGGAAGGCGGCGAGGAAGACCGCGGCGAGCGCGGCGAGGGCGCCGGCCAGGCACCAGGCGAGCATCCGGGTCCGTCCGAGCCGTACGCCCTGCAGGGCGGCGGCCTCGGTGTCCTCGGCGGCGCAGCGCAGCGACAGGCCCCAGCGGCTGTACCGGAAGAGGGCGAAGACGCCGCCGATGACCAGGGCGGACACCGCGATGGCGGCCAGCCGGCTGTCGGGGACGGTCACGGGGCCGAAGGTGCGGACCTTGTCGCCCCACGGGTCGCCGAGCGACAGCAGGTCGCCGCCGATGCGGCGGGCCAGGTCGGTGACGATCAGGATGTCGACGCCGATGGTGACGATGGTGGCGACGTGGGCCGCCTTGGGGTCCTGCGGCAGGCGCTGCAGCAGGACCCGGTCGACGACTCCGGCCAGCACGGCGGTGGCGAGCACGCCCACGGCCAGCGCGCCGGCGAAGCCGAGGTCCTCGTGGAGCACGGCGGTGAGGTAGCCGCCGAAGAGGAGCATCGAGCCGTGGGCGAAGTTCATGACGTGCGACGCCTTGAAGATGATGACGAAGCCGAGCGCCACCAGGGCGTAGACCGCTCCGAGGGCGAGGCCCGCCAGGAGGGTGTCGAGCAGGCCTGTCATGCCGCTTCCTTTCCAGGTGCTGAGGAGCCCGCGCCTTCGGGGCCGGGGCCGGCCGGGCCGGGGCCCTCGGGGCCGGGGCTCCCGGCGGCGGTGCCGAGGTAGGCGCGCAGCACCTCGGGGTCCTGCCGGACCGCGTCGGGGGTTCCGTGGGCGATGCGCCGGCCGAAGTCGAGGACGGTGACCTCGTCGGCGAGCCGCATCACCAGGCCCATGTCGTGCTCCACCAGCACGATGGACAGGCCGAGTTGCTCCCGCACGGTGCGGATGACCTCGACGGCCGCGGCGCGTTCGGTGGTGTTCATGCCGGCGACGGGCTCGTCCAGCAGGAGGACGCGGGGCTCCAGGCACAGGGCCCGCGCCATCTCCACGCGCTTGCGGTCGCCGTAGGACAGCAGGGCGACGGGCTGGTCGAAGTGGCGCTCCAGGCCGACGAGTTCGGCGATCTCGCGGGCCCGGGCGAGGTGGGTGCGCTGCTCCCGGACGGCGTGCGGCAGGTGCAGCGCGGAGGAGACGAAACCGGCGCGGGTGAGGGCGTGCCGGCCCAGCATCAGGTTGTCGCCGACGGTGCCCTCGGTGGTGACGATGTTCTGGAAGGTCCGCGCGACGCCGAGGGCGGCGATCCGGTGCGGGGCGAGGCCGGTGAGGCGGTGCTCGCCGTAGCGGACGGTGCCCGAGGCCGGCCGGTAGAGGCCGGAGAGGACGTTGAAGCAGGTGGACTTGCCGGCGCCGTTGGGGCCGATCACCGCGTGGACGGTGCCGGGGGCGACGGTGAAGGAGACGTCGTCGAGCGCGGTGAGGCCGGCGAAGCGGACGGTGACGCCGTCGACCTCGAGGGGCTCGGGGGCCGCGGAGGTCACGGGGGACGTGCCGGAGGGCCTGGGGTTCACGCGGCGCCCCTCTCCGGGCCGCCCGGGGCGGCGCCGTCGGTCGTGGCGGGCTCGTCGGTCTCGCCGAGGTACAGGCGGCGGACGGCGTCGGTGCGGGCCAGCTCGTCGGCGGGTCCGGAGAGCCGGACCTCGCCCACCTCGAGGACGTGGGCGTGGTCGGCGAGGGCGAGGGCCATGCCGGCGTTCTGCTCGACCAGCAGCACGGAGGTGCCCTGGCCGTTGATCTCGCGGATCACCTCGGCGATCCGCTCGACCATCTGCGGGGCCAGGCCGAGGGAGGGCTCGTCCAGCAGGAGCAGCTTGGGGGCGGCCATCAGGGCGCGTCCGATGGCGAGCATCTGCTGCTCGCCACCGGAGAGCAGGCCGGCCTGCTGCCGGGTGCGTTCGGCCAGGCGCGGGAAGAGCGCGAAGACGCGGTCGCGGCCCTCCGTGATCCGCTCGGGGCTGCGCCGCCCGAGGCCGAGGCCGCCGGAGCGCAGGTTCTCGTCCACCGTGAGGCCGGCGAAGACCCGCCTGCCCTCGGGCACCTGGACGACCCCGGCGCGCACCGCCGCGACCGGGTCCTGGCCGTCGAGGACGGTGTCGCCGTAGCGGATGCCGCCCGCGGTGACGGCTCCGCGGTGCAGGCGCAGGGTGCCGGACACGGCGCGCAGCAGGGTGGTCTTGCCGGCGCCGTTGGCGCCGAGCAGGGTGACCACGCTGCCGGGCGGTACGTCCAGACTCACGGAGCGCAGTGCGGAGACCGCGCGTCCGTAGGTCACGTCGAGGTCCTCCACCCTGAGGGTGGACGCCTCGTCCGATGCTCGGGGCATCACTGCTCCTTGGTTGCGTGCCGCGCGACCGGGGCCGGGGCGGGGGCCGATGGTGGCCGGCCCTGTCGGGACCGGGGCCTGGGCACGGGGATCGTCGTTCGTCCGTGCGGGGATCCGCCTGGATGTTCCGTGCGGAAGTGGTGCTCAGACCAACACGCGCGAAGGGGGGCGGTACAGCGGAAAACCCGAGCTCGCGGCGGTGCACCAACGCTGGTGGCGGCGGGTTGTGCGGGTGCCCAGTCCGCCGCGGGGACGGCCGCGGGCGGCGGACACGGCTGTGCCCCGGACCGCGGTCGGGCGGTCCGGGGCACAGGGGCGCGCGGGGGCCTTCGGGGGGCCCGCGGCCCTCAGGGGCGCAGCAGGCGGCGGGCGGCCAGGGCCAGGCTGACCTGGACGACGTCGCCGGGCCGGGTGAGGGAGCGGCCGGTCAGCTGCTCGCAGCGGCGGAGCCGGTTGAGGACCGTGTTGCGGTGGCAGTAGAGGCGGGTGCCCGCCCGCTGGGCCGAGCCGTCGCACTCCAGCCAGGCGGCGAGGGTGTCCAGGAGGACGTCGCGGTCGGCGGGTTCGAGCCGCAGCAGCGGGCCGAGGACCTCCTCGGCGAGGGCCCGGCCGAGTTCCGGCCGGGAGAGCAGCAGGGCGGAGGGGAGTTGTTCGTGGAGGCGGACGCTGCCGCCCTCGTCGGGGCAGATGGTGAGGGCGGTGTCGGCGTGCCGGCGGGCGTCGCCGAGCGCGGCCAGGCCGTCGACGGCGAGGCCGACGCCGATGCGGGCGTCCCCGGGCACGTCGGGTCCGGTGGCCAGGCGGCGCAGCGCCTGGTCGTCCTCGAGCAGGACGATGCCGTGGTCGAGGTCGACGCCGGTGTGCCAGTGCACCCGCATGCCGGCCGGGACGGCGGCGGCGCGGGCCGCGGCGCTCTCGGCCGCGGCGCCCGCGCTGACCGCCACGACGGCGTACCGGCCCTGTTCGGGCAGTCCCAGCGCCTCGGCGGCCTCGGGGAGGTCGGCGATGCGGCTGGTGCCGTCGAGGAGGGCGGCGGTGAGCAGGCGCAGCCGGTTCTCCCGCCGCCAGGCGAGGCGTCGTTCGACCTGGCGGTAGGCGTCGGCGACGAGGGTGCAGTGTTCGTCGACGAAGTTCCAGACGTCGGCGGCGACGTGGACCAGGAGGCGGACCTCCTCGGGGGAGGTGCGGGAGGTCTCCTCGACGAGTGCCTGCCAGACCAGGGATCCGCCGAGGCGGAAGGCGTGCAGCAGGGCGTCGAGCGGGAAGCCCTGTTCGGCGCGGGTGGCGCCGATCTTCCACGAGCAGCGGCGGGCCTCCTCGCGGGCGGTGCGGGGGTCGAGCAGGGAGGCGACGCTGTGCCGCAGGGAGCCGTGGGCCTCCTGCCAGGTGCCGGTGGGTTCGGTCTCCATGGCCGCCCGGTAGACGGGTTCCTGCTCGCGCAGCGCGGCCACCAGCCGGTCGGTGAGGTCCGGCAGGTCGTCCTGGATGACCCGCGCCGCGCGGTGCAGTACGCGGAGCGCCTCGGCGTCGGTCAGCGAACGGAAGCGTGGCGGGCGCGGCCGTGGTGCGGCGGGTGTCGCGGGGCGCAGGGCTCCTCGTGACCGTACGGCTTGGTACATCGCGTTCCTCCTCCGAGGTCGGCTCCCCGGCAGTACGCACGCGGCGGCCGTGTCGGCGGCCCCCGGGGTCCGGGGGCCGCGGTGCGGCCGTCGCCTGACTCGTCCTGCCACGCAGAATGACATACCGTCCGGTCGGTCCCTAGGGGTGTGCGGGCAGTTGCTCATTTGTTACCGAGCGGTGCCGTGCGTGTGGCGGGCGGGTTGCCGCCGCCGGTCGCCCTGGAGGCCGCCCGCCGTCAGAGCTCCTGACCGACCAGGCGGGCGAGTTCGACCCGGGAGCGGACGCCCAGCGCCGCGAAGATGTTCCGCAGGTGGTGGTCGACGGTGCGGGTGCTGACGGACAGGCGCTGGGCGACCTCGCGGTTGGTGTCCCCGGCCGCGACGCAGCGGGCGATCCGCTGCTGCTGCGGCGTCAGCCGGGCGAGCGCGCCGTCCTGGGGCGCGGCCGGGGCCTCGCCGTTGGCGCGCAGTTCGGCGCGGGCCTGGTCGGCCCAGACCCGCGCGCCGCAGCGGTCGAAGATGTGCAGGGCGTCGCGGAGCCGGCCGCGGGCCTCGCGGGGGCGCCGGCGGCGGCGCAGCCATTTGCCGTAGAGGAGCTGGGTGCGGGCCTGCTCGAAGTCGCCGCCCGCCTGTTCGTGGAGTTCCAGTGCCTGCCGGTACAGGGTGTCGGCGGTGCCGGGGTCGTCCGGCGGGACCAGCAGGGCGCGGCAGCGGGCGAGCTGGGCGGGCGCCTGGGCGTCGGCGCCGAAGTCGGCCCAGAGTTCGAACTCCTCGACCACGATGCGGGCCTCGTCGGCGCGGTCGGCGAGGACGGCCGCCTCCACGAAGCAGGGCATCACCAGGGCCCGGACGGCGAAGTGGCCCCCGGTGCGGCCGGGTCTGACCAGCGGGCCGAGCCGGGCGGCCGCCTCGGAGGGGCGGCCGCGGCCCAGCTCGGCGCGTCCGGCGGCCCATTCGGCGAGGGTGGCGGTCTGCGCCAGGCCGTGGCTGCGCGCGGTCTCGAGGGCCGCGGCGGCCTGCGCGGTCACCTCGTCGACGTCGCCCTCGATGGAGGAGGCGAGGGCGAGGATGGCGCGGTGATGGGCCGCGGTGTTGCGCCGCCGGGAGTGGAGGGCGCAGCGCAGGCCTTCCTCGGCGTGGGCGCGCGCCCGGGCGTGGCGGCCGGCCCGGAGTTCGGCGTAGGCCAGGTATTCGAGGGTCTGCGGGACGAAGGCGTCGTAGCCGCGGGCGCGGGCGGCCGCCAGGGCGCGGGCCCCGGCCCGGCAGGCGGTGTCCACCTCGCCGAGCAGCAGGGCGGCGGTCGCGGCGCGGTGCAGTGCATCGGGTTCGTCCTGGGTCCAGCCGTGGTCGAGGACGCGGCGCAGCGGGCGGGCGGCGTCGGCGAGCCGGGCCTCGAGGATGGCGCGCATCCCGGTGAGGTAGTCGCGGACCGGGTCGGGACGTCCCGGCTCGGGGGCGGGGGCGGTGGCCGAGGCGGTGGCGAGCGCCGACAGGCAGCCCGTCATGTCCCCCGCGGCCCAGGCGGCGTCCGCCGCGGCGACGGTGGCGGCGAGCGCCAGGGCGGGCGCCTCACCGGCCAGCAGGGAGCGGGCGAACAGCAGGGAGGCGTGGGCGTCGGCCACGGGGCCGTCCCCGAGGGTCATCACGCCGCGCAGCATCTCGGCGCGGCCGCGCACGGTGGCCCGGGCCTCGGGGCCGCCTGCGTCGGCGAGGAGGCCGCGGGCCTGGGCGGGTCGTCCGGCGAGCAGGGCCTGTTCGGCGGCGGCGGTGCGGCGCTCGGCGCGCAGGGTGGCGCCGGGGGTGAGGTCGGCGGCCCGGGCCAGGGCGGCGGCCCGCCGGAGGTGGGTGGCGTCGGTCGCCGGGTCGAGTGCGGTGCGGGCCAGGTCGTCGGCGAGCGCGGCGTCGGGGGCGTTGACGGAGTGGGCGAGGTGCAGCAGCGCGGCGAGGCGGTGGCCGTCCGCGGTCAGGACGGCGGCCAGCGCCCGGTGTGCGGCGCGGCGCCGTGCCGGGCGGGCGGCCGCGTGGACGGCACGGCGGACCAGGGTGCCGGTGAAGCGGAGGCGGCCGTCGGCGACCGCGATCAGGTCCACGGCACGTTCGGCGCGGGGCGGCGGGGCGGCCGTTCCGCCCAGTCGGCCGGCGGCGCGGAGCACCAGGTCGGCGTCGACCCCGGCCCGTCCGTCGGGCGGGGCGGTCTCGTGGGCCGCGGCGGCGGTGAGCAGCAGGTCGTCGAGTCCGGCGGGCAGTCCGGTCAGGCTCTCGCCGACCACGCAGGCCAGCACGTCGGCGTCAGCGAGGGGCCGGGGCAGGGGGGCGGCGCCGGAGAGCTCGTCGGGCGTCAGGCGGCGGACCAGGGCGTGCAGGAGGGAGGGGTTGCCGTCGGCCTCGGTGAGGAGTTCCTCCCGGACGGCGGGGTCGACGCCGCCGGGCAGGAGGTCGGCCAGCAGTGCCTGGGCGGCGGGCCGGGACAGCGGGCCGAGGCGCAGGACGGGGAGTCCGGCGAAGTCGGGGTCGGCGGCGCGGTGTCCGGTGACGGAGACGAGCAGGCCGACCCGGCCGGCGGCGTGCAGGCGCCGGGCGGCGAAGCCGAGCGCGGCGCGGGAGGGGGCGTCCCAGAGGTGGGCGTCGTCGACGCAGAGCAGGAGGGGGCCGCCCGCGGCGGCTGCTCCGAGCAGGTCGAGCAGGCCCTCGGGGGTCCTGGGGGTGCGCGGGAGGCCGCCCACGGTGCGGGCGGCGGCGCAGCGTACGGCGTGGACGCCGCTGTAGGGGAGGCGGGACTCCGCGGCGGCGGCGCCGACGCGCAGGACGGGGCCGACGGTGAAGGAGCGGGCGACGTCCTCGAGCAGGGTGGTGCGCCCGAGGCCCGGCTCGCCGGCGAGGAGGAGGACGGCGCTGTCGTCCTCCAGACGGTTCGTCAGGGTCGCGGCGGCCGCGCGCAGTTCCTCGCTGCGGCCGTGCGTCCGTGGGGGGTTGATGACGGTCGTCTGTCCGGTCATTCCCGCGATGTTACGGAGGAGTAAAGCCTGCCGGAAGCCTCCGGTCCGGGCCCGGTGCGCGGGTGTGTGCCCGTCCACGGGCCAAGGCGGCCGGCTGTGCGGCGGCACACGTCCGTACGTTCCGGGTGCGGGGCCCGGCGCCCGGAAGGGGGCGCGGGGCGGTTGCGGGCACGCCGAACGGCGGCCGCGCCCGGGGCGCGGCCGCCGTCAGGGTCCCCCGGGTCAGAAGGCGCAGGTGTTGCGGTACTCCTCAACATCGCTGAGGAGACCGGTGCTGGGGCCCGGGCAGAGGAACTGGGAGTAGCGGGTGTCGTTGTCGACCCACCGCTTCAGCCAGGAGATGCTGTACTTCGCGATCGTCGTGTTGGAGGTGTTGGGCGCGAAGTGCGAGGCGCCGTTCAGCTCCAGGTACGCCTTCTCCGTGGTCGACGGGATGCTGGTGTAGAACGGCTCGGAGTGGCTGGTGACCGAGGCGACGCTGTCGTTCTCCGCGCCGAAGATCAGCGTGGGCGTCCGGATCTCGGACCAGGTCTTGTCCAGGTTCCACGGGGTCATCGGGATGATGGCCTTGACGGACGGCCGGTCCTTGGCCGCCTCCAGGGTGCCGCCGCCGCCCATGGAGTGGCCCATCAGGGCGACCCGGGTGGCGTCGACGCGCGTGCGGACGGAGCTGCGCTGCGTCAGGTAGTCGGCCGCCGCCAGCATCTGGTCGCCGCGGGAGTCGGGCTGGTCCATCGTGGTGTTGGTGTCGATGGTGAACACCACGAAGCCCTGGGAGGCGAGGCGCTCGCCGAGCCACGAGATGGACGACTCGTACGCGGTGAAGCCCGGGGTGATCACCACGGCGCCGAAGGTGCCGTCGCTGGTGGTGGTCGGGTAGTAGACGGTGCCGCCGCCGAACCCTGACACCAGCAGGGAGGAGACGGAGGTGCTGGAGACCGAGTACGGGCCGCGGAGCGCCTCGATGCTGGAGTTCGTCGGGGCCGGGCCCCGCTCGTAGGGGTTGTCCGCGGCGGTGGCGCCCGGGGCGGCGAGGGTGCTGAAGGCGACGGCTGCGGCCACGGAGGCGGACAGGCCGGCGACGCGGCCGAGGCGGCGCCGACGGGTGGCCGGCGTGGGGAGAGCGTCGGTGGACGGGCTGCTCTGCGAGTGCTGCACGACGGGTCGTCCTCTCTGACGAGGCAGTCGCCCTCGCGGTCGCGGCACGCGTCGTCCTGACGTGTCCGCGCCGCCGGCGGTGCTGCCGCTGACTGGCAACGCCACTGTCGGGCCGCCCGCCGGGCGCGTACATCGGCAAAATCACCGGTGTCGGTACGGGGCCGGGGCGCCGTCAGGGGGCCGCCGGTGCGCCGCCCGAGGCCCTGCCGACCGTCGCCGACGTCCTGGCGGTTGCCCTCGCGGCCGGGCCGGCCGGACCGGACCGGCCCCCGGACCGGCTGCTACACGACGTGGGCGCCTGCCGCTTCACCGCCACGCGGAGTGACGCCGGCCTGCAGAGGTCGGCGGTGTACGGGGGTCGGGCCGCGGTGGACGGCGGCGGCATCCGCCTTCACGACACCACCCGCGCGAGGCCGAGCGCGACCCGGCCCGCCCCGCTCCCCTCGCGAGGGCACGTAACACCGAGCGGCTGCGCGGGAGTTCAGCCTTGCGCCCCGGCGGTGCCCCGCACACACGTCGGCGCCCGCACCGGAATCCGGTGCGGGCGCCGACGATTGGTAGCGGTGTGACCGCTCGGGTCAGGCGTGACGGTGTGTGCGTCGACCGCCGGTGAAGGCACGGTAGATCAGCAGGAGGATCACCGAGCCAATGATGGCGGCGACCCATGTGGAAAGGTCGAAGAAGCCGTCGATCGAGTCGACGCCGAAGATGACCTTGCCCAGCCAGCCACCCAGCAGACCACCGACCACGCCTATCAGCATGGTGATGATGATGCCGCCGGGGTCGCGCCCCGGAAGCAGCGCCTTGGCGATGGCGCCGGCGATCAGGCCGATCAGGATCCAGGCGATGATGCCCACCATTCCTCCACAGTCATCCAGGTTATCTGTCCTTTCATCGGATGTTCCGTGCGCGCCACGTCAAACCAACTTTTCTCGCCACCCCCTCGGGTGGTCACGGAGCGTGAGGAAACCAATCACCGGCCCGGCACGTATAAGTCCCTGGAGGCGGAGCGTCCGGCAACCCCGTCGCGGGGCCGGGCGGGTCGTGTCCGAGCGAGGTATGTGACGGACCGTCCCAGGGAGAGACCCATGCGCATGTTCGCCCTCGAATACGCCCGCCCGGCGGAGGAGTCCGAGGTCACCACCACCGCGCCCTACAGATACGACCCGCTCCTGCAGCTCAACGTCCTCGACGACGGGCGCATAGCCGCCCACGACCGGGACCTGCTGCGGGAGTTGGGGGCGACCACCTCGACCGCCGGTTCCAAGACGCATTTCGACGACTGACGCCGCCCCGCGGACGCGAAGCGATGACCGTTCTGATCCTGACATGTACACAGGATGTGACGGCGGACCTGGTGATCGAACGGCTCGACGCCCGCGGTGTTCCGGTCCTCCGCATGGATCCGGCCGATCTTCCGGGCACGGTCGGGCTCTCCGGCGAGTTCGGCGAATTCGGCGAGTTCGGAGAGTTCGGGCTCCGCGGCGCGCTCTCGGTGGGCGGCCGGCGGGTGGGGCTCGACGTCCTGCGGTCGGTCTGGGTCCGCAGGCCCGGCGTTCCGGGCAGCGCCGCCGAGGAGGCGTCCGACTGGCTCGTCCAGGAGGCGTCGCAGGCGCTGTACGGCATGCTGCGGGGCACCGGGGCGCGCTGGATGAACCCGCCGGAGGCGGCGTTCATGGCCCGGCACAAGCCGTGGCAGCTGCGGCTGGCCCAGGAGTCCGGGCTCCCGGTGCCCGCCACGCTGATCACCACGGTGCCGCGCGCGGCCCGTGCCTTCGCCGACCGCCACCGCGACCTGGTGGTGAAGCCGGTGTCGGGGACGCACCCGCAGGACCCGCCCCTGGTGGTGCCCACCAGCAGGGTGGGCCCGGACGCCGACTTCGACGCGGTGGCGCTGGGGCCGACGCTGCTGCAGCGCCTGGTCGTCAAGCGCGCGGACATACGGCTGACCGCGGTCGGCGACCGGCTGCTGGCCGCGCGGAAGGAGGTCGCGCCCGACGCCGCGCCCGAGGACGTGGACGTCCGCTTCGCCCCGTCCGCCCACGCCTGGCGGGCGGTGGGCGTGCCCGACGCCGTGGCGGCGGGCGTGCGCGGTTACCTCCACGCCGCCCGCCTCGCCTACGGCGCCTTCGACTTCGCCGAGGACGCGGAGGGCACCTGGTGGTTCCTGGAGTGCAACCAGTCCGGGCAGTTCGCCTTCGTCGAGCTCGACACGGGGCAGCCCATCACGGACGCGGTGGCGTCCTGGCTGGCCGGGCCGGGCGAGGAGGGCTGACCCCGAGCGGCGCACGACGAGCCGGGCCCCCGGAGCCCCGGACGGAGCGGCTGGACGCGCGCCAGGGCTCAGACGGTGGACCGCGAGCCGGAGCTCGGGCGGCTGGACGCGCGCCTGCGCTCAGCCGGCGGAACGCGCCGAACCTCAGGCGGTGGAACGCGAGCCGGAGGAGCGGGGCCCGTTGCCGCGGGCGCGGCCGGCGCGCGTCGACCCCGGCGAGCGGACCGGCAGCGCGGCCGGTTGCTCCACCGCCCCCGCCCCCGCCTCCGCCGGCGCCCGGTCCGGGGCGGCCGGCACGGGCGCGGTGGGCATCAGGCCCGCGATGCGGATGCCCGCGCGCCGCCCCTCCAGGTGGAGGCGGCCCACGTTGACCCGGTCGCCGGCGAGCAGGGTGAGCACCGCCGCCGGTCCCGCGGCGTAGGTGGCGACGTAGCCGGCGGAGCCGCGCACCAGCAGTTCCCGGAAGTCCCCGCGCCGCCCGGCGTCGGTGAGCCGGGCGCCGACCCCCAGGGCGGCCGCGGTGAGCGCGGCGAGCCCTTCGGGTTCGGTGCCGGGCGGGGTCTCGTGGGCCAGCACCAGCCCGTCGGCGCTGGCCAGCAGCGCCCCGGTCAGCTCCGGCACGCGGGAGCGCAGCCCGCGCAGTTCCTCCCTGATCTCGGCCTCGTCGATCCCTGCCGCGCCGGTCATCGGCCCGCTCCCTTCGCCTCGCCCGTCAAGCTCTTCGTCACTCACCGCGGCCCCCGGGCCGGCTTCCGCACCCGCCTCCGGGGGTTCGCCGCCGGTGCGACGCCGTCCCGGCCGCCTCATCCGAGCACCAGCCGCTCCACGACCTCCGCCAGCCGGATCCGGGCCATCGCGAGGTTGCCCTCGGTCCGGTCCAGCCACAGGTGCAGGCAGACGCTGCCGTCGAAGGCGGTCGGTACGAAGCGCAGCACGTGGTAGGCCGAGGCGGTGGTCACGATCACGTCCTCGACCGGCGGCTCGTGCCCGGGCTCACCCGGTGTCCGCCGTCCCGGGCCCCCGTCCGTGAGGGCGTCCGCCGGGGCGAAGACGCGGTGCTCGGCGCTGATCCGGGCGACCTCGGCGATCTCGGCGGCCGCGGTCTCCGGGTCCTTGCCCGGCGCCTCACCGACCGAGCCCAGGGAGAGTCCGCTGATCCAGTCGACCAGTGCGGCGCCCCGTGCCCCGGGCAGCCGTACGGCCTCCTGCAGGCTCTCGTCGATTCCGGGCACGCCGTATCCCCTCCCCCACTGCTCGCCTGTCCGCGAATCCGACCAGAGACTACGGAATGTGCCGCCCCCGGTTCGGGCCTTTGGCATTTTCCTTTGGAACATGCACGTATTCGGATCGCTTCGGCTTCGTGATCGATCGGGCCCCGGGCCGCGCGTCCGGGTGGCGGCCCGGGCCGGGGGGTGTCAGGCGACCGGGGCTGGATACGCGGGTCCCATGACTGACCCGAAAGACGCGATGGACGGCAACTCCGGCGGCCAGGACTTCGGTGACGAGGTCTACCAGCCCCAGGACGGCGCGGAGGGGCGCGAGGACGACGGCATCCTGGACCCGGAGGACACCCTCAACGAGCGGGAGACCGAGCCCTACGACGAGGGTTACTCGCCCCCCGAGCGGCCGCTGGGGGTGGAGCAGCACGGCACCACGGCCCGTGAGCAGCGCGAGGGCGAGAGCCTGGACGAGCGGCTGGCCGAGGAGCGCCCCGACCCGGCGGCCGAGGCGGCCGCCGAGGGCGACGGGGTGGGCGACCTGCCGGGCGGGGAGGGCGAGCCCCTCGACGACCAGGTGGGCGACGAACGTGCCGGACGCCTGGTCGCCCCGGACGAGGGCGCCCGTGAGGACGCCGAGAAGGACATGCTCGCGGAGGACGTGGGCATCAGCGGCGGCGCCGCCTCCGCCGAGGAGGCCGCGGTGCACCGCGTGCCGGACGAGGACGAGCGGGCGCTATGACGACGCCCCCTACGCCTCCGGCACACCCGGCGCCCCCGACGCCCGGCGCCCCCGCCTCCCGTACGACGCTCACCGTCAACGGCCGGGAGCACACGCTGACCGTCGACAACCGGCGGGTGCTGCTGGACCTGCTGCGGGAGGACCTGGACCTGGTCGGCGCCAAGAAGGGCTGCGACCACGGCCAGTGCGGGGCGTGCACGGTGCTGGTCGACGGGCGGCGGGTGAACAGCTGCCTGCTGCTCGCCGTCGCCCTCGACGGCAGCGAGGTCACCACCGTGGAGGGCCTGGCCGGTCCGGACGGCGAGCTGCACCCGCTGCAGCGGGCGTTCCTGGACCGGGACGCCTTCCAGTGCGGCTACTGCACGCCCGGCCAGCTCTGCTCGGCGGTGGGCGCGCTGGCCGAGGCGGCGGACGGGCACCCGTCGGCCGTCACCGGTCCCGGCACCGAGGCCGGTGAGCCGGTACCGCTGGGCGCGGCGGAGATCCGGGAGCGGATGAGCGGCAACCTGTGCCGCTGCGGCGCCTATCCGCGCATCGTCGAGGCCGTGGAGGACGTGATCCCGTGAGGACCTTCGAGTACGTCCGCGCCCGCACGGTCGAGGAGGCCACCGCCGCGCACGCCGCCGCACCGGACGCCCGCTACCTGGGCGGGGGCACCAACCTGGTCGACCTGATGAAGCTGGGCGTGGAGCGCCCGGCGACGGTGGTGGACGTCTCACGGCTCCCGCTGGACACGGTGGAGGAGCTGCCGGACGGGTCGCTGCGCGTCGGCGCCACGGTCCGCAACAGCGACCTGGCCGCCCATCCGCTGGTCCGGGAGGGCTGGCCGGCGCTGTCCCAGGCACTGCTCGCGGGTGCCTCGGGGCAGTTGCGCAACGCGGCCACGACCGGCGGCAACCTGCTCCAGCGGACCCGGTGCCCGTACTTCCAGGACCTGTCCAAGCCGTGCAACAAGCGGGAGCCCGGCAGCGGCTGCGGGGCGCGCGAGGGCGTGCACCGCGACCACGCCGTGCTGGGCCACTCCCCCCACTGCGTCGCCACCCATCCGTCGGACATGGCGGTGGCGCTGGCCGCCCTGGACGCCCGCGTGGAACTGGACGGCCCGGACGGCGCGCGCGAGGTGGCCGCCGACGTGTTCCACCGGCTGCCCGGCGACCGCCCGGACCTGGACACCGTGGTCCGCCCCGGCGAACTGGTCACCTCCGTGGTGCTGCCGGCCGCCACCCGGGGGCTGCCGTCCGCGTACCGGAAGGTCCGCGACCGCGCCTCGTACGCCTTCGCGCTGGCCTCCGCGGCGGTCGTCCTGAAGGTCGAGGACGGCGTCGTCGCGCGGGTGGGGATCGCCCTGGGGGGCGTGGCACACGGGCCGTGGCGGGCACGCCGGGCCGAGGAGGCGCTGACCGGCGCCGCCCCCACCGGCGCCGCCTTCGCGCACGCGCTGGAGCGGGAGCTGTCGGCGGCCGAACCGCTGCGGGACAACGGCTACAAGGTGCCGCTGGCCCGCTCCCTGACCGTCGACGTCCTGACCCGTCTCGCCGCCCGGTCCGCCGGGTGAGCGGGGCGCGTCGCACCGGCGGCCCCCAGAACCACCTCACGGAGGAATTCCATGGCTGACGCCCCCGCCGCGCTGGGCGCCCCCGTCGTCCGGCGGGAGGGCCGCGACAAGGTCACCGGCCGGGCCCGTTACGCCGTCGAGCACCGCCTGCCCGGCCTGGCGCACGCCTGGCCGGTTCCCGCCCGGGTTGCCTGCGGGCGGGTGCTGGGCGTCGACGACTCCGCGGCCCTGGCGACCCCGGGCGTGCTGGCGGTCCTCACGCACGAGAACGCGCCCCGCCTGGCGGATCCCGACGACCCGACCCTGGCGGTCCTGCAGGACGCCCACGTCCCGCACCGGGGCTGGGTGGTCGCGCTGGTGGTCGCCGAGACGCCGGAGGCCGCCCGTGAGGGCGCCGCGGCCGTGCGGGTCGACTACCTGGCGCAGGAGCACGACGTGCTGCTGACGCCGGACCGCCCCGACGCGTACGTGCCGGAGAAGGCCAACGGCGGCCATCCGGCGCTGCGGGAGCACGGCGATCCGGACGGCGCGTTCGACGCCGCGCCGGTCCGCGTGGACACCGCCTACCGGGTGCCGCCGCTGCACAACCATCCGATGGAGCCTCACGCCTCCACCGCCCGCTGGACGGACGGCCGGCTGGAGGCCTGGTGCTCCAGCCAGGGCACCACCAAGGTCCGCCAGACCCTCGCGGCGATGTTCCGGGTGCCGGAGGCGGCCGTCACCGTGCGCGCCGAGCACGTCGGCGGGGGCTTCGGCTCCAAGGGGACGCCCCGTCCGGACGTGGTGCTGGCCTCGATGGCGGCGCTGCACACCGGGCGGCCGGTCGCGCTGGCGTTCGCCCGCCGTGACCTTCCCGCCCTGGTGGGGCACCGTGCGCCGACCCTGCACCGGGTACGGCTGGGGGCCGGGCCGGACGGGGTGATCCGCTCGCTGACGCACGAGGTGACCACGTACAGCTCGCGGATCAAGGAGTTCGTGGAGCAGGCCGCCGTGCCGGGCCGGACGATGTACACCTCCCCGCACAGCCGGACCGTCCACCGGGTGGCGCGGCTGGACGTGCCGTCGCCGTCGTGGATGCGCGCTCCCGGGGAGACGCCGGGCATGTACGCCCTGGAGTCGGCGATGGACGAGCTCGCCGGGGAACTGGGCATGGACCCGGTGGAGCTGCGGGTGGTCAACGACTGCCGTGTCGAGCCCGACTCCGGCAAGCCGTTCAGCAGCCGGCACCTGGTGGAGTGCCTGCGGGAGGGAGCGCGCCGCTTCGGCTGGGCGGGACGGGACCCGCGTCCCGGGGTGCGCCGCGCCGGCCAGGTGCTCACCGGCACGGGTGTCGCGTCGGCGACCTACCCGGTGCTGGTCTCCCCCAGCACCGCCACCGCGCGGGCGCTGCCGGACGGGACGTTCCTGGTGCGGGTGAACGCCACCGACATCGGCACCGGCGCGCGCACGGTGCTGGGTCAGGTGGCCGCCGAGGCGCTGGGCGCGCCCGGTGACCGGGTGCGGATCGAGATCGGCGACAGCGACCTGCCCGCGGCGCCCCTGGCGGGCGGCTCCTCCGGGACGGCGTCCTGGGGGTGGGCGGTGCACGAGGCGTGCACCCGGCTCGCCCGCAGGCTGGCCGTGAACCAGGGCACGCTGCCCGACGAAGGGCTGGAGGAGCACGCGGACACCGCCGGCACCGCCGACGCGGAGAGCGACTACGCCCGTCACGCCTTCGGCGCGCACTTCGCCGAGGTCGGCGTCGACACCGTCAGCGGCGAGGTCCGGGTGAACCGGTTGCTCGGGGTGTACGCCGCGGGCCGCATCCTCAATCCGCGGACCGCCCGTTCGCAGTTCGTCGGCGGGATGGTGATGGGGCTGGGGATGGCCCTCACCGAGGGTTCCGTGCTGGACCCGGCCTTCGGCGACTTCGCGGAGCGGGACCTGGCCGCCTACCACGTGCCGGTCAACGCCGACGTGGCGTCGGTCGAGGCGCACTGGATCGAGGAGGACGACCCGCACCTCAACCCCGTCGGCGGCAAGGGCATCGGCGAGATCGGCATCGTCGGGACGGCCGCCGCCGTCGGCAACGCGTTCCATCACGCGGTGGGCGTCCGCCTGCGGGAGCTGCCGCTGAGCCCGGACCGGGTTTTGGAGGCGCTGGGCGGCCGGGTGGCGTGACCTCGGCCACGCCGGGGGCCGTACGGGCCTCCGGTCGGGGAAGCTGGAGAAGGAGGGCGTCGCACCCGCGACGCCCTCCTCGCTCTGGAGGTGTGCGGTGGACGAGCGGACGACGCTGGTGCTGATCGTGGCCGTGGCCCTGGTCGCGGTGGTGCTGCTGGCCGTCGCGGTGCGGCTGCTGGTGCGGCTGGTGCGGACCCGCCGCGCGCTGCGCCGGGCCGGGCTGCCGACCGGGCCGCGGTGGGTGTTCTGGGGTGCGGTCGCCTATCTGGTGCTCCCGGCCGACCTGGTCCCCGACCCGGTGTACCTGGACGACGTCGGGGCCCTGCTGCTCGCCCTGCGGACCGTGGGGGCGGCGCTGCCGGGGAGGGGGAAGGGGAAGGGCCGTAAGGACGCCCCCGCCGGCGTGGCCCTCCCCGGTCCGGCTCCCGCCCGCCAGGAGGACTGACCCGGACGCGCGAACCCCGCGCGCCGCCGGAACGGACGTCGCCCCCCGCGGAGAACCGCGGGGGGGGGCCGGACGGTTGCGGGGGGCCGGGGCGGGGGGGTCCCCCAAACCCGAGGGGGGGGCGCAGGGGGTGATGGGTGGAACGTACACCGTA